>DASPIO010000368.1:0-2229 GCA_035629155.1 Azospirillum sp. | reverse complement strand
CGGGAAATGAAGCTGCGCCGGAACTACGAGAAGCCCTCGGAGAAGCGTGCGCGCGAGAAGGCGGAGGCGGTGCGCCGCACCCGCAAGCTTCTGCGCAAGCGCATGGAGCGCGAGGGCTACTAGTCGCCGGGCAGGTGCCGGACGCGTTTCACGCTCCGGCAATCCTGAGACGTTTCGCCGCCGCCCCGCGCTTGCGCGTGGGCGGTTTTGGCGTTTCCGCCCTTCCCTTTCCCATCTCGTTCAGCGGAGGACCGGGTGAGCGCCACCACGGACGTCCGGCGCATCACCGCGCCCGAACTGCGCGCCCGCAAGGGCGGTGAGCCCACCAGCCCGAAGGGCTGTGAACCCATCGTGTGTCTCACCGCCTACACCGCGCCGATGGCGCGGCTGCTCGACGCGCACGTCGACCTGCTGCTGGTCGGCGACTCGCTGGGCATGGTGGTGTACGGGTTCGACTCCACCCTGCCCGTCACGCTGGACCTGATGATCGCCCATGGCGCGGCCGTGGTGCGCGGCTCGCGGCGGGCCTGCGTGGTCATCGACCTGCCGTTCGGCAGCTACCAGGAATCGCCGCAGCAGGCCTTCCGCAACGCCGCCCGCGTGATGGCGGAGACCGGCGCGCAGGCGGTGAAGCTGGAGGGCGGGCTGGAGATGGCCGAGACGGTGGCCTTCCTGGCGGCGCGCGGCATTCCGGTGCTGGGCCACGTCGGGCTGATGCCGCAGTCGGTGAACAGCCTGGGCGGCTACAGGGCGGTGGGCCGCGACGACGCGGTGGCCGAGCGCATCCGCGCCGACGCCCATGCCATCGCCGACGCCGGGGCCTTCGCCGTGGTGATCGAGGGCACGGTGGAGCCGCTGGCCCGGTCCATCAGCGCCGAGCTGCCCATCCCCACCATCGGCATCGGCGCCTCGCCCGCCTGCGACGGGCAGGTGCTGGTCAGCGACGACCTGCTGGGCCTGTTCGCCGAGTTCACGCCGAAGTTCGTCAAGCGCTACGCGGACCTGGGGACGGCGGTGTCGCACGCCGCCGAGCAGTACGCCGCCGACGTGCGGGCGCGCCGCTTTCCGGGGCCGGAGCACTGCTTCAGCGTAAAGAAGGGGTAATCCCAACGCTTGGCGCGACGCCTCCTGGTGGGGTACGGTCGGAACGGTCCACGCCCTCGCCTGGGAGACGGAACGCCATGCGGCAGACCCTGCACGCCCTCGCCGTTGCCTCGCTGCTGATCACGGCGAGCCTGCCGGCGCTCGCCGCTGATCCCGCGAAGAGGACGAACGCCGCGGGCATGACCGATGCCGAGTACGCCGGCTTCGCCTGCATGACCGGCGGCGCCATCGCCGGTACGGCGGCGGTGCTGGCCGGCAGCGCCTACATCATCGCCACGGGCGGCGCGGGCGCGGCGGGAGCCGCCGGTTCGGCGTCGGTGCTGGCCGTGCCGCTGCTGGTGGCGACGATCGCCGCCGGCTGCACCACCGGCCAGATCATGGCGCCGGCCATCGCCGTCCTTCAGCGCAAGGGCGAAATGGTCGTCGAAGAATTGGAAGAGAAGCTCGACAAGGCGTTCGATAAGAAGCGGTGATCCCGTAGGTTGGGTTGATGCCAAAGCCGAAAACCCTACGTCGCTGCCATGTCGGACGCGTTGGGTTTTCGCTGTCGCTCAACCCAACCTACATTACCAAACGGGATGCAAGGGCAGCGCGAGGGGACGGCGTCCCCTCGCAGCCCTTCACACTCAGTGGTCCATCGACTTGACGACTTCCTCGGTGACCTTCTTGGCATCGCCGAAGAGCATCATGGTGTTGGGGCGGAAGAACAGCTCGTTCTCCACGCCGGCGTAGCCGGACGCCATGGAGCGCTTGATGAAGAACACCGTCTTGGCCTTCTCCACGTCCAGGATCGGCATGCCGTAGATCGGACTGGCCGGGTCGGTCTTGGCCGCCGGGTTGGTCACGTCGTTGGCGCCGATCACGAAGGCCACGTCCGCGGAGTTGAAGTCGCGGTTGATGTCCTCCAGCTCGAACACCTCGTCGTACGGCACGTTGGCCTCGGCCAGCAGCACGTTCATGTGGCCGGGCATGCGGCCTGCCACGGGGTGGATGGCGTACTTGACGTCCACGCCTTCCTTCTTCAGCAGGTCGGCCATCTCGCGCAGCGCGTGCTGCGCCTGCGCCACCGCCATGCCGTAGCCGGGGACGATGATCACCGACTGGGCGTTCTTCATGATGTAGGCC
>DASPIO010000367.1:0-2354 GCA_035629155.1 Azospirillum sp. | reverse complement strand
GGCGTAGAAGCAGTAGCCGCAGCCGATGCACAGGTCCTTGTTGTGCAGGACCACGCCTTCCTCGGTCTGGTAGAAGCAGTCCACCGGGCACACCGCCTTGCACGGCGCGTCCGAGCAGTGCATGCAGGCGACCGAGATCGAGCGCTCACCGGGCTTGCCGTCGTTCAGCGTGACCACCCGGCGGCGGTTGATGCCCCAGGGGATCTCGTGCTCGTTCTTGCAGGCCGTGACGCAGGCGTTGCATTCGATGCAGCGGTCCGCGTCGCACAGGAACTTCATGCGAGCCATGATTTTCTATCTCCCGTGATCAGGCGGCCGAAATGCGGCAGAGGGTGGTCTTGGTTTCCTGCATCAGCGTGATCGGATCGTAGCCGTAGGTCGTGGCGGTGTTCGCCGCCTCGCCCAGCACGATGGGATCGGCGCCGGTCGGGTACTTGGCGCGCAGGTCCTCGCCCTGGTACCAGCCGCCGAAGTGGAAGGGCATGAAGGCGACGCCACGGCCGACCCGCTCGGTCACCATGGCCTTGACCTTGACCTTGCCCTTCTCGGCACCCTCGACCCACACCACCTGGCCGTCCTTGATGCCCAGGTTGTTGGCGTCCGTCGGGTTGATCTCGACGAACATGTCTTGCTGCAGCTCGGCCAGCCAGGGGTTGGAGCGCGTCTCCTCGCCGCCGCCCTCGTACTCCACCAGTCGGCCGGAGGTGAGGATGATCGGGTATTCCTTGGAGACGTCGCGGTCCTGGATCGACTTGTAGAGCGTCGGCAGGCGCCAGAGCTTGGTGTCCTTGTAGGTCGGATACGACGCCACGAGGTCGCGGCGCGGGGTGTACAGCGGCTCGCGGTGCACCGGAACGGCGTCCGGGAAGTTCCAGGCGACGCAGCGCGCCTTGGCGTTGCCCGGCGGGTTCAGGCCGTGCTTGATCGCCACGCGCTGGATGCCGCCCGACAAGTCGGTCGTCCAGGACACCGCACCGATCTTCTCGCCGCCGATCTTCTTGATCACGGCCATCTCGGCTTCGGTCAGTTCGCCATCCCAGCCCATCTTCTGGAGCATGGCCATGGTGACTTCCGGGTAGCCGTCCTTGATCTCGGAGTTGTCCGGGAAGGCGCCCTCGGCCAGCAGGGTGACGCCGTTGCGCTCGACCCCGAAGCGGGCGCGGAAGGCGCCGCCGCCGTCGGCCACGGGCAGCGAGTTGTCGTAGAGATTGGCGGAGCCCGGATGCTTCATCTCCGGCGTGCCCCAGCACGGCCAGGGCAGGCCGAAGTAGTCGCCGTCGCACGGGCCGCCGTTGGCGCGCAGGGTCGTCCTGTCGAAGGTGTGCTGGTTGGCCATGTGGAGCTTCAGCCGCTCCGGCGACTGGCCGGTGTAGCCGACCGACCACATGCCGCGGTTCCATTCCCGCGTCGTGTCCTCGATCGACGGCTCGTTCCCGGTCACCTTGATGTTCTTGAACATCGCTTCGGCGAAGCCGAACTTCTTGGCGAAGAGGTACATGATCTCGTGGTCGGTCTTGGCCTCGAACAGCGGGGCCATGACCTTCTCGCGCCACTGGATGGAGCGGTTGGACGCGGTGGCCGAACCCTCCGTCTCGAACTGCGTGGCGGCGGGCAGCAGGTAGACGCCGTCCTTGCGCTCGTGCAGCACGGCGGTCATCGTCGGGTAGGGGTCGATGACGACCAGGATGTCCAGCTTGGACATCGCCTTGCGCATGTCGGGCAGGCGCGTCTGGCTGTTCGGCGCGTGGCCCCAGAACACCATGCCCTTGATGGCGTTCGGCTGGTCGATGTTCTCCTTGGCCTCCAGCACGCCGTCGAACCAGCGGGAGACCGGAATGCCGGTCTTCTCCATCAGCTCCTTCGAGGTGAAGCGCTTGAGGACGTCCTCGTACGGCACCTCCCAGACGCGCGCCCAGTGCTTCCACGCCCCCTCGGCGAGGCCGTAGTAGCCGGGCAGGCTGTCCGACACGACGCCGAAGTCGGTCGCACCCTGCACGTTGTCATGGCCGCGGAAGATGTTGGTGCCGCCGCCGGCCACGCCGACGTTGCCGAGTGCGAGCTGCAGGATGCAGTAGGCGCGGGTGTTGCTGGTGCCGACGTGGTGCTGCGTGCCGCCCATGCACCAGACCAGCGTGCCGGGGCGGTTGGAGGCCAACGTGCGCGCCACGCGCTTTAACTGGCTGCCGGGAACGCCGGTCACGCGCTCCACCTCCTCGGGCGTCCACTTCTTCACCTCGGCGCGGATGTCGTCCATGCCGTAGACGCGCTTGGCGATGTAGTCCTTGTCCTCCCAGCCGTTCTCGAAGACGTGCCAGAGGATGCCCCAGATGAGCGGCACGTCGGTGCCCGGGCGG
>DASPIO010000366.1:0-6525 GCA_035629155.1 Azospirillum sp. | reverse complement strand
CGCTGCACGTCCACCGCGGTGACCGTGTAGCCTTCCTCCTCCAGCGCCTTGGCGACGGCGGCGCCGCTGACCAGCGACACCTCGCGCTCGGCCGACCAGCCGCCCATCAGGACGGCGACGTGCTTCTTGCGGGCGGTCATGACGCACCTTCCTTGGCGACACCGATGCGCTTGATCTCCCACTCCAGCGTGATGCCGGAGGTGTCGAACACGCGCCGCCGCACCTCTTCGCCCAAAGCCTCCAGGTCGGCCGCCGAGGCGCCGCCGAGGTTGAGCAGGAAATTGCAGTGCTTCTCCGACACCTGGGCGTCGCCGACGCGCAGGCCGCGGCAGCCGGCCGCGTCAATGAGCTGCCACGCCTTCCTGTCGCCGTCCGGGTTCTTGAAGGTGGAACCGCCGGTTCGCGCGCGGACCGGCTGGCTGTCGCCGCGCTTGTCGGAAATTTCCGCCATGCGTCGGGCGATCGCCAGCGGCTCGTCGGCCGTGCCCTGGAATTTGGCGCAGGTGAAGATGACGTCGTCCGGCACGGCGCAGTGTCGGTAGGTGAAGCCCATCGCCTCGTTGGAGAAGGTCAGCAGGTTGCCGCGCCGGTCCACGCCTTGCGCCGCCACCAGAACGTCCTTCACCTCGCGGCCATAGGCGCCGCCATTCATGCGCAGCGCACCGCCGACCGTGCCGGGGATGCCCGACAGGAACTCCAGCCCCGTGATGCCGGCGTCGCGCGCGACGTTGGCGACGTTGAGATCGAGCGCCGCGGCGCCAGCCGTCACGCCGGTCTCCACCGCCGCGATGCCGGCGAAGCCGCGGCCCAGGCGGACCACCACGCCGGGCACGCCGCCGTCGCGGATCAGCAGGTTGGACGCCACGCCGACCACCGTGACCGGCACGTCGGGCGGCAGCGCCTGCAGGAACTCCGCCAGGTCATCGACGTCGGCCGGGCGGAACATCACCTCGGCCGGGCCGCCGACGCGGAACCACGTGACGTTGGCCAGCGGCGCGTCGGCGGTGAGCCGGCCGCGGCACTTGGGCATCAGGTCGATGAGGTGGAAGTTGGTCATGGCGAGCGCGGCCGTCATGCGGTCTTCCCCTGCATAGCGCGTCCGAAGAGCCTGTCCAACTCCGAAGGAAGCGCGTTGGCCCACTGGGTGATGTTGCCCGCACCCAGGCACACCACCAGATCTCCGCTTCGTGCCATTTCACGCACCAGTTGCGGCAGCTCGTCGGGGCCGTGCAACGCAAGCACGTGGCGGTGGCCGTGCATGCGCAGACCCTCCACCAGCGAGTCGCGGTTCACCCCTTCGATCGGCTGTTCGCCGGCCGCGTAGACGTCGGCGACGATGACCGCGTCGGCGTCGTTGAAGCAGGTGCAGAACTCCTCGAACAGGCTGGCGAGGCGGGAGTAACGGTGCGGCTGCACGACGGCGATGGTGCGTCCCTTGCCGGCGGTGCGCGCCGCCTTCAGCACGGCGGCGATCTCCACCGGGTGGTGGCCGTAGTCGTCGATGACGGTGATGCCATTGGACTCGCCGGTCTTGGTGAAGCGGCGCTTGACCCCGGCGAACTTCGCCATGGCGCCCTTCATCACGTCGTCCGCCAGGCCCATCTCGTTGCCCACGGCGAAGGCGGCCAGCGAGTTCTGCACGTTGTGGCGGCCGAACATCGGCAGGTGCACGCCGTCGATGGTGCGCGTCTCGCCCGTGTGGCGGTCGGAGATGGCGACGTCGTAGGTGGCGCCCGAGGTGTCCAGCACGACGTTCACCGCGCGCACGTCCGCCTGCGGCGTGAAGCCGTAGGTGATGATGCGGCGGTCCGACACGCGCGGGATCATCGCCTGCACCTCCGGATGGTCGATGCAGAGTGCCGCGAAACCATAGAAGGGGATGTTCTGGACGAAGGTATCGAAGGCGACGCGCTCGTTCTCGAACGTGCCGTAGAAGTCGAGGTGCTCGGGATCCATGTTGGTGACGACGGCGATGCACGCCGGCAGCTTGGTGAAGGTGCCGTCGGACTCGTCGGCCTCGACCACCATCCAGTCGCCGGAGCCCAGACGCGTGTTGGTGCCATAGGCGTTGATGATGCCGCCGTTGATCACGGTGGGATCGACCCCGGCATGCTCAAGCAGCGTGCCCACCATCGAGGTGGTGGTGGTCTTGCCGTGCGTGCCGCCGATGGCGATGGCCCATTTCAGGCGCATCAGCTCGCCCAGCATCTCGGCGCGGCGCACCACGGGAATGAGCCCGGCGCGCGCGGCGACGACCTCCGGGTTGTCCTTCTTCACCGCCGAGGAGACGACGACCACCGCGGCCGAGCCCAGGTTCTCCGCCCGGTGGCCGATGGCCACGGGGATGCCCAGCTCGCGCAGGCGCTTGACGTTGGCGCTCTCGGCCAGGTCCGAGCCCTGGACGGCGTAGCCAAGGTTCTTCAGCACCTCGGCGATGCCGCTCATGCCGATGCCGCCGATGCCGACGAAGTGGATGGTGCCGATGGTCAGGGGAAGGGCGCGCATGTCAGCGGTGTCCTCGGCGCAGCATCAGGCGCAGCGTGGCGTCGATGGAATCGTCGGAAAGGTTGCAGGGCAGCGGTTCCGCCCCCACGAAGACGTGCAGGCGGTCGCGCAGGAAGCCGTAGGAAGCCACCTCGCGCGGGACCAGCGGGCAGTACGGACGCATGCTCCACGCCCCCTCCGAGCGTGTGGACTCGGCCGGCCAGTCGCGCAGCGGGCGGGGGTGCCGTCTCGGGATGTTCCGCAGGCCCTTGTTGATCATTCCGCAGCCTCCGTGGCGTGGGAGTGGTTGCCGTTCGCGCCGTTCGTGTTTCCGATCATCGCCAGCACCGCGTCGGCCAGCCGGGCCGCAGCGTCCGCCGTGCCCCAGGCGTGCGCGGCCTGCGCCGCCCGCGCCAGTTCGTCGGGCCGTTCCAAGAGCGCGGTCAGGCGCGATGCCACGGCTTGCGCCGCGAACTCCGGCTGCGGGATCGGCCACGCCGCCCCGGCGGCGGCCACCGCGCGGGCGTTGGCGGTCTGGTGGTCGTCGGTGGCGAAGGGATAGGGGACCAGGATGGCCGGGCGGCCGATGCAGGTCAGCTCCGCCACCGTGGAGGCGCCGGCCCGCGTGATCGCCAGATGGCTGGCGGCCAGCCGTTGCGGCACGTCGCGGAAGAAGCTCTCCAGTTCCACCGACGCGAGGCCGAGGTCGCGGTACGCCGCACGCACCGCCTCCAGGTCCTCCGGCCGGCACTGCTGGGACAGGTGCAGGCGCGCGCGCAGCGTCGGCGGCAGGGCGGCGATGGCGGCGGGAAGCACCTCGCTGAACACGCGGGCCCCCTGGCTGCCGCCCATGACGAGGATGCGGACCGGTCCTTCGGCCGTTGGCGCGTCGTACGGCGCGGCGCGCAGGGCGGCCACGGCCGGGCGCACCGGGTTGCCGGTCGGCACGATCTTGGCCCGGTCGGCGTCGCGCACGCCGCTGATCTCCGGATAGGCGACGGCGAGGCGGCGGGCGCTGCCGGCCAGCATGCGGTTGGCACGGCCCAGCACGGCGTTCTGCTCGTGCAGCAGCGCCGGGATGCGCGCCTGGCCGGCGGCGTAGACGGTGGGCACCGACGGATAGCCGCCGAAGCCGACGACGGCCGCCGGCTCCAGGTGGCGCAGCAGCGCGCTGGCCTGCAAAAAGCCCATGCCCATGCGCACGGCCGCACCCAGCTTGCCGACGATGCCGCCGGACGGCGAGGCGGCGTGGATGCGGTGGACGGCCACCTCCGGCAGCGCGTCGCCAAAGGCGTGGCCGCGCTTGTCGGTCACCAGCGTCACGGCGTGGCCGCGCGCGAGCAACGCGCGCGCCAGCGCTTCGGCCGGGAAGATGTGGCCGCCGGTGCCGCCGGCGGCGAGGATGATCGGCTTGTTGGGGTTGGTCGCCATGCTCGTGCCTCCCGCCCTCAGTCCGTCGGGCCGAAGCGTTTGCGGGTGAGCGCCAGCACCATGCCCATGCCGATGCCCAGCGCCAGCAGCGAGGAGCCGCCGTAGCTGATGAACGGCAGGGTCATGCCCTTGGTCGGCATCAGGTGCAGCGAGGAGCCCATGTTGATCGCCGCCTGCAGGCCGAACTGCACCAGCAGCCCGGCCGCGGCCAGCAGGACGAAGTAGTTGGTCTCGTTGAACACGCGGGCGAAGCCGCGCAACACGATGAAGGCGAACAGGAAAACGATGAACAGGCAGAACACCAGCCCCATCTCCTCGCCGGCGACGGCGAAGATGAAGTCGGCGTGGCTGTCCGGCAGCGAGAACTTCACCGTGCCCTGGCCGGGGCCGGTGCCGAACAGGCCGCCGTTGGCGAACGCCTCCAGCGAGCGGCTGACCTGATAGTTGTCGCCCGCGTGCGGGTCGAGGAAGCGGTCGATGCGGCTGGTCACGTGCGGGAAGGTGAAGTAGGCGCCGATCAGGCCGACCACGCCCGCGATGCCCAGGATCGCCACCAGCATGATGTTCATGCCGGCCAGGAAGAATTGGGTGAACCACACGGCCGAGACGACGAAGGTCATGCCCAGGTCCGGCTGCATCATCAGGGCACCCACCGTGATGCCGTACAGCAGGATCGACACCAGCGCCCCCGGAAAGCCCGGCGACAGCTTGGACAGCGAGAACAGCCACGCCGCCACCACGGCGAAGGCCGGCTTCACGAACTCCGACGGCTGGATGGACAGGCCCGGCACGTGGATCCAGCGCCGCGCCCCCTTGATCTCGACGCCGACGAACAGCGTGGCGATGACCAGCAGCAGCGCCACCAGATAGACGATCAGCGCCACCCGCCGCACCCCGCGCGGGGACAGCAGGGACACCGCCACCATGATCGCGACCGCAGGCACCAGCATGATCAGGTGCCGCTCGACGAAATAGAACGTGTCCTGGATGCCGATGCGCTCGGCCACCGGCGGGCTGGCGGCGGTGATCAGCACCGTGCCCAGCGCCATCAGGACGGCGAGCGCGCCAAGCTGCCAACGGTCGACGGTCCACCACCAGCGGCCGAAAACGGATTGGTCGGTACGGTCGAACGTCACCATCGCTCAGCCCTCCGACGCCGGATCATTGGAAAGATCGTTGACGAGGCGGGCAAAGGTCTCGCCGCGGACCTCGAAGTTGGGGAACTGGTCCCACGACGCGCAGGCCGGCGACAGCAGCACGGCGGCCCCGGCGCGCTTTTCCTTCAGAGACAAGGCGGCCGCCTGCTTCACCGCGACGTCCAGCGTGCCGCAGGCGGTGACGGGCACATTGCGCGCCTTCAGCCACGTGGCGAACGTCTCGCTCGCCTCGCCGATCAGGAAGGCGTGGCGCACCCGGCCCATGTAGTCGTCCAGCCCGTCCAGCCCGGTTTCCTTGGCCTGTCCGCCGAGGATCCAGTAGATCGGGTCGAAGGTCGCCAGCGCCTTCTCGGCGGCGTCGGCGTTGGTGGCCTTGCTGTCGTTGACGAAGCGCACGCCGCCGATGGTGCGCACAAGCTGCTGGCGGTGCGCCAGGCCGGGGAAGGTCTTCATGGCGGCGACGATGGCGACCGGCGGCACGCCCGCGGCCTTGCACGCGGCGAACGCGGCGGCCGCGTTCTGCCAGTTGTGCTTGCCCAGCAGTGTGGGAAGGCTGGCGAGGTCGGCGACGCGCTCGGCCCGGCCCTCGGTGTCGTCGATCAGCCAGGCGTCCTGGGCGTAGACGCCGCCCGGCACGCGCGCTTGAGCCGAGACCGGCCAGACATGCTGGTCGCCGGCGGCGGTCAGCTCTTCATAAATCTTGCGGCAGATGCCGTCGTCCACGCCGATCACCGCCGTGCGCGGCTTGGTCTGGCGGTGGAAGATCAGCTTCTTGGCGGCGATGTAGCCGTTCATGCCGCCGTGGCGGTCCAGATGGTCGGGCGTAATGTTCAGCAGCACCGCCACGTCGAAGGTGATCGAGACGGTCAGCTCCAGCTGGTAGCTGGACATCTCCAGCACATAGCTGCCGCCGGCACCCAGACGCGGCAGCGTCAGCACCGGCGTGCCCAGGTTGCCGCCCACCGCCACGCGGCGCCCGGCGGCCTGCATGATGTGGCCGATCAGCGCCGTGGTGGTCGACTTGCCGTTGGTACCGGTGATGCCGACGTACGCCGCGTCGCGCTCGGAGCGGGCCAGCAACTCGATGTCGCAGACGATCTCCAGGTTCGCCTTGCGCGCCCGCTCGGCCGCCGGGTGGGGCTGGGGATGCGTGTGCGGGATGCCCGGCGACCAGACGACGGTGGTCAGCTCCGACAGGTCGGCGGTGGTCAGGTCGACGATGCGGATGCCCTCGGCCTCCGCCTCCGCGCGCTTGGCGGGGCTGTCGTCCCAGGCCCACACCTCCGCGCCGCTCTCCTTGAGCGCGCGGGCCGTGGCGAGGCCGGACTTGCCCAGCCCCATGACCGCCACCGGAAGACCGTCCATGTAGAAGAGGTCGATCATCGCATCACCGCAGCTTCAGCGTGGACAGGCCGACCAGCGCCAGGATGGAGGCGATGATCCAGAAGCGGAT
>DASPIO010000365.1:0-31855 GCA_035629155.1 Azospirillum sp. | reverse complement strand
CGTGATGCTGATCGAGATGATCCCCGACATGCCCGACATGCTGGAGGAATGCTACGCCTGGCAGCCCAAGAGCTATCAGGAGCACTTCCGCGACAGCGGCTTTTCCGACAAGGCGCTGGCGATCGAGGCGTACGAGCACGTTCCGTCGAAGTTCCGCAAGCCGTTCGAGGACACCATCGCCCAGATGACGCAGGTGGTGGACCGCACGCTGGCCCGCATGTCCGCCGACGTGCACGGCGGCGATCCTGACCGCCTGCGCGAGGACTGCCGGCAATCGGTGGAAATGATCCATCGGATCATCCAGGTGGCCAACGGCATCATCCACGGCGCCGCCCATGTCATGGAACAGGACGAAATCGACCTCTATCTCGGCTCCGACTGAGGCGATCTCCACTCGATCAGCACGGAAGACGGCTTACGCAAACGGCGATTGCTGGGGTAGCCACCATTCCTTCAATGCATGGCACGAGGCCCCGGCCCCTCGCTACACTCATGGGAAACAACCAAAGATTTTCTGTGGGGCACCGGTGGAGGCGGACCGCGAAGGTCCACCGCTCAAGGGGGGAGACGGGACCCGTGAAAATTGCCTTGGGTCCCGCGGCCGAGGATGTCCTCGACGCCGCGGGTGAGGTGCCGGTCGATGTCGAGACGGCGGCGGACCTTGCCGCCGGGCCGGAAGTGCGTCTGTGGCTGCGCCTGTCCGCCTGCAACACGCTGATCGACGGTCACCTGCGCGGCCGGCTGCGCCACGCCTTCGACACCACGCCCCCGCGTTTCGAACTGATGGCGCTGCTGGACAAGGTTCCCGACGGACTGACCATGGGCGAACTGTCAAAACGGCTGATGGTGACCAACGGGAACGTCACCGGCATCGTCGAGCGGCTGGTGCGCGACGGGCAGGCGACCCGCCAGGCCGCCCCCAACGACCGCCGCACGCACTTCGTCCGACTTACGTCGGCCGGCCGCGACGCCTACCGCACCATGGCGCGGGCGCACCAGGACTGGCTGGGCGAACTGATGGGCGGGATGGAGCGCGAGGACGTCGTGTCGTTGCTCGGCCTGCTCGACCGCCTCAAACGGTCGGTGCGCAGCACCGCCCCGGTGGTGAGGTGACGCGATGACGACCTCCATGCATGTCCCCTCGGCCCATGTCGACACCTTCGCCCGCGACCGCCTGCCGCCGCGAGATCAATGGCCTGATCTGCCGTTCGACCGGCCAGAGCTGGACTATCCCGAACGCCTCAACGTCACCTCCGCGCTGCTCGACCCCTGGCTGGCGCGCGGCTGGGCGCCGCGCCCGTGCCTGATCGCCGCCACCGGCACCTGGAGCTGGGGCGATCTGGCGGCCACCGTCGACCGTATCGCCGGCCTCTTGGTGGAGGAGCACGGGCTGGTGCCCGGCAACCGGGTTCTGCTGCGCGGACCGAACACCCCGATGCTGGCGGCCTGCTGGCTGGCGGTGGCCAAGGCGGGCGGCATCGTCGTCGCCACCATGCCGCTGCTGCGCGCGGCGGAGCTGACGCACATCCTGGAGAAGGCGGAGGTCGACCTCGCCCTGTGCGACGCCCGCTTCCTGGAAGACCTGAGCGGGGCGCGGGCGTCCGTGCGGCAGGGATTCCCGGTGCTGGCCTTCAACGCCGCGAATGCCACCGACAGCCTTGAGGCGCGCATCGCCGGACGCCCGGCGGGCTTCGCCGCAGTGGACACGGCGGCCGACGACATCTGCCTGATCGCCTTCACCTCCGGCACCACCGGACGGCCCAAGGCGACCGCGCATTTCCACCGCGACATGCTGGCGGTGGCCGACCTGTCGCCGCGCTCGCAACTGGGCGTGACACCGGATGACGTGTTCTGCGGTTCGCCGTCCATCGCCTTCGCCTATGGGCTGGGCGGGCTGATGCTGTTCCCGCTGCGCGCCGGGGCGTGCTCCGTGCTGATCGACCGGCCGACACCGGAAGGCGTGCTCCAGGCCATCGCCCGGCACAAGGGCACCGTCTGCTTCACCGTGCCCACGGTGTACCGCAGCATGTCGGCGCTGATCGCCGCCGGCGGGGCGCCGGACACCGGTTCACTGCGCGCCTGCGTCTCCGCCGGGGAGCCGCTGACGCCGTCCACCTTCGACGACTGGAAGCGCCTCACCGGCCTGCCGATCCTCGACACGCTGGGCACCACCGAGTTGCTGAACGCCGTGCTGGCCTCCCCGCCCGACGCCATCCGGCCGGGTGCCACGGGCAAGCCGGTGCCCGGCTACGAGGCCACTGTGCTGGACGAATGGGGCGAGCCGCTGCCGCCGGGCCAGGTGGGCCGGCTGGCGGTGCGCGGCCCCACGGGGTGCCGCTACCTCGACGATCCCCGGCAGGAGGGCTACGTGGTGCGGGGCTGGAACATCACCGGCGATGCCTGCCACATGGACGAGGACGGCTATTTCTGGCACCACGGCCGCGTCGACGACCTGATCGTCTCCGCCGGCTACAAGATCGCCGGCATGGAGATCGAGGACGCGCTGCTCCAGCACCCGCTGGTGGAGGAGTGCGCGGTGATCGCCGCCCCCGACCCCATCCGCGGCGCCGTGCCCAAGGCCTTCCTGGTCCTGCGCCCCGGCACGCGGTCGGGGCCGGAACTGGCGCGGGAGATACAGGACCACGTCAAGGCGCTGATCGCCCCCTTCAAGTATCCCCGCAGGATCGAGTTCCTGGAGCAGCTCCCCCGCACCGAAACCGGAAAGATCCAGCGCTTCAAGCTGCGCCAGCGCGAATGGCAGGACGCCGACACCAGCGCGGCGGCGGAGTAGAGCACCCCACGCTGGACAGGCGCGTCCCCGGTGCGCTACCGGTGAGCACCGAACGCCAACCGGGGAGGCCGATGCGCCAGTTCGTCCTGTTCGCGCTGGTCGGCTGCGCCGCCGCCGTCGGCCATTACGGCGTGCTGATCCTGTTGAGCGAGTTGCTGGACAGCCCGCCGGTGCTGGCCTCGGCCGTGGGCTTCGTGGTGGGCGGGGTGATCAGCTACGTCCTCAACTACGGCCATGTCTTCCAGAGCGACCAGCAGCACCTGCCGACCGCCGTCCGCTTCGTCGCGGTGGCCACCGCCGGGCTGGCCGTGAACAGCGCCATCATGTGGCTGCTGGCGGTGGGCGTGGGGCTGCATTATCTGCTGGCGCAGGTCACGGCAACCGGCGTGGTCATGGTGTGGAGCTACGCCGCCAACCGGTTCTGGACGTTTTCGATGTCGCGCCCGGCGCGGTGATGCGCTTCCGACGTTGGGCCGCGCCTGCGGCTTGGCCCAACGTCAACCGGCCTTTGTCGCCAGGAACGAATTGCGGTGCGGCGTCGGGCCGACGTTGCGCGGCAGGTGCTTCGCCTTGAACCCGGCGTCAGCCAGCATTCCCAGCATGTCCGCCGCCATGTAGGTTGAGAAGCCGGACTCGCGCCGGATGCGGCGATAGTCGGAGAACGCCAGTTTGGCGAGCCCGCACAGCGCCGCCAGAAAGAAGCCGTGCCTCCAGGCCAACGTGAGCTGGCTGCCGACGTCCCGATACATCGGGGTGTGCGGCTCCACCACGTCGGCGACAAGCAGTTGCCCGTCCGGCGCCAGCAGGCGGCGCCACTGCGCCATCAGGCCGGCCAGATCCGCGCGCGACAGGTATTGCACGACGGAGATGACGATGATCAGGTCGACGCTGCCGTCGGGCATGGCGGCCAGGGATTCCGCGTCCAGCACGCGGACGCGCGGGTGCCCCGCGAACCGTTCGCGGATGCGCCGCTGCACGGCCGGGGCGGCGTCGAACAAATGGACGGTGCCCGCGCGTTCGGCCACCGCCTCGGCGATCAGCGCGTCGCCGCAGCCGAAATCGAGCACCCGCCCGCCGGCCGGGATGAACGCGACCACATCGCGCCGCAGCGTTTCGAAGTGCACTTCGAGGTTGCGCTCGTTGACGTAGATGGCGTTGTTCGGGCGATTCCAGAAATCGATCCAGCCGGCCGTGTTGTCGGTCATGCGCTGCCTCCCCGTTCGTCGGACCCTTTCCGGGCTTTTTTGTGCGCCACAACAAATATTGCGGCGCCATCCATTCGAACGCAGACTATCGTCTGGCGGGATCGATGGTCAAGCCAACCAAATTGCCGACACGCGAACGCTACCCGCGCGGCTCGGGCTGGCGGCGGTCCTTGACGATGGCCAGAGGCACTTCGTCGGCGAGGATCTCGATGATCGGTCGGCCGTCCATCAGGTTCGGGCAGATACGGTCCTGGGTGAAGGTGATGAAGAAGTCGGCGTTGCGCCACAGCGGCTCGACCCCGTTCACCAGCTTCAGGTACGGTGGCAGTTCGTAGCGCGCCGCCAGCGCGTTGCCGCAGACGACGACGGTGTAGGTGCGCTCCGGCGTCTTGCCGTCGTTCTCCAGCATCAGTAGGGATTCGAGCTGCTTGACGGCCTCGAGGATCGAGTTGCCCCAATAGTCCAGCTCGAACCGGCCCTTGGCGCCTTTCGCCCCGCCGACGAAGGCGTTGTAATAGACGTACTCGTTCGGATGCAGGCAGCCGAGTTGCCAGCCGTACACCACGCCCGACACCGTCAGCCCCAGAACCACCGCCCGCACCGCGTGATGACCGCGCGTTTCCGCCAGGGTCCACAGCCGATGGAAGGCGACCGCCGCCAGAACCACCATGGGCGGGACGACGAACAGGAAATGGCGGATGCCGTTGTAGACGGTGGGGCGCAGCAGCATGAACGAAGCAATCGGGAACGCCACCGCCAGCGTCACGATGGAATAGCGCAGCGCCGGCCGCCAGGACCGCCGCTGGCGCACGGTGTGATGCGCCCAGGCCAACGCGAAGACCACCGCCAGGATGAGGCCCAGCAGCACCGCCTCCGGCACCTTGATCGCCAGATAGACCGGCAGGTAGAGCGCCGGCGCGTCGATGGCCGAGACGAGGCGGCCGTTGAACAGCGTCTCCAGCTGGTAGGGAAGATAGTCGATGTGCGAGAACGCCTGGAGGGCCCGAATGGGGTTCAGAACGTCGAACACGGCCCACGGCCAAAGCGCCGCCATCAGCCCGTAGGCGACCGGCACGGCCGGCAGCATGGCCACCACCATCCGGCCGAACGCGACGCCCGTGGCGCGCCAGCCGTCGCTGCGCAGCATGAACGCCAGGAACAGGAGCGCCGCAAGGACGACGTACACGCCGGCCAGCACCGCCCCCACCCGGATGCCCAGCGACAGGCCCAGCGTCAGCCCGAACTTCAGCACCGCCGAGGGGCGCGGGTTGGGGAACTGCAGAACCATACGGGTGGCGAAGTACAGCGTCCACACCATGCCGGCGGCGAACGGCACGTCCTTTGTGTTGTTGAACATGGCGCCGTAGTAGACGCCCGACAGCGCCAGCAACGCCGCAGCCAGGAAGCCGGCGCGTGGCCCCCCCAGCAGGCGCCCCAGCCGCCACGTACCGGCGATGCCGACCACACCGCACAGCGCGCACAGCAGGTGGCGCGTGTCGTATTCCGCCAGCGGCGAGATCGGCGTCAGCAGCGCCACCAGAAGGTCGAACAGCCCGCCGTAGAGGTACAGATCCTTGAAGGAAAAGGCGGAGAGGTCGACGAATCCGCTGGTGTAGTAGGCCAGCAGCTTCTTGCCGTAGATGTGCTGCACCTCCTCGTCGATGGAGATGCCGTAGTCGCGGAACGTGAGCACCGCGATGACGAGCAGGCAGAACAGCAGCAGGCGGCTGAGGTCGTCCCAGATCTCGACCGACGCCCAGGGGCGGGCGCGACTCAGGCCGAAGCCGGAGGCGAGGCTGGCCTGCGGATCGATCGGAAACGGCTGGCTCATGCTTCGCGGCTCATGGAGCGACAGATCGGCGACCACCTTTGTGTGTTCTTTCTTGTTAAATTATCGTTTCCAGATGGTCAAATATTACCATCAGCCTCGGTGAACCGGCCCAACCGCAGGGATCGCGCCGCCAGCAGGTCGGCGAAGGCCGGCCCCTTCAGGTAGTCGTATTCGACCGCCCGCTGGTCGACCAGCGGGTCGGCGCGGCGCAGTTCCTCGTCCGGGATGCCGGGGTGCACCATGACCAGGGTCCGTCCGCCCGGTTCGTCCAGGAAGCGGCCCATCAGATCACCGAACGGCACCGTGCCGGAGAAGTCGTAGACGCCGCGAAAGCTGGTGTTGGCGGGAATGCCGGCGGCGCGCGCGAGGGCTGCCAGCCCGCCGCCCAGTTCGCTGATCAGCAGTGTTTTCGGCACCGCCACGCCGCGCCGGACGATGGCGCGCCGCGGCTCGCGGCACAGCCGGACGTAGGCGCCGGGCAGCCGCGAGAGCGCCGCCGCAACCGCGTCGCGCACCACGGGAAGCTGGTGGACGTGCTGGTGCCCGTCGATGTAGGCCGGCGGCGCGCCGAAATGCTCGGTGAACGCGGCGACCTGCCGGTCCACCTCGGCCGTGATCTCGGAGGTCTTGAGCCCGCCGGAGAACGCCTTGCGCATCAGCGCGCCCAGCGGCGGAAGCTTGCCGTCGGGGGCCAGCGCCGGCATACGGCCGAGCGGCGCCTGGTCAGTCAGCGTCAGGTGCAGCCCGACGTCGGCCATGTCGGCCAGCGGCTTGAGGAGTTTCGCCTCCGCCGGCCAGGACGGGCAGACGGTCATGCAGGAGGTGGCGGTGAGCCGCCCGCGCTCGATCAGGTCGCGGATCGCCGCTCCCACGCCCGGCGACAGGCCGTAGTCGTCCGCGCAAAGGATCACGGGATGGTGGGCGGCGTGCGGCATGAACGGTCCGGGGCGGGCGGCGGAAGCGGGGCGGAGACGGGAGCACGACGGCACGAACGCTTCGCCGGCCTCCCTTATTCCATCGCCGCACTACGCCACACGGCATAGCCCCGGCGCAAGACCTACGCCGTCAGCGCGCGCATGGCCTCGACAAAGCCACGGGCGGCCTCCGCCTCGCCCGCGTGATGGCCGTCGCGCACGCGCCAGACGCCGCCGGCCATGACGTCGCGCACCATGCGGGCGTCGCCGGCGAACAGCCAGCGGTCGAGCACGGCGTCGCCGCGCATGCCGGCCAGCAGCGGGTGGCCGCCGTCCAGCACCACGAGGTCGGCGCGGGCACCGGCGGCGATCCGCCCGGCCGGCAGGCCCAGCGCCGCCGCCCCGCCGGCCAGCGCCGCATCCCAGAGGAAGCCGCCGACCGACGGACGGGCCTTGCCGGACAAGCGGTTGCGCCGCTCGTCGGCCAGACGGCGGCCGTATTCCAGCCAGCGCAGTTCATCGGACGGGCTGACGGTGACGTGGCTGTCGGAGCCGACGCCGAAGCGCCCGCCCAATTCCAGGAAACGGCGGGCCGGGAACAGACCGTCGCCCAGGTTGGCTTCGGTGGTCGGGCACAGGCCGGCAACGGCACCGGAGGCCGCCATGCGGGCCAGTTCCCCCTCCCCCGCGTGGGTGGCGTGGACCAGGCACCAGCGCGCCGTGACCTCCACATGATCGAACAGCCAGTCGATGGGGGTGGCACCGGACCACGCGCGGCAGTCCTCGACCTCGCGGCGCTGCTCGGCCACGTGGATGTGCACGGGGCGCGCCGGGTCGACGCCGGCCAGCACCGCCGCCATGTCGTCGCCCGACACGGCGCGCAGGCTGTGGAAGGCGATGCCGGCGGTGACGCGCGGGTCGATGGCGGCGAGCAGGTCGAGGTAGGCGTCGGGCGTGAGCGTGAAGCGGCGCTGCCCCTCGCCCGCCGGCTGCCCGCCGAAGCCGCCATGGCGGTACAGCACTGGGAGGAGGACGAGGCCGATGCCGGTGTCGTCAGCCGCGGCGGCGACGCGGTGCGCCATCTCCGCCGGGTCAGCGTAGGCGCGGCCGGCGGCATCCTTGTGCAGGTAGTGGAACTCCGCCACGCTGGTGTAGCCGGCCTTCAGCATCTCCATATAGAGCTGGCGGGCTATCGCCTGGACGTGGTCGGGTCGCAGGGAGGCGACGCAGCGGTACATGGCCTCGCGCCACGTCCAGAAGCTGTCCTCCTCCGGGCCGGCGCGTTCGGCAAGGCCGGCCATGGCGCGCTGGAAGGCGTGGCTGTGCAGGTTCGGCATGCCGGGCACCACCGGGCCGGCGGCACGTTCCGCATCCTGGGGGGCGGCGCCGGGCTCGACGGCGGTGATGGCGCCATCGGGGCCGATGGTGATGCGGACGGCCTCGGCCCAGCCTTCCGGAAGCAACGCCTGTTCGGCGAAGATGGTCGCCATGGCCTCGGCCCTTATGAAGATCGCAGCAGCGGAGCACAGACAATGGACGCCGACAGCCTCTGGTTCAACGGACACGCGGTGACGATGGGCGACGCCGGCGTGGTGCGCGATGCAGCCATCGCCGTGCGCGGCGGGCGCATCGCCTGGGTGGGCCCGCGCGCGGCGATGCCGGAGATCCGCGCCACCGGGGAGCATGACCTGGGTGGATGCTGGGTCACGCCCGGGCTGATCGACTGCCACACGCACCTCGTGTTCGGCGGCAACCGCGCGCACGAGTTCGAGATGCGGCTGGAAGGTGCGAGCTATGAGGAGATCGCGCGGGCCGGCGGCGGCATCGTCTCCACCGTCAAGGCCACCCGCGCGGCCGGCGAGGAGGCGCTGGTGGCGAGTGCGGCGCGACGTCTGGAGCGGCTGCTGGCCGAGGGCGTGACGGTGGTGGAGGTGAAGTCGGGTTACGGCCTGAACCTGGAGAGTGAGCGCGCCATGCTGCGCGCCGCCCGCGCGCTGGGCGAACGCCATCCGGTGACGGTGCGCACGACCTGCCTCGCGGCGCACGCCCTGCCGCCGGAATACGCCGGGCGGGCGGACGATTACGTGGATCTGGTGTGCGGGGAGATCCTGCCAGCGCTGGCCGCCGAGGGGCTGGTGGACGCGGTGGACGCGTTCTGTGAGCGCATCGCCTTCTCCGCCGCGCAGACGGCGCGGGTGTTCGACGCGGCGAAGGCGTTGGGATTGCCGGTGAAGCTGCACGCCGACCAATTGTCGGACGGCGGCGGGGCAGCGCTGGCGGCGCGCCATCGCGCGCTGTCGGCGGACCATCTGGAGCACACGTCGGAGGGCGGCGTGCGCGCCATGGCGGCGTCCGGCACGGTGGCGGTGCTGCTGCCCGGCGCCTTCTACCTGCTGCGTGAGACCAAGCTGCCGCCGGTGGAGCTGTTCCGCCGGCACGGCGTGCCGATGGCGGTGGCGACCGACTGCAACCCCGGCACCTCGCCGGCCGTGTCGCTGCTGCTGATGCTGAACATGGCCTGCACGCTGTTCCGCCTGACGCCCATGGAGGCGCTGGCCGGAGTGACGCGGAACGCCGCGGCGGCGCTGGGCATGGCGACGACGCACGGCACGCTGGAGGCCGGCAAGGCCGCCGACTTCGCGGTGTGGGACGTCGGCCACCCGGCGGAGCTGTGCTACTGGCTGGGGGCCAACCCGTGCGCGCGGGTGGTGAAGGACGGGCGGGTGGTGGGGTGAGGCCCAACGTTGGCGCCTTCACGGCCCCACAAAAACGAACCCCCTCCCCCGCGGGTGTGCGGAGGAGGGGGTGGTCGGCGGCGCGTTGGGCGACGGGCCCGTGCGTCGCGGCCTATTGGGGACTAGTGCTTCACTTCACCACCGGTCGGTTCGCCGGTCGGCTCACCGCCGATTTCGATGCGACGCACCCGGCTCTTGCCTTCCTCGGTCTTCGGCATCGTGATGGTCAGCACGCCCTTGTCGAACGTGGCGGCCACCTTTTCCGCCTCCACCGTGTCCGGCAGACGGAAGGTGCGCAGGAACGAGCCGTAGCTGCGCTCCACGACGTGATAGTGCTTGGCTTCGTCCTTTTCCTCCTTCTCGGCCCCCTTCTCGCCCTTCAGCGTCAGGACGCCGCCGTCGAGGGTCAGCTCGACGTCCTTTTCGTCCAGGCCGGGCAGGTCGGCCTTGATGGTGATCGCGTCCGGCGTCTCGGAGACGTCGACCCGCGGCATCATCGCGGCACCGCCCTCACGGCCCCAACCGAAGGGTTCGACGGCCGTACCAAAGAAGTTGTCGAACAGCCGGTCCATCTGCTCCCGAAGGTCCAGGAACAGGTCGCCTGTGCGACGCGTGGCCGGCATACCCCGTCCGGAGGTCGTCTCCGGCATGGTTTCCATCCGAGTGGCCATGGTGTCCTCCATTGTCGGTCACCGGCGCCACTGGCGTCGGAAGGTCCTCCAAATCTTCGCCGTTACTTATAGCACTCTTCGTCCCGTCCCGCACCGCCCCGAAAGGGGAAGCGGCAGCGTGTCGCAGCCGCGGAACCCGCCCTCATAGGACCTGTTTCGGCAGGGACAGCAGCTCGGCGCGGATACGGCCCAGGCTGGGGCGGTTGTGCGGTCCGAAGGCGACGGGGCGGCACAGGTGCATGGCGGTCAGCCCGATGCGCGCGGTCAGCAGTCCGTTGATCACCCCCTGCCCGATGCGCGTCGACACCGCCGCCACCAGCGACCCGCCCAGCGCCTCCACCGCCACGTGGTGCGCCGTCTCCGTCACCCCGGCCACGGCGATGTTGGCGAGCATCCGCCGCAGCAGGCGCAGCGAGCCCAGGTAGCCCGGCCGCGCGCCGTACAGCCCCGCCACCTCGCGCACCAGCTTCAGGTTGCGCCACAGCACGACCACCACGTCCAGCAGCGCGGCGGGACTCAGTGCCGTCGCCACCGCCGTGTCGCGCGAGGCGCGCAGGACCATCTGGTAGGCGCGGCGGTCGATGCCGGCCAGCACCTCGCGGTCGATCAGGCGGACCACCTCCCCGTCGTCGTGCGCGTCGCTGACGAGGTCCTTCAGGCGGGCGAGGTCCGGCGCCAGATCGGCCCGCCCCTCGTAGAGCCGGCCGAGCTGCCCGGCGAAGCGGTCGGCCTCGCCGATGCCGGCCTCGTCCCCCAGCCGGGCGGCCTCGCCGCGCAGTTCCTCGATGCGGCGCAGGCGGCGCAGGCTGCGCAATTCCTTCACCAGCAGCGTCACCGCCGCCCCGGCAGCGATCGCCGCCGCCAGCGCCACGACGGCGCCCAGCGCGATGCTGACCGAGAAGGCGCGCGCCAGCAGGTCGGCGGTGTCGAAGCCCAGCGCCACCAGCAGCAGCGCCCCCAGCGCCCCGGCCAGCCAGCGCCCCACCCGGCTGCGCGGCCGCCCCTCCCCCGCCAAGGCCGGCAGCGTCTCGGCGTCCGGCGGCGTGCCGGGCGGCGGCTCCTCCGGCACCGGCGCGGCGCGCGCCGGGTCCAACTCCATGGGCGGCACCCAGACGCGGGCCTTTTCCTTTTCGTCCATCCCCTTCTCGCTCATGCCAGGTAATCCCCCAGCAGGAACTGCAGCGCCTGGTCCAGCCGGACGTGCGGCAGGGCGCGGCCGTCGGCGCCGATTCCCGGCGGCGGGCGGAACTTCAGGAACTTGTACGGGCGCTCGAACACCGCCTGCACGTCGGGGATATCGCCGGGGTAGAGCACGGTCGGCTTGTCGCGTCCGATGGGGATGCCGCGCACGCAACGGAGTTGCTGCCCCTCGTGCTCGGCCGCCACCGTGTCCGTGCACTTCACGGCCGCGAGCGCCATGGTCTCCACGCCCGCCCCTTCGAAGCGGATGGAGCGGCGCGCGTCGCCCACCAGATCGTCGAGCAGCCGACGCAGCGCGGGATGCTGGCTCGACGCGATGTGATCGGCCTTGGTGGCGGCGAACAGGACGCGGTCGATCTTCGTGCCGAACAGCCAGTCGAACCAGCCCGACGTGCCGTGGCGGAACGGTTCCAGGCTCATTTCCAGCGAGCGCTTCATGTCGGCCACGGCATCCGGCCCGGCGTTCAGCGCGCCCAGCACGTCGAGCAGCACGATCTGCCGGTCCAGCCTGGCGAAATGCTCGGCGAAGAAGCGCCGGACGACCACCGACTTGTAGGCCTCGTAGCGATCCTCCATCAATTCCCACAGGGTGCCCCGGCCGCGCGGAGCGCCGGGCAGCGGACAGAAGGTCAGCAGGGGCGCGTTCTTCAGATCCCCCGGCTCGACGAAGCGGCCGGGCTGGATCAGGCTGAGCCCGTCGGTGGTGCGGCAGACGTGCAGGTAGGCGGTGTAGAGCCGCGCCCCCTGCCGCGCCAGTTCCTCTTCCGCCGGTTCGGCCGGGTTCACGGTGCCCAGCCAGCCTCGCCATTCCGCCGAGAGTGCGGCGCGCGGCGCGCGCTCGGCCAGGTCCAGCGTCAGCCCGCTCCATTCCGCGAAGGACTGGCGCAGCAGCGGCAGGTCGAGCAGCCACTCGCCGGGGTAGTCGACGATGTCCAGGTTCAGCGTCGCCATGGACCGCACGACGCGCTTCAGCGTCCCCGCCGGCCGGTAGCGGACAGCGAGCCGCAACTGGCTGATACCGGTGGTGGGTTCCGGCCAGTCGGCGGTGGGCCCGGTCAGCGTGCGGCGGTGCTCCTCGTACTGGAAGCGCGGCACATCCGGGTCGGGTTGCGGCTGCAGCCGCGCCGCCTGCATGCGGCCGGACGACACGACGTCGAGGAAGGGCAGCCGGTCGGGCTTGAGCAGGTTATCGACCACGGCGGTCGTGAACACCGTCTTGCCGGCGCGGCGCAGGCCGGTGACGCCCAGCCGCACGCTGGGCTCCAGCGCACGCCCGGCAACGTCGCCCGCGCGCTCGATCAGGCGCGAACCGGCATCGGTGAGATCATCGAACAGGGGAAGGCGCACGGGCAAAGCTCGGCAAGGCGGCGGGACCTGCGCCATATATGGGATGCCGCCGCCCGGACCAAGGGGGGAGCGGCGCTTTACCCCTCGCCGCCGCGGAAGTTCAGGAGGCTGGGCGCCTTGTCGATGATCTCCTCGAGGATCAGCGAGGCGGTCTCCAAGTCCTTTTCCAGCTCGGCGCCGAGCTTGCTCACATACTGCGGGCGGCGCAGCTTCTCGGCGGCGTCGTGCAGGCTGCGCAGTTCCGACATGAAGATCTCGCGGGCACCCATCGGCAGGATCGGGTTGGCCGACAGCACGAAGAAGAACCGCATGCTGGCCCGCACCAGCAGCGCAAGCATCACGGTGTCCAGTCGCTCGAACTGTTCGCGCAGGTCGTCGGAGCGCGCGTCGGCGAGGTTGCGCAGGCGCTGCTCGATCAGGATGACGAGGGCCTGGAACTCGCCCACCTTGTCGCGGAACTCGCGATAGGCGCCGAAGCTGTGCTTGCTGGCCTCGTGCTCGGCGATCTGGGCGAGCTTGGCCGCCTGCCGGCACTGCCGCTCCAGCGCGCTGAGCAGTTCCTTGACTTCGGCACGGGTGTACTGGCGCTTCATCGTCGCTTGCCGTGTCGCTTGCGGTGGACCTTCCAGGAAGGCGGTGCCGTATAGCACGATCGCGGGCATGCGGTCACCGTGGCGTGTGGTCCCCACAGTGTCATTTGGTCGATGTGCCGCGTCAATGATCCGCCTTCACCACCTGCCCCGGCCGGCGCAGCAGCGGCATGGCCAGCAGGGCGGCGGCGAAGACGCTGGCCATCACCAGCAGGCAGTCGTTGAAGGTCAGCACCAGCGCCTCGCGCTGAACCAAGCCGGCCAATCGCTGGATGGCCACAGCTTGCGGGTCGGCAACGAGCCCATCGAAGCGCGCGACCAGGCCGTCGATCATCGACTGCACCTCGGGCCGCGCCGGGTTCAGGTTGTCGCCCAGGCGGTTCATGTGCAGCGCCGCACGGTCGGTCAGCACCGTGTTGATGACCGCCAGGCCGATGGCGCCGCCCAGGTTGCGCATCAGGTTGTAGAGGCCGGACGCGTTCTTCAATTTTTCCGGCGGCAGGGTGCCGAGCGCGATGGAATTCACAGGGATGAAGCAGAACATCAACGCCAGGCCGCGCACGGCCTGCGGGACGAACAGCTCCCAGAAGCTCGACTCGGCGGTCAGGAAGCTGTTCAGCCAGATGCCGGTGCCGAACATCACCAGTCCCATCGCCAGCATCACGCGCAGGTCCAGCTTCTTCGACAGCGCCCCGGCGATCGGTGCCGAGAGAAACTGGAAGACGCCGGTCACGAACATGATCGTGCCGATCTGGAAGCTGTTGTAGCCGCGCACCCGCGCCAGGAAGAGCGGCGTGATGTACACGGCACCATAGAGCCCGATGCCGATGATGAAGCTGTACAGCGAGCCGATGGCGAAGTTGCGGTCCAGGAAGGCGCGCAGCTCGACGATGGGGTTGCGGTAGGTCAGCACCCGCCAGAAGAACGCGACACCGGACAGCGCGGCGACGGCGGCGAAGACGGCCACATGCTCGTCGTCGAACCAGTCGTTGCGCGGCCCCTCCTCCACCACGAACTCCAGCGAACCGAGGAACAGCGCCATCAGCAGCAGCCCGGCGACGTCGAAGCCCTTGAGCAGCGAGCGGTTCGGCCGGTCGACGTCGACCAGCGACCACACCAGCGTGGTGACGATCACGCCCGGCACCACGTTGATCAGAAACAGCCAGTGCCAGGACAGGCTCTGCGTCAGCCAGCCGCCCAGCGTCGGACCCAGCGTCGGCGCCATGGTGGCGACGAGGCCGATCATCACCGACACGCCCGCCCGCTTCTCCGCCGGGAACAGGGCGAAGCTGGTGGCGAACACGGTGGGGATCATGGCGCCGCCGATGAAGCCCTGCAGCGCGCGCCAGACGATCATGGATTCGATGCCGCCGGCAAAGGCGCAGGCCACGCTCATCAGCGTGAAGCCGGCCGCCGAGACGGCGAACAGCACCCGCGTGGAGAGGATGCGCGACAGCATCCCCGACAGCGGGATCATCACCACTTCGGCGATCAGGTAGGAGGTCTGCACCCAGGAGATCTCATCGGCGCTGGCCGACAGGCCCGCCTGGATCTCGCCGAGCGAACTCGACACGATCTGGATGTCGAGGATGGCCATGAACATGCCGACGACCATCGCCATGAACCCCACCCATTCCCGCGCCGAAACGGCGGGCGGGGTGTGGGGGCCGGCTGAACCCGCCGCGTCCCGGCCGCTGGGGGGCGGGGGGATGGGCCGGGACGCGGGGGCAGCCTCGCCCGACGGCCGCTGGGGGCGCGGGCCGTGGGCGATCGGGGGATTGGCGGCGGTCATGCGGATTCGCCAGTGTATTTACTTAACGGCCACCGCCCGGTCGGGGACGATGGCGCCGAACACGTCGCCGGCCAGATGCGGGCGCTCCTCGGCGCCGCGCGTGTCGACCTCGGCGACCACGGAAAGGCCCGGCCGCAGCAGGCCGGACAGCGGGTTGTCCCTGGGCAGCGCGATGCGCACCGGCACGCGCTGGACGACCTTGGTGAAGTTGCCGGTCGCGTTCTCCGGCGGCAGCAGGCTGAACTTGGAGCCGGACGCCGGGGCAAAGCTCTCCACCGTGCCGGCCAGCGCCTGCCCGGGGAAGGCGTCGACGCTCAGCGACACGGTCTGGCCGGGGCGCATGCGGGCGAGCTGAGTCTCCTTGAAATTGGCGACCACGTAGACGTCGGGCAGCGGCACCAGCGAGAGGAGTTGCACGCCCGGCCGCGCGTACTGGCCGACCTGCACCCCGCGGTTGCCGACGACCCCGTCCACCGCGGCGCGGATGGCGGTGTTCTCCAGGTCGTTGCGCGCCGCCTCCAGCGTCGCCTCGGCCTGGCGCAGGCGCGCGGCGATCTCGGCGTCCGCCGCCTCGATCACGCGGACCTGGTCGCGCGTGGCCGCCAGCTCGGCGCGCGCCTTGACCACCGCGGCGTCGGACTTGCGCAGGTCGGCCTCGGCGCCGTCCAGCTTCTGCCGGCTGGCCCAATCGTTGGACGCCAGGGCGCGGGTTCGGCTGAACTCGTGCGCGGCGCGCTGCCGCTCAGCCTCGGCCGACGCCAGCGTGGCTTCCGCCTGGGCGATGGTGGAGCGCTGCAGGACCAGCTTCTGGGCGTTGCTGTGGAGGGCGGCGCGCTGGCCCTCCACCGCCGCCTCGGCCTCGTGGACGCGGGCGCGGTAATCGGCGTCGTCCAGCCACACCAGCACGTCGCCGGCGGCGACCTTCTGGTTGTCGGCGACGCGCACCTCGCGCACATAGCCGGCCACCTTCGGGCTGACCACCGTGATGTCGCTCTGCACGTAGGCGTTGTCGGTCGATTCGACGAAGCGGCCCTCGGTCCACCAGTGCACGCCGCCATAGCCGGCTCCGGTCAGCGCCGCGACCGCCACACCCGACAGAATAATCTTCCGTACGCCCTTGGCCATGGTTATGTAACCTTGTGTCCCTGCGGTTATCGGACCGGCGAGGCGCCAGCCCCGTTGAAGCCGAACGTTTGGACCCGGCGACAGGAACTGAACCGTTCAGTTCAATCTTGCGACAAGGTGGCGCAGCGCCTATCTGTTGTCAAGAGTGAACTGAACGGTTTAGTACCCAGGTCGGAAGGCAGGCTCGGACAGCATGCGTGGCGCGGCACGGAATGGACGGAAGAGTGAGGAGGCAGGCATGACGGCGGTGGTGCCCCCCAGCCCCGAGGCGGGTTCGAAACCGGCACAGATCCTGGAGGCCGCCTCCAGGCTGTTCCTGGAGCACGGCTACGGTGCAGTCAGCATGGACACGGTGGCGAAGACGGCGAACGTCTCCAAGGCGACGCTGTACGCCCACTTCCGCTCCAAGGACGAGCTGTTCGCCGCCATGGTCGCCGGCGAATGCCGTGCCCACATGTCGGCGCTGTCGTGCGAGGAGGTCAGCCGCATGGAGGTGGAGGAGGTGCTGCGCCAGATCGGCCTGCGCTTCCTGGGCATGCTGACCTCGCCCAAGGCGCTGGCCGGCTTCCGCATGGTGGTGGCCGAGGCGCACCGCTTCCCTGAACTGGCGCGCGCCTTCTACGAATCCGGCCCGGCGCGCTCGCTGGCGCAGATGACCGCCGTCCTGACCGAAGCCGATCGCCGCGGCAAACTGTCCGTGCCCGACCCGCGCCTGGCGGCCGAGCAGTTCCTGGGCATGCTGAAGGCCGACGCGCACCTGCGCATGATGCTCTGCTTGCAGGATCCGCCGTCCGGTGCCGACCGCGAACGCATCGTCGACAGCGCCGTACGCCTCTTCACGCGCGGCTACGCGCCGGAGGAAAAATAGTCACTGCCCCTCCCCTGCCTCCGGCAGCGGTGGGAAACCACCCGTGTCCTTCCTGGGTCCGGCGCCGCCCGCGGCTTTACCCGGGCCCCCGTCCTGGTGCAGTATCGCCGGCCGAACCCCAGCGGACACACCCGGCAAAGCACACCCATGGTCGCGGTCCTTCAACACGCCGGCGGGCTGTCGCCGCAGCGCCAGCACCTGACGCTCGGCGCCAAGATCCGCATGATCAACTGGGGGCTCGTGCTCCTGGTCTGCATCATCTCCGGCATCGGCGTGGCGCTGCTCTACTCCGCCGCCGGCGGCCAGTGGGAGCCGTGGGCCCGGCCGCAGCTCGTGCGCTTCATCCCCGGTCTCGTGCTGATGCTGGCCCTGGCGCTGGTCGACGTGCGGATGCTGCTGCGCTTCGCCTATGTCACCTACGTGCTGGTCCTGCTGCTGCTCATCGCCGTGGAGATCATGGGCCACATCGGCATGGGCGCGCAGCGCTGGATCAACCTGGGCTTCTTCCAGCTTCAGCCGTCGGAGCTGATGAAGCCGGCGCTGGCGTTGGCGCTGGCGCGCTATTTCCACGGGCTGACGCTCGATCAGATCGCCCGGCCGCTGGTGCTGATCCCGCCGCTCCTGCTGGTCTTCCTGCCGGTCGGGCTGGTGCTGCTGCAGCCCAACCTGGGCACGGCGCTGTTGCTGATCCTGGGGTCGGGGGCGATCTTCTTCACCGGCGGCGTGCGCATCTGGAAGTTCATGGTCGCCATCGGCGCCGGCCTGAGCGCCATCCCCATCGGCTGGGAGTTCCTGCACGACTACCAGCGCCAGCGCGTCTACACCTTTCTCGACCCGGAGAACGACCCGCTCGGCCACGGCTACAACATCATCCAGTCGAAGATCGCGCTGGGCTCCGGCGGTCTGTTCGGCAAGGGGTTCATGATGGGCTCGCAGAGCCAGCTCATGTTCCTGCCCGAAAAGCACACCGATTTCATCTTCGTGGTGCTGGCGGAGGAGTTCGGGCTGGTGGGGGCGCTGGCGATGCTGCTGCTGTACTGTCTGCTGCTGATCTACGGCGTGGTGATCGCCCTGTCGGCGCGCAACCAGTTCGGCCGGCTGGTCGGCATCGGGCTGACGACGCAGTTCTTCCTCTACATGTTCGTCAACGTCGCCATGGTGATGGGGCTGATCCCGGTGGTGGGCATCCCGCTGCCGCTGGTGTCCTACGGCGGGTCGGCGATGATGACGCTGCTGATCTGCGTGGGGCTGCTGCTCAGCGTCTCCGTCCACCGCGAGATCCGCATCTCCCGCAGCGGCGTCGCCGACTTGTGAGGGTTCACGGCTCCTCGGGCATGCGCTGGTCCTGGATCAGCACCTTGTCGATGCGCCGGCCGTCCATGTCGACCACCTCGAAGCGCAGGCCGTGCCACGTGAAGTGCTCGGCCGCCACGGGCACATGGCCCAGGCGGTCCAGCACGAAGCCGGCCAGCGTGTGGAAGTCGCCCTCGCCGCGCAGGCCGGTGACGCGCAGCATCTGCTCCACCTCGTCCACCGGGGTGCGGCCGTCCACCAGCCAGGAGCCGTCCTCGCGGCGCACGGCACCGGAGTCCCCCTCGTCGCCCAGTTCGGGCAGTTCACCGGCGATGCTCTCCAGGATATCGTTGACGGTGGCGATGCCCTCGAATCCGCCGTATTCGTCCACCACCACGGCCATGTGCATGGTCGACTGCTTGAAGAGTTCCAGCAGGCGCAGCACCGGCGTGCCATCGTGCACGATCAGCGGCGTCACCATGGCGGAGCGGACGTCGATGGGACGCCCCTTCAGCGCCTGGTCGAGCAGCGCCTTGGCGGCGACCACGCCCTGCACCTCGTCCACCGTGCCACGGCAGACGGGGAAGCGGGAATGGCCGCTGGCGGCGATCTCGTCGGCGATGGCGGTCGCCGGGTCCTCGATGTCCAGCCAGATGACATCACCGCGCGGCACCATGATGGCGCGCACCGGCCGGTCGGCCAGGCGCAGCACGCCCTCGATCATCTGCCGCTCGGCCGGGGCGAAGACGCCGCTCTGCGTGCCCTCGGCGATCAGGGTGCGGACCTCCTCCTCGGTCACCGTCTGCTCGCGCGTGGTGCGCAGGCGCAGGATGCGCAGCAGCCCTTCCGTGGAGGCTCCCAGCAGCCACACCAGCGGCGCGGTGAGCCGCGACAGCCCGCGCATGGGCCCGGCGACGCGCACGGCGATCCTCTCGGCGTGCACCAAAGCCACGCGCTTGGGCGCCAGTTCGCCCACCACCAGCGACAGGTAGGTAATGAGGGCGACCACCACCGCGAAGGACACCTGCGCCCCATAGGGGGCGATCCACGGCAACTGGTCCAGCCATGCGCCGATGGGATCGGCCAGCGTGGCGCCACCGTAAGCGCCGGCGACAATGCCGATCAGCGTGATGCCGGTCTGCACGGTGGACAGGAAGCGGCTGGGATCCTCGGCCAGTTCCATGGCGGCCCGCGCGCCCCGGCCGCCACGCCCCTCGGCGATCTGCTGGAGCCGCGCCCGGCGCGCCGACACCACCGCCATCTCCGACATGGCGAAGAAGCCGTTCAGCAAAATCAGCAGCAGGACGATAAGAATTTCCCAGAACATCACGTCACCCGAGAATCTGCTGCACGACCAGGGAGGCGCCCTGGAACAGGCCGAGCACCACGGCCGCGACGATGCCGATCGCCAGCACGCCCGCCACCAGCCCGGCGATGACGAAGGCACCGTCCTTCTCGATCAGGCCCAGCGCGATCAGCGCCATGGCGAAAGCCGGCGGCTGGTTGCCGAAGACGATGGGCAGCGCCAGCACCAGCGCCAGAACCAGGATCGCCAGCCCCAGCAGCCGTTCCGCCGTCGGCGTGGTCAGCGCCGGCAGGCGCGGCGTCAGGAGGCGGCGCTCGATGCGCGCCACGTGCGGGTGGGCACGCGCCACCACGCGCAGGAACGCCCCGCGCTCGATCCCGGCGGCGGCCAGGCGGCGGGGCAGCCAGGGCTCGTGCCGGCCCAGCATCATCTGCACGGCCACCAGCGCGATGGGCAGCCCGGTGACGGTGGACAGCCCCGGAACCGGAAGCACGTTGGGGATGGCCAGCAGCAGGATAAGCGCGCCGAAGGCGCGGTCGCCGAGGATGCGCACGAGGTCGCCCAGTGTGATCCGCTCGTCGTGATCATGGGCGAGGAAGTCCTCCAGCAGCTCCGACGCGCGGCGGCGGCCTTCACCGGCGGCCCCGACGGGGCATGCGGACCTCTCTTCTGGCGGTTGATGATCGTTCACGGCGGGGTGCGCTGCAGCACGCGATAGCTCCGTTGTACAGGATGGCGGCCGGCAAGGCCAGAGGGGGGCGGCCAAAAGGGTCGACGGGCACGCCCGGCATCAAACCTCGGCCGCCGGCACCTCGAAGCGGAACGTGGCGCCTTGCTCGGGCGCGCTGTCCACGGTGATGCGGCCGCCGTGCGCCTCGACGATGCTGCGGCAGATGAACAGGCCCAGCCCGACCGAAGCGTCGCCGCTGCGCACCTTGGCCTTGCTGCGGGAAAACGGCTGGAACAGACGTTCCATCTCCTCCGGCGCGATGCCGGGGCCGTGGTCGGTCACGGTGACGCACAGCCCGGCCGGGCATGCGGTCACCGCCACGCGGATGCGCGTGCCGGGGTTGGAGAACTTCACGGCGTTGGAGAGCAGGTTGTTCATCACCTGCTCGATGCGCGGCGGGTCGATCAGCGCTGGCGGCAGCGCGTCGTCCACGTCGCAGTCGATGGCGACGTCACGGCCGTGCGCGAGGATGCCGTTGGTCGCCGCGTTGCGGCGCACGAGGGCGCCGAGGTCGGCCGGGCGCGGCGCCAGTTGGAGCCGGCCCGCCTTCAGCGCCGACATGGACAGCACGTCCTCGATCAGATGGCGCATGAACAGGCTCGATTCACGGATGCGCTCGATCGCCGCCAGGTCGCGCGCCTCGACGCTGCCCTCCAGGCGCTGACGAAGCAGTTGGGCGAAGCCGCCGATCACGTGCAGCGGCGTGCGCAGGTCGTGCGCCAGCATGCCGAGCAGCTGGTCCTTCTGCGCGTTGCTGGCGGCCAGTTCGGCGTTGGCCTTGGCGAGTTGGCGCTGGGTGGTGGTGAGCTGGCTGTTGAGGCGCGTCATCTCGTCGAACAGCGCGCCCATGTCCGACGACGCCATCGGCTCGGCAAGTGGGCCCAGCAGCATCGCCAGTTTGGGCCGCGCGCGCTGCAGCGCGTCGTGCAGGCGCCCGACCGCCGCCGGCTCCGTCGCGGCGGCCAGGATCATTCCCTCCGCCACCGCGCGCCCGGAGACGTAGACGGGGCCCGTGACGGCGCGCGGCGACTTCTCGATCGGCCAGTCCACCACACGCCCATCGCGGCGCACCGCGTTCACCAGGTCAAGCGCCCGGCCGAACGGTTCCGTCCCGAACAGCATGGGGAACGGCGCGCCCGTGCCGGCGCGCAGCCCGGGGATGCCGGAACCCAGCGTCTCCAGCTCGATCACCCGCCCGTCGCGGTCGCAGATGAAAACGGCGCCGTCCACCCGGCACTCTCCCTCTACGGTTCGCCCTTTACGATTCGCCGAGCAACCGCTCGGCCAGTTCCACGGCGCCCACGGCGTCCGGGGCGGAGCCGTCCGCCCCCACCCGGCGCCACAACTCCGGCTCCAGGAGGAACGGATAGCCGCCGACGATGATCCGGAACGGCCGTCCGCCCATCTCCGCCCGCACGGCCCGCACCAGCGCCGCCACCGTGCCGACGTGCGGCGTGATGGTGGCGGATATGGCCAGCACCTGCGCGCCGCGGTCGATCATGGCGCGCACGATGCTGCGCGTCGGCGCGTTGGCGCCCAGATAATAGCTGTCCCAGCCCGCCATCTCGAAGAAATCCGCGACCATGCGGATGCCGATCTCGTGCAGTTCGCCGCTGACGCAGGTGGCGACCATGGTGCGCCCGCGGCGTTCCGCCGCGAAGATGCGCGGGTAGAGCATGGATATCACCGCCTGCGTGGCGGCCGTGGCGAAGTGCTCGTGCGCCACGGTGATCCGCCCGGTCTGCCACAGGCGGCCGATCTCGCGCAGCACCGGCTGGAAGACGTGCAGGTAAGCGTCGCGCACGGGCATACCGCCGTCGACGCGCTCCATGACCATCTCGGTGGCACGGCGGCGGTCGCCGGCCACCAGCGCGTCCATGAAAGCGCAGGCGAGGTCGGCGTAGGGCGCTTCGGGCTCGATCAACGTCGGCGGGGCCGTGCCGACGGCCGGCAGCGCGGTCACCGCGGCGTCCACGCAGGCCGCCGCGCGTTGCGCCGCCGCGCCGCCGACGCGTTCGGTGATCAGGTCGCGCAGCAGGATCAGGCTGTCGGCCATTTCCTCGGCCGGGATGCCCAGGCCGGCGAACAGCACCTTGGCCCAGGCGGCGTAGGCGGCGAACAGGCCGGGGCTGTCGGCGCCCACCGCCTCGGCCAGGTAGAGGACGTGATAACGCACATCCTCCACGCACTTCTCGCGCCCGGCGGCGCCGTAGCGGGCGTAGAGGTCCGGCCAGCGGGCGAACTGCGCCTCGACGGCGGCGCGCGCCAGCTCGTCGCGCTTCGCGAGGATCGGGGCACCGGCATGGTCCATCAGGCACACGTTCCACATGACCGCCGGCGGGCTGCCGGCCTCAGCAATATGGATAACGCGATCGGGCCGTGTCGGCACTCACGAACTTGTGAAAGCAACGGTGTTGCTGCCGCACGATAGGAACAAGACATGGCGGACGGAGCGGACGCTCACCGCCCCTTCTGCATGGCGAAGGTCAGCCGTTTGACGAGGTCGGACTTGGCGACCGGTTTCACCAGATAGCCGGAAATGCCGTAGGCGATGGCGCGCTTCACCGTGTCGGCCTCGCGGTGGTTGGTCAGCACGATGACCGGCAGGTCGGCCATCGGGTTCCCGGTCGCCGTGCGCAATGCGTGCAGCAGGTCCAGCCCGCCCATGCGCGGCATTTCCAGGTCGCAGATGATGATGTCGACCTCGCCATTGCACCGGCGCAGCACATCCAGCGCGCCCATGCCGTCGGCGGCCTCCTTCACGTCGTGGACCTTCAGGTCGTGCAGCAGCCGGCCCACCAGCTTGCGCGTGAAGTCGTCGTCCTCGACCAGCAGGATTCGCAGGTCGCTGATGCTGCGCAACGTTTCGCCGCTGTCGTCCCAGGTCATTCCCGATGCCCCCATCCCGCGGCCCCGTCCACGGGTGCTCCCCACGGTATGTAGAAGAACCGATGCATTCTTCGCTTGTCCAGGCTTTCCGTGCGTCGGCAGGCCGCGGGCGCGGCACGCGTTGTACGCGTGAATGGCGTGGCATTCGCCCGCGCGAACGCTTATCGTCGGGCACCGCCCGAACGTTGCTCCAAGCTCCCGCCGCCGTGCCCCCTTCCCCGCCCGATCCCCCCGCCCACCGCCCGTCTCCGGCCGCCACCGGCCCGGATGTGCCGGCTGCCGGCATCCTGGGGCCCGCGGTGATGGACAAGGTGATGGAAGCGACCAGCGCCGGCATCACGGTGACCGACCCGCAGCAGACCGACAACCCGCTGGTCTATTGCAACCGCGCCTTCCTGGAGATGACCGGCTATACGGCCGGGGAACTGCTGGGGCGCAACATGCGCATCCTCCAGGGCCCCGGCACCGACCCGGCGACGGTGCGGGAGATCCGCGCGGGCCTGGAGCACGGCACGCCGGTGGCGGTGGAGATCCTCAATCACCGCAAGGACGGGACCCCGTTCTGGAACGCGCTGACGGTGCGGCCGATCCACGGGCCGGACGGCACCGTGCGCTGGTACGTCGGCTCCTCCATCGATGTGACCCGCCAGCGCCGGTCGGAGCAGGAGCTGCGCGACGCGCAGGAGCAGCTTACCAAATTGGCCGCCGAGACCTTCGCGCTGGCCGAGGACTTGGACCGTGCCCGCGAGGAGGCGGACGCCGCCCGTATCAGCGCCGAGAACGCCAGCACCGCCAAGTCGCGCTTCCTGGCGATGATGAGCCACGAGCTGCGCACGCCCATGACGGCGGTGATCGGCATGGGCGACCTGCTGCTGGGCACGCCGCTGAGCGAGCAGCAGAAGAGTTTCGTCAAGACCCTGCGCTCGTCGGCCGACACGCTGCTGGCCATCCTCAACGACATCCTCGACTTCTCGAAGATCGAGGCTGGCCAGTTGGCGTTGGAGGAGATCGACTTCTCGCTGGAGCGGCTGGTCGAGGATGCGGTGCAACTCTTCCTGGTGCGCGCCGCGGCCAAGGGGCTGACGCTCAGCGCCTCCATCGCCGACGGCACGCCCGCCTTCGTGCGCGGCGACCCGACGCGGCTGCGGCAGGTGCTGTTCAACCTCGTCTCCAACGCCATCAAGTTCACCGAGCACGGCTCCGTCGAGGTGTGCGCCTGGAGCCCGGAGGAGGACGAGGCCGGCATCACGCTACGCTTCGAGGTGGCCGACACCGGCATCGGCCTGACGCCGGAGCAGCAGGGCCGCCTGTTCGAAGCCTTCGTGCAGGCCGACGTCTCGACCAACCGCAAGTACGGCGGCACCGGGCTGGGGCTGGCGATCTGCAAGCGCCTCGTCCAGGCCATGGGCGGCGAGATCAGCGTGACCAGCGAGCCCGGGCGGGGATCGGCGTTCCGCTTCTCCGTCCACGTGCGCCCGGCGCAAGCGGCGCCGACCGGCGACTTGGCGGTGCGCCCGCCCGTCGAGACGCTGGCGCTGATCGGCGGTCACGCCGCGGCCACGGGCGCCGGCGTGAAGGCGGCCACGCCATCGCTGCGCGTTCTGCTGGCCGAGGACAACGACATCAACCGCATGCTCGTCTCCACCATGCTGGCGCGCATGGGCCATCGGGTCGAGGCGGTGGCCGACGGGCGCGCGGCGCTGGAGGCGCTGCATGCGAACGGCCCCTTCGACCTGCTGCTGCTCGACATGGAGATGCCGGTGCTGGACGGCGGCTGCACGGCGCGCGCCATCCGCGGCACGCCTGGCCCGCTGGCGCAACTGCCCATCATCGGCCTGTCGGCCGACGCCCTGCCCGAGCACCGCGAGCGTCACATGGCGGCCGGCCTCGACGCCTACATGACCAAGCCCATCGAGTGGGACGCGCTGGGCGCCCTGATGCTCGAACTTACCGCCCAGCCGCCGGCGGCGCGCCGCGCCCCGGTGCCGGAGCCCGCCGCCGACGCCTCCGGCCGCTTCGCGCACCTGCCGCTGGTCGACCGCGTCAAGCTGTCGGAACTGCGCGTGGCGCTGGGTGCGGAGAGCCTTGCCGGCATGCTGCGGCTGATGCCGGAAACCTGCCTGCGCGAGTTGTCGGCGATCCGCAGCGCCCACCAGGACGCCCGCCCGGCCGACCTCAAGCAGGCGGCGCACACGCTGGCCGGCCTCGCCGCCAACTTCGGCACGCCGCGCCTCGCCGCCGTGGCCCGCGCCATCAACGAGCAGTACACCGACGACGCCCAGGTGGCGGCGCTGCTACCGCAGCTCGAATCGGCCGTCACCGACACCAACCGCCTGATCGCCGACCCCAACGCCGTCCGACCGCCGGAGTAAGGGCACCTTTCGGCCCGGCCGGGGTTTACGTCCCCGGTAGCTGCGGCGGCCCTAGTGCAGCGGGAAGGTGCGTGTGTTCGACTGGATCACCCGGATGGTGGAGGCGACCGGCCACGTCGGCGTCTTCCTGCTCATGCTCGCGGAGAACGTGTTCCCGCCGATCCCGTCGGAACTGGTGATGCCGTTGGCCGGGTTCGTGGCGGCGCGCGGCGACCTCTCGCTGGTGGGGGTGGTGTTGGCCGGCACCGCCGGATCGCTGCTGGGGACGACGCTGTGGTACTGGCTGGGCCGTCGGCTCGGCGCGGCGGGGCTGAAGCGCTTCGCCACGCGGCACGGCCGTTGGCTGACGCTCACCCCGGACGAGATTGACCAAGCCTGCGGGTGGTTCAACCGGCATTGCGGGGCGGCGGTGCTGTTCGGCCGGCTGGCGCCCACGGTGCGCACGCTCATCTCGGTGCCGGCCGGCTTCGTCGGCATGCCGCTTCCGCGCTTCCTCGCCTATTCCGCCATCGGCTCGGCCGGATGGACGGCGGCGCTGGCCGGCGCCGGCTATCTGCTGGAGGACGGCTATACGGCCGTGTCCGCCTATGTCAATCCGGTGTCCAACGCCGTCTTCGGCGGCATCGCCCTTTGGTACGTGTACCGCGTCGCCACCTTCCGCCGCCGGACCGCGCGGCCGACGCGGTGATGTGTGCACGTTGTCGGCCGGACGCGGGATCTGCTAAGGGTGGGCCATGACCCGCCGCCGCTCCCGCTCCCCCGATCCCGACCAGTACGACCTGCTCGACGTGCCTGAACCGACGGCCGTGCTGATCACCTACTCCGGCCGCGTCGTCGACCTGGAGAAACCGGACTTCAGCCGCTTCGAGGTCGAAGACATCGCCCGCCCGCTGGCCTACCAGTGCCGGTTCGTCGGCAACACGCGGGTGTTCTTCTCGGTGGCCCAGCATTGCGTGATGGCCAGTTATCTCTGCCCGCCGGCCTACGCGTACGACGCGCTGATGCACGACAGCGAGGAGGCGTTCACCGGCGATTGGCCCACACCGTGGAAGGCGCGCATCGGCCGCGAGGCGATCAAGCAGGCGATCGCCCCCATCAAGGTGGCGCTGGCGAAGCGCTTCGGCTTCCGCTACCCGGAGCCGACGCCGGTGAAGGTGGCCGACCAGCGCGCGCTCGCGACGGAGTTGCGCGACCTCTGCGCACCCCACCGCGTCAATTGGCAGGACCTGCCGCCACCGGCCCCCGAACCGATCGTGCCCCTGGGGCCGGAAGAGGCGATGGCGGCGTTCCTCGCGCGCTTCAGGGAACTGAAGGGCGGCTGATCATCTTGTATTGCCTTACGCCCGGCCGCCCGTCTGCTCGCGCGCGGCGCGGCCGCGGCGGCCGGCGGTGCGCATCAGTTCGCCCACGTCGGGCTGGTGGCCGCCCAGCGCCTCGCCGGCATCGGCCATGCGCTCGGCCAGTTCGCGGATGGCGCCGCGGATCTGCGGGTCGCGGATGTTCTGGAAATAGCGGGCCAGCATCAGCGCCTCGCGCGAGCGGAGCGTGGTTTCGCTCTCCTCGCCGCCGGCGTGCTCGCCGGCCTCGTCCTGGACGGAGCCGCGCTGCTCCAGCCCCTCGAAGAACACCGAGACGGGCACGCGGAAGAACTGCGCCAGCTTGTACAGCCGGCTCGCCGAGACGCGGTTGAAGCCGCGCTCGTACTTCTGGAGCTGCTGGAAGGTCAGCCCCAGCGCCGAGGCCACGTCGCTCTGCGACAGGCCGGCCAGCATGCGCAGTTCGCGCAGCCGCTGTCCGACGAACACATCGACCTCGTTGAGGCCTTCCTTCTTTTCACGACCGCGTTTTTTCACAGCTGTCCCCCACTGTCGCGCCGCGGCCGCCGCCTGGCCGTGCGGCATCAATCGAGAATTGGCTCGGCGCCGGAAAAGCACCTGATCCGCTGGCACATAGTCGCTCAACAGCGGATTCGCATCGGTCATTCCGCGGCCCGCATGTCGACGTAACTATGTGCATATCTATGCTCTGTCAACCGGAGCGCGCGCGAATACATCTGAAGACACACAGCTTTCCATCGCGTCTACTCCGTTTGTGGTGTGGCGAGCCCCTTTCGATCAGGCCCCATCGGGACAGGTGCGGCAGTTGCCGCGCGTGGATGGCGAAGCCCCGCACAGACGCGCCCGTTTCGAGGCGTCGAAGGGCGCGGCAAACGCGCACGGGTAGGCATGTTTTGCCTACCACTGGGCAAATTCTGCCCACGAATTAACACTCTCTTCATCAAGGCATCCCTAGCATGCAGTCCGTATAAGACCCCCGGCGCGGATTTTGCACACGCCATGCTGCGCGTGCGAAGTGACCTCACCGAGGCGCCGGGGAACAGCCGCTCGGGGACGTCGCGTGAACAACCTGCTGCAGACCTTGCGCAATCTGGGGCCGGCGCGCCTTGCGGCGATCGGCGGCGTCGGCATCCTGCTGATCGGCTTCTTCATCTATCTGACCACGCGCCTGTCCTCCCCGGAAATGGAGCTTCTGTACGCTGAACTCCAGGCGTCGGACGCGGCGGCCATCGCCAAGAAGCTGGACGAGGCGAAGATCCCCTACAAGGTCGACAAGGGCGGCACGAAGATCAGCGTGCCGGCCGATCAGGTCGGCCCCGTGCGCATGAAGATGGCGGAAGCCGGCCTGCCGTCCGGCGGCTCCGTCGGCTACGAGCTGTTCGACAAGGGCGAGGGTTTCGGCGCCACCAGCTTCATCCAGAACATCAATCATCTGCGCGCACTGGAAGGCGAGATGGCGCGCACGGTGGGCACGCTGGCCGGCGTGCAGCAGGCGCGCGTCCACCTCGTGCTGCCCAAGCGCGAGATGTTCGCCCGCACGCAGAACCCGGCCACCGCCAGCGTGTTCCTGAAGCTGAAACCCGGCGCGCAACTGTCGCGCGAGAACATCATGGCGATCCAGCATCTGATCGCCGCCTCGGTGCCGAACCTTGAACCGACGCAAATCTCCATCATCGACGACAAGGGCAAGCTGCTGGCCCGCGGCATGGGCCAGAACAGCGAGAGCCTTCTGGCCGCCAACGCCGAGGAGAAGAAGACCGCCTACGAGGGACGCCTGGCCCGCACCATCGAGGATCTGGTCGGCCGCACGGTCGGCTACGGCAAGGTGCGTGCGGAGGTGTCCGCCGACCTCGACTTCGACCGCATCAGCACACAGTCCGAGATCTTCGATCCGGAAAGCCAGGTGGTGCGCTCGACCCAGACGGTGAATGAGAACAACGAGAGCCAGGACCGCGACCCGCTCCAGCCCGTCACCGTCGACCAGAACCTGCCCACCGCGCAGGCCAGCAACAACAGCAACAACGGCGCCATCTCCTCCAACAAGCAGTCGCGCAACGAGGAGACGGTCAACTACGAGATTTCCCGCACCAGCAAGACCCACGTCCGCGAGAGCGGGCAGGTGCGACGCCTGTCGGTCGCCGTGCTGGTGGACGGCCTCTACGTCCCCAACCCGGACGGCGGCCGGCCGAACTACCAGCCGCGCAACGACCAGGAGATGGAGAGCATCCGCGCGCTGGTGCGCTCGGCCGTCGGCCTGGACGCGGTGCGCGGCGACACGCTCGAGGTGGTGAACATGCGCTTCACCACCCCGGAGGACGAATTCGCGAAACCGGAGGAAGTGTTCCTCGGCATGAACAAGGACGACCTGTTCCGCATCGCCGAGATGGTGGTGCTCGGCATCGTCGCCGTACTGATCATCCTGCTCGTCATCCGCCCGCTCATCACGCGCGCCTTCGAAAAGGCCGACGCGCAGGACGACGACGAGATGGACAAGCTGCTCACCGACCAGAGCGGCATGCCCGCCGCACTGGCCGGCCCGACCGGCGCACTGGCCCAGGATCTGGCGCTGGAGGCCGCGCAGGCCGACGAGGAGCTGGAGCAGATGATCGACATCAACCGCGTCGAGGGACGGGTGCGCGCCTCGTCGCTGCGCAAGGTCGGCGAGATCGTCGAGAAGCATCCGGAGGAAGCCGTCTCCATCCTGCGCAACTGGCTGTACCAGGAGAGCTGAGGTGACGTCCGTCCGCAAGTTCACCTTCGACGAGTCCTTCGACGTCGACGCGCCGGGGCAGCCGTCACTCGGCTACGTGTACGAGGAAGACCTGCCGCCGGAACCGGAACCCGAGCCGGAGATCCCGCCACCGCCCACCTTCTCGCAGGAGGAACTGGACGCCGCCCGCCAGCAGGGGCGCGCCGAGGGTGAATCGGCCGGGCGCGCCGCCGGCTACGGGCAGGGCTTTGCCGACGGCCGCAACGCCGGCATCGCCGAGGGCGACGCCGCCGGACGCGCCGCCGTGGCGAACGACGCCAACGTCCGCCTTGCCAACGCGCTGGACCGCATCGCCGCCGGTGTCGGCAACCTGATCGCCGAACGCGACGCCCTCAACGCCGTAAGGCGCGACCAGCCCGTGCACATCGCGCTCGCCATCGTGCGCAAGCTCTTCCCCGAGCTGTCGCGCCGCGGCGGCGCCATGGAGGTGGAGGGCATGGTGCGCGCCTGCCTGACCGAACTGATGGACGAGCCGCGCCTTGTGGTGCGTTGCGCCGAGGACATGCTCGAACCGGTGCGCGAGCGCCTGGAATCGGTCAGCGGCGGCAGCTTCGGGGCCAAGCTGATGGTCGTCGGCGACCCGGCCGTGGCGACCGGCGATTGCCGCATCGAATGGGCGGAGGGCGGTGCCGAGCGCAACACCGCCGCCCTGCTCGCCGAGATCGAAGCCTGCGCGGCGCGCCTCCTCGAAGCGCCTGCGCCCACCTGATTTTCCGCCAAGAACCGGAGACCTTTTTCATGTCCAAGGACACCTTCTCCCTCGACGAGCTTGACGGCGCCGGCGGCCGTGCGGATGTCGGGGACTATGAGGCCGGGATGGGGCCGGCGAAGGACCTGGAAGCGGTCTACGACATCCCCGTTCAGATCTCGGCCGTGCTGGGCAAGTCGACCATGCAGGTCAGCCAGCTCCTCAAGCTCGGCCGCGGCGCCGTGGTCGAGCTGGACCGCAAGGTCGGCGAGGCCATCGACATCTACGTCAACAACCGTCTCGTGGCGCGCGGCGAAGTGGTGGTCGTGGAAGACCGCCTGGGCGTGACCATGACGGAAATCATCAAATCGGACCGCGGATGACCGCCACGCGCGAAAACGTTTCCCGGGAGGCGCCGCCGCGCGCCGGCACCGGCGCCACGGCGCCGGCGCGGCTGCGCCCGCGCGGCGGGTTCGACGCGGCGACGCTGGTCGGCCTTGCCGCGGCGGCCGGCGTCATCTTGGTCGCCATGGCGTCGGGCGGGAGCCTGCGCGCCTTCCTCGACCCGCCGTCGCTGTTGATCGTCGTCGGCGGCACGCTGGCCGTCACCACGGCGTCCTATTCGCTGGGCGACATGGCGGCGGCGTGGCGGCACGCGGCGCAGGTGCTGGTGCAATCGACGCTGGACCCGCGCTCGGTCGCCCGGCAAATGATGCTGCTGGCGGAAGCCGCGCGCCGCGCCGGACCGGAAGTGCTGAGGAGCACCCTGCCCGACCTGCGGCACGAGCCGTTCCTGCACCGCTCCGTCACCATGATCACCGAGGGCCTGCCGCCCGACGACGTCGAGCGCATGCTGATGGGCGAGGTGGAAGCGGGCGGCGCGGGCCGCGCCAAGAGCGCGGGCGTGCTGCGCCGCGCGTCGGAGGTGGCGCCGGCCATGGGCCTGATCGGTACGCTGGTGGGTCTGGTGCAGATGCTGGGCGGGCTGAACGACCCGTCCACCATCGGGCCCAGCATGGCGCTGGCGCTTCTGACCACCTTCTACGGCGCCGTCTTCGGCAACGTCATGCTGGCGCCGCTGGCGGCCAAGCTGGAACGCGCGGCGGAGGACGAGGCGCTCGTAAAGACCCTCTACACCATCGGCGCGGTATCCATTGCCCGCCAGGAAAACCCGCGGCGTCTGGAGATGCTGCTGAACACGGTTCTGCCGCCCGGGCGGCGGATCCGCTACTTCGACAAAGAATCCCCAAGGGGAGCGTAAGCGATGCGTCTTTTGATCGTTGGAACCCTGGAAGGGTACATCACCGCCGCCGGCAAGATCGCCATGCAGCGCGGTGCGAAGGTGTCCCACACCGACAGCATCGAGGGCGCGCTCAACGCCTTGCGTGCGGCGGCGGGCGC
>DASPIO010000364.1:0-33037 GCA_035629155.1 Azospirillum sp. | reverse complement strand
GTGGAATAGGCCACCCGCCGTTTCAGAAGGAGGAAAGAAGGCATGCGAAAGATGCCCTTTCTCCTGGTGCTCCAGTGGCGGGGCTGGCTGATCACGATCAGCCGCACCGGCCGCTAGGCACGGGAGCCAGCCGGTGGGTGTTACCAGCACCCACCGGCCACCTCCGAATATACGCGCGGCGCGCGCATTTTTCAAATCCGCGTCGCGTGTGGCAGGGCAATCGCTTGAAAGCCCCTCTCCCGCAAGGGGAGGGGCTTTATGTCAACCGCAAGATGTTCAGATTGCCCTGGCGCGTGTGGTCACAGCAGGTCGCGCAGCATCGCCACCAGCGGCACATCGGCCGGAGGCATGGGATAGTCGCCCATGCGGTTGGGGTAGACCCAGGCCACCTTCTGCCCCTCCATCGGCCGCACGTCGCCCTGCCAGACGCGGCAGACGTACAGCGGCATCAGCAGGTGGAACTCCTCGTAGCTGTGCGAGGCGAAGGTGAAGGGGGCGAGGCAGCTCGACCGCGTGTCGATGTCCAATTCCTCCTTCAGCTCGCGCACCAGCGCCGCTTCCGGTGTCTCGCCCTCGTGCACCTTGCCGCCGGGGAACTCCCACAATCCGGCCAGCGACTTGCCGGGCGGGCGCTGGGCCAGCAGCACGCGGCCGTCCACGTCCACCAGCGCCACGGCGGCCACCAGCAGAATGCGGCCGGGGCTGGGCGGCGGCGGGGCGGCGGGGTCGAAGCAGGCCATCGAGGTCATCCCTGGTGGAGGTCGCGCCAGCGCGCGGCGGTGAGGTCGTAGTGATGCGCCGGGCGCAGCCCGCCGCGCAAGGCGAAGTCGTGCTCGCGACGCCCGCCGTAGGCGAAGCCCAGCCTTTCCAGCACCCGGCGCGAGCGGTCGTTGGCGGGATCGGTGAAGGCGCACACGGCGTCCAGGCCGACCGTGTCGAAGGCCGCGCACACGATGGCGCCGGCCATCTCCGTGCCGTATCCGACGCCCTGGTGGGGCCGGCCCAGCCAATAGCCGATCTCGCCGGTTTCGACGGTCAGCCCGACGCCGCCGACCGGCCGCCCGTCCGTTCGCCGCACCGCCAGCAGGTTGAGGCCGGAGCCGTCGGCACGCATGGCCTCGGACAGCGCCACCCAGGCCCGCCCGTCCGCCTCCAGGTAAGGATAGGGCACGCGGGCGAGCCAGCGCGCCACCTCCCAGTCGCCGATCAGCGGCACGATGTGCGGCACGTCCTCCGGCCGGAACGCCCGCAGTACGAGGCGCTCCGTGTCGATGCGGTCCGGCAGGAGGGGCATGGAGCCTTAGCTGCGGTAGCTGCCGTTGATGTCGATGTAGCCGTGCGTCAGGTCGCAGGTCCACACGGTGGACGCGCCGGGGCCGATGCCCAGGTCGATCAGCACGTCGATCTCCTTGCCCTTCATGTGGGCGGCGACCGGCGTCTCGTCGTAGCCCGGCACCTCCATCCCCTCGGCGCAGATCAGCGTGCCGCCGATGGTGATCCTGATGCGGTCGCGGTCGGCCTTCTCGCCGGCGCGGCCGATGGCGGCGACGATGCGGCCCCAGTTGGCGTCCTCGCCCGCGATGGCGGTCTTCACCAGCGGCGAGTTGGCGACGGTCAGGCCGATGCGCTTGGCGGCGGCGGCGTTCTCCGCACCCGTCACGGTGACGGTGACGAATTTGGTCGCCCCCTCGCCGTCGCGCACGATCTGCTGGGCGAGGTCGAGCATCACCGCCTCCAGCGCCGTGCGGAAATCGGAGAGCGCCGGGTCCTCGCGGTGGGTCACCGGCGCGTTGCCGGCCTTGCCCGTGGCGAAGAGCTGCAGCGTGTCGGAGGTGGAGGTGTCGCCGTCCACGGTGATGGCGTTGAAGGTGCGCTCCGTGAACTCCGACAGCATGGACTGCAGGACCGGGGCGGCGATCGCCGCGTCGGTGACGATGTAGCCGAGCATCGTCGCCATGTCCGGCGCGATCATGCCGGAACCCTTGCAGAAGCCGTTGATCGTCACGGTCTTGCCGCCCAACTGCGCGGCGCGCGTGGCGCCCTTGGGGAAGGTGTCGGTGGTCATGATGGCGCGCGCGGCCTTCTCCCAGCCGTCTTCCGACAGGGAACCGGCCATGCCCGGCAGCACGCGGCCGATGGCGTCGGGCGCCAGCGGGATGCCGATGACGCCGGTGGACGCAACATAGACCTCCTCCGGCGCGCAGCCGGCCAGATCGGCGGCGGCGCGGACGGTGGCCTGCACGGTGGCGTCGCCGGCCTTGCCGGTGAAGGCGTTGGCGTTGCCGGCGTTGACCACCAGGGCGCGCGCCTGCCCGTGCGGCAGCGCCATGCGGCACCATTCCACCGGCGCCGAGGCGGTCTTCGAACGGGTCAGCACGCCGGCCACCGTGGTGCCGGCGTCGAACACGGCCAGCAGCACGTCGTCGCGCCCCTTGTAGCGGATGCCGCTGTTGGCGGTGGCGAAGCGCACGCCGGCCATCGGCGGCAGGCTGGGGAAGGCGGCGGGGGCCAGCGGGGAGACGGTCAGGGCCATGGCGGTATCCGGGGGAGTCTTTTCGGTCGTTCGGGGCGTCGTCGAGATGGGGAGGCTTGCCCCCACCCTAACCCTCCCCCGCTGGGCGGGGGAAGGATGGGGGCAAGCCTCCGTCCGATCCTTACTTCTTCTCGGCCGGAGCCGCCGGGGCGGCCGGCTTGGCCTCTTCCTTCGGCATCGGCGAGCCGTCGAGCTGGAAGGTCTCCACCTTCGCGCCGGTGCGCAACTCGTCGACCAGGCCGGTGACGATGGTCTTCGACAGGTCCTGCTCCAGTTGCGGCTTCACCTCCTCCTTGGTCGGCGGCGTCTGGGTGCGCTTGTCCTCGACCTTGATGACGTGGTAGCCGAACTGCGTCTTCACCGGCTCCTTGCTCACCTCGCCCTTGCTCATGGCGAAGGCGGCGTTGGCGAACGGCTCGACCATCGTGTCCTTGGTGAAGTAGCCGAGGTCGCCGCCCTGCTCGGCCGCGGCCTTGTCCTTCGACTTCTCCTTGGCCAGCTTGGCGAAATCGGCGCCCTTCTTGAGCTGGGCGATGATGTCCTTGGCCTCCGCCTCGCTCTCGACGAGGATGTGGGCGGCCTTGACCTCCTCCTGCGCCGGGTGCTTGGCGACGTACTCCTTGTAGGCCTTGTCGAGCGCGTCCTCGGTGATGCGCTTTTCGACCTCGCCCTGGATGAAGGCGCGCTGGACGATTCGCTCCTCGGCGCGCTTCAGCTCCTCCTTCACCTCGGCCGAGTTCTGCAGGCCGGCCTTGTAGCCGGCGGCCGACACCAGCTTCTGGTTGACGAGCTGGTCCAGAATGGCCGGGTAGATCATCTCCAGCGGCATCTGCTGCACCTGCGGCGGCAGTTGGCTGACGAGGCGCATGACGTCGGAGGCGTGCAGCGCCTCGCCGTTGACGCGGGCGACCACCGGGTCCTGGGACTGGGCGGCGGCCGGCGCGGGCGCCGGGGCGGCCGGCTGCTGGGCCTGGGCGGCCAGCGGGGCGGCCAGCGCGAAGCCGCTGACGGCCAGCGACAGCAGGGTGGCGCGAAGCGCTCGGTTCACCATGGAACTCATTTCCTTCCGGCGGACGGCTGGTGTTGGGAGGTGCGCCGACGCCGTCCGCCGCGCCGCGCACCCGAATCCGGTCTGGGATTAAGCATGGCTCCGCGCCACCGGGCAAGCGGGCGTGAGCCGTATGCGACCTTCTTCAACCGACAATCGGGCGACAATCGGGCGATTTTCGGGCAGGGGGCGCGGTCCGCCGCGGCATCCCTCCGTTTCGGTCATTGGAAGGCCGCACCATTTGCACTATGGTTCCGCGGCTTCGCGGCGTGAACCCTTGGGGCCGGTGCATTGGGGGCGGGTCTGATTGACACGCCCAGGCAACGGTCCCATCTGACACCCGACCGAGGCCGGCCACTTTTTCCCGTCTTCTTCCGAGGTTCTTCATGTTCGGTGCTCTCGCCCGCAAGTTTTTCGGCACCGCCAACACCCGCGTCGTCAAGACGCTGCAAAAGGACGTCCAGCGAATCAACGCGCTGGAGCCGCAACTCGTCGACCTGACCGACGCGCAGTTGCGCGCCCGCACCGACTGGCTGCGCGACCGTCTGGACAAGGGCGAAACGCTCGACGACATTCTGCCCGATGCCTTCGCCACCGTGCGCGAGGCGGCCAAGCGCGTGCTGGGCCAGCGCCACTTCGACGTCCAGATGATGGGCGGCATGGTGCTGCACCAGGGCAAGATCTCGGAAATGAAGACCGGTGAAGGCAAGACGCTGGTCGCCACGCTGGCCTGCTATCTGAACGCCCTCCAGGGCAAGGGCGTGCACGTCGTCACCGTGAACGACTATCTCGCCCGGCGCGACAGCGACTGGATGGGCCGCGTCTACGGCTTCCTGGGCCTGACCACCGGCTGCATCGTGCACGGGCTGGACGACGACGAGCGGCGCGCCGCCTACGCCTGCGACATCACCTACGGCACGAACAACGAGTTCGGCTTCGACTACCTGCGCGACAACATGAAGTTCCGCGCCGAGGATCTGGTGCAGCGGCCCTTCAACTACGCCATCGTCGACGAGGTCGACTCGATCCTCGTCGACGAGGCGCGCACGCCGCTCATCATCTCCGGCCCGTCGACCGATTCGTCGGAGATGTACATCCAGGTCGACGCGCTGATCCCGAAGCTGACGCCCGAGGATTACGAGAAGGACGAGAAGCACCGCACCGTCAGCTTCTCCGAGGCCGGGCAGGAGCACATGGAGCGGCTGCTGGCCGAGGCCGGGCTGCTGAAGACCGGCGGCCTCTATGACATCCAGAACGTGGCGCTGGTCCACCACGCCCAGCAGGCGCTGCGCGCCCACCAGCTCTTCCAGCGCGACAAGGACTACATCGTCAAGGACGACAAGGTCGTCATCATCGACGAGTTCACCGGCCGCATGATGGAGGGCCGCCGCTATTCGGAAGGCCTGCACCAGGCGCTGGAGGCCAAGGAGAAGGTGGAGATCCAGCGCGAGAACCAGACGCTGGCGTCCATCACCTTCCAGAACTACTTCCGCATCTACCCGAAGCTGGCCGGCATGACCGGCACGGCGATGACCGAGGCACCGGAGTTCGCCGAGATCTACGGGCTGGAGGTCGTCGAGATCCCGACCAACGTCCCCGTCTCGCGCAAGGACCACGACGACGAGGTGTACCGCAAGGCGCTGGAAAAATACGACGCCATCACGACGCTGATCGAGGAGTGCCGGGCGCGCCAGCAGCCGGTGCTGGTCGGCACCACGTCGATCGAGAAGTCGGAGCTTTTGTCGGAGCTTCTGAAGAAGAAGAAGATCCCGCACAACGTCCTGAACGCCCGTCACCACGAGCAGGAAGCCTACATCGTGGCGCAGGCCGGCCGGCCGGGCGCCGTGACGGTGGCCACCAACATGGCCGGCCGCGGCACCGACATCCAGCTCGGCGGCAACGTCGACATGCGCATCAAGATGGAACTGGCCGACGTGCCCGACGGGCCGGAGCGCGAGGCGCGCATCCAGCAGATCAAGGACGAGGTCGAGAAGGCGCGCGATCTTGTGAAGCAGGCCGGCGGCCTGTACGTCGTCGGCACCGAGCGGCACGAGAGCCGGCGCATCGACAACCAGTTGCGCGGCCGTTCCGGCCGCCAGGGCGACCCGGGTGCCTCCAAGTTCTTCCTGTCGCTGGAAGACGACCTGATGCGCATCTTCGGCTCCGAGCGGATGGACGGCATCCTCCAGAAGCTCGGCCTCCAGGAGGGTGAGGCGATCATCCACCCCTGGATCAACAAGGCGCTGGAGAAGGCGCAGCAGAAGGTCGAGGCGCACCACTTCGAGACCCGCAAGAACCTGCTGCGCTTCGACAACGTGATGAACGACCAGCGCAAGGTGATCTACGAGCAGCGCCACGAGATCATGGAGGCGGAGGACGTCGCCGAGGCGGTCAAGGAGATGCGCCACCAGGTCATCGCGCTGATGGTCAACAAGTGCATCCCGGCCAACTCCTACTCCGAACAGTGGGACATGCCGGCGCTGCACGAGGAGGTGAACCGCATCCTCGGCCTCGACCTGCCGGTCGCCGAGTGGGCGCGGGAAGAGGGCATCGCCGAGCCGGAGATCGAGGAGCGCATCCGCGACGCCGCCGACCGCAAGTACGCCGAAAAGGTCGCCAACTATGGCGCCGAACTGATGCGCAGCGCGGAAAAGAGCCTGCTGCTCCAGATCCTGGACCAGGAGTGGAAGGATCACCTGCTCCAGCTCGACCACCTGCGCCAGGGCATCTCGCTGCGCGCCTACGCGCAGAAGGACCCGCTGAACGAGTACAAGCGCGAGGCGTTCGAGCTGTTCGACGACATGCTCACGCGCCTGCGCGAATCGGTCACCGCCGTGCTGATGCACGTCGAGGTCCGCGTGCAGCCGAGCGAGGAGGAGCTGTACTTCCGCCAGATGCAGGAGATGCACGAGGGCCGCGACGACCCGGCGCTGGCGCTGGCCGGCGGCGACGCCGGCTCGGCGCCGCTCCCCGACGGCATGGTCCGCGCGGCGGCGGCCGGGGCCGGCGCGGCGGTGGGCAGCGACCCGTGGCCGGATACCCCGCGCAACGCCCCCTGCCCCTGCGGCTCCGGCAAGAAGTACAAGCACTGCCACGGCAAGGTGGGCTGAGTAGAGACGCCCTCCCCCGCCTTCGGCGGGGGAGGGATCATCGCCCCGCCTCCCCCGTTCCCTTCGCAAACGACGAATGGGTGCGGGCATGCTCGAAGAATTCAAGAAATTCATCAGCCGCGGCAACGTGGTGGATCTGGCGGTCGGCATCATCATCGGCGCCGCCTTCACCGGCATCGTCAACTCGCTGGTCAAGGACGTCCTGACCCCGCCCATCGGCTGGCTGATGGGCGGCATCGACTTTTCCAACCACTTCATCAACCTGTCCGGCGGACGGTACGACAGCCTCGCCGCGGCGGAGGCGGCGGGCGCGGCCACCGTCAACTACGGCCGTTTCCTCAACAACGTGATCAACTTCCTGATCGTCGCGGCGGCGCTGTTCGTGCTGGTGCGCCAGCTCATCCGCTTCCGCCTCGTCGAGGCCGCCAAGCCGAAGCCGCGCCCGGCCGAGGAGGTGCTGCTGGAGGAGATCCGCGACCTGCTGCGCGCCGGACTGGCGCGGAAAGCCGATGGAACCGATCCCCCGCCACCGCCACTAAGGTGACGATGCGGCTGTCGATGGGGAGAAGGGCGATGACCCGGTTTGCGTTCGGCCTGATGGTGGGATTGGTCCTCGGCGGCCCAGTGGCGGGTTTCGCGGCCTGGATGAGGGAATCCAACTCGCCGATGTTCGGAACGATCCACGTTCTCGAACTGGCGCCGGGCGAGCAGGGTGCGGTGTCCTGCCGGGACAGCACGCTGAGCGGCCCGCACTTGGCCACCGCCAACGGCGCCACCTACGTCTGCACCAAGAAGTAGCCTCAGATCGCCGCCACGCCCGCCGTCAGGGCGCCGACCAGCAGCAGGAGCAGCAGCGCCGCCAGCGCCGTCAGGCCCAGCGCGCGGCCGACGTCCGGCGCGGTGGCGCGGGCGCGGCCGGGGCCGATCCAGGGCTCGGTGATGGTGACGGCGCCGTCGCGGTGCGGCCCGCCCAGCGCCAGGCCGAGCGCGCCGGCCATGGCGGCGATCGGCCAGCCCATGTTAAAGGACGGGTGCTTGCGGGCATCCGCCGCCATCGCCTTGAAGGCGGCGGGCAGGCTGGCGGTGCCGAGGAAGGGGGCCGCCAGCGCCAGCAACAGCGCGGTCAGCCGCGCCGGGATGGCGTTCAGCGCGTCGTCCAGCCGCGCCGCCGTCTGGCCGAAGCGCTCGTGCCGCACGCCGGCGTGGCCGAGGGCGGCGTCGGCGCCGTCCACCGCCGCCCAGGCCAGCACGCCCGGCGCCCCCAGCAGGATGTACCAGAAGGCCGGCGCCACCAGCTTGCGGTCCAGCGCCTTGGCGGCATGCTCGACGGCGGCGCGGGCGACGCCGTGTTCGTCCAGGCTGTAGGCGTGGCGGCGGGTCATCCCCTCCACCTCGCCCTGCGCGGCGGTGAGGCCGCGCCCCTCCAGCGCGCGGCGCACGTCGCGCACGCGCATCCAGGCGCCGCGGCCGCGCAGGCAGGCCAGCAGCACCACGAACTCCACCACCCAGCCGGAGCGCGCGTTGGCCCGGAACCACTCGGCGACCAGTCCGATTCCGGCGGCCACCACGACCAGCAGCAGCACGACCAGCGCACCCCGTATCAGCCGCATGCCCTCGCCGCGCTCCGGCCGGTTCAGGCGGCGGTCGAGCAGCGCACAGACGCGCGCCGACAGGCGCGCCGGGTCGGGAAGGACGCGGCCGATCCAGTCACCGGCGGCGGCGTCCACCACCAGCGCCAGCAGCAGCAGGAACAGCGGTGCGGGGCCGCCGAAAACGGTGCTGGCCATGGCGGCGTCCCCGGAGCCTTCAGCGCTTGGCCTTGCGCAGCAGCGTGGTGATGCGGGAGTTGCGGCTTTCCTGCGCCCAGCTCAGCGCGTCGCGGCCGGCAAAGTCGGAGCGGTCGGGCTGGGCGCCGGCCTTCAGCAGGCGCTCCACCACGTCGGCGCGGCCCTGGCGGGCGGCGACCATCAGCGGCGTCAGCCCGTCGCGGTTCTCCTGGTCGGGCTTGGCGCCCTTCTGGAGCAGCAGGTCGGCCATCTGCACGTCGCCGGCGTTGGCGGCCCAGTACAGCGGCGGGTTACCGCCCTTGTCGGTGCGGGCGGGGTTGGCGCCGTTCTCCAGCAGCAGCTTCGCCATGTCGGCGTAGCCCTGCGTGATGGCGGTGATCAGCGGCGTGCGGCCGGAGGCGTCCAGGCCGTTGATGTTCTCGCCGCGCAGCAGGAGCTGGCGGACCGTCTTCATGTCATTGGCGCTGACCGCCTTGTACAGGTCGGGACCGGCGAACAGGTTGATCTCCGCATGGGCGGGAACCACGACCGCAAACGCCAACAGACACGCCAGGACCAGTCGCTTCACGACACACACTCCGTTCCGGGTCGGACCCCCTGCCCATCCTAGCCGCAATCGTCTAGTCTTTGCCACATGCACAACCCGCTCGTCCGTCACATCGCGCTTTTCCTGCTGGTCAAGGCCGTGCTGATCGGGCTCGGCCTGTGGTGGTTCCTGGCCGCCATGCCCGAGCCGCGCGGCGCCGTCCCCGTGCCGCCGGCCGCCGCGCGGGCGGAACCTTGACCCTCGCCGCCGGGTTGTTCGCTTGAACATCCGGAGGGAGCGCCATGACCTATCAGAGCGATGCGGGCCAGACCGGCGGCACGGGTGCGGAACGGGGAGTGGTGCGCGAGGCGGTGGGCGTCTTCGACAGCCAGGAGGCCCTGCAGCGCGCCATCGACGAGCTGTCGCTGGCCCATTTCGAGCGCCACGAGTTGAGCCTGATGGCGAACGACCAGACCATCCGCGACCAGATCGGCACGGTGCCGCGCGACGTCGACGAGGCCAAGCACGATCCCTCGGTGCCCCGCCAGTCCTACGTGGCGCCCGAGGATGAAGGCGATGCCAAAGGCGTGGCCGTGGGCATCCCGGCCTATGTGGGCGCGGTGATCGCCACCGGCGCCGTGCTGGCGACCGGCGGCACCGCCCTGGCGGCCGCTGCGGCCGCGGCGGCGGCCGGCGTGGGCGGTGGCGCCCTGGGCTCGGTCCTGGCCGGCTGGCTGACCGACAAGCGCAGCGAACCGTTGCGCCAGCACCTGGACAAGGGCGGCATCCTGCTGTGGGTCAACCTGCGCGACGTCGAGCGCGAGCGCGTGGCCCGCGAGATCCTGAGCCGCCACAGCAGCCAGCCGGTCGAGGTGCACGAGGTGCCGCAGACGGGCGCGGGGACTGAAAAGCCGTCGTAGGCCGGGCAAAGCGCCAGCGAAAACCCAACGCTCCCCGCATGGCGGACGCGTTGGGTTTTCACCCGCGGTTCAACACAACCTGCGGCCCAACCTACGGCATCACGCCCATCACCCCGCCCGCATGCGGCTGACGAAGTTGTTGACCTGCGACCCCAGAGAGCGGACCTCGTCGGCGACGGTGGTGGAGGCCTCCAGGACGCGGTTGGCGGATTGGCCGGACTCGGCCGCCGCGCGGGCCACCGAGTCGATGTTCTCGCGCACGTGACGGGTGCCATCGGCGGCCTCGCCCACGTTGCGGGCGATCTCGCGCGTCGCGGCGCTCTGCTGCTCCACCGCGGCGGCGATCGCCGAGGCGATGTCGTTGATCGAGCGGATGGTCCCGGCGATGGAGCGGATCGCCTCCACCGCCTCCTGCGTCACCGACTGCATGGCAGCGATCTGGCCGGAGATCTCCTCGGTCGCCTTGCCGGTCTGCGTCGCGAGGTTCTTCACCTCGCTTGCCACGACGGCGAAGCCCTTGCCGGCCTCGCCCGCGCGGGCGGCCTCGATGGTGGCGTTCAGCGCCAGCAGGTTCGTCTGGCTGGCGATGTCGTTGATGAGCTGCACCACCTCGCCGATCTTCTGCGCGGTGTGCGACAGCCCCTCCACCGTATGGTCGGTGCGCTCGGCGTCGGCGGCCGCCTGCCGGGCGATGCGGCTGGAGGCGTTGACCTGCGTGCCGATCTCCTGGATCGAGGCGGACAGCTCCTCGGTCGCCGCGGCCACCGCCTCGACGCTGCCGGCCGCCTGCTGCGAGGTGGCCGCGGCGGTCGCCGCCTCGCCGGTCGTCTGCTCGGCGGTGCGGGTCATGCGCTCGGCCACGTCGTGCATCTCGTCGGCGGCGCGGGACACGCGGTCCAGCATGCCGCGCACGCTGCTCTCGAAGGTCTCGGCCATCTCGATCATGGCGCGCCGGCGTTCCTGGGTGGCGCGGGTACGCTCCGTCTCGGCCCGCGCGTTGGCCTCCGCCGCCTCGCGCGCGGTGTCGCGGAAGACGACGAGGGCCTGCGCCATGTCGGTGATCTCGTCGGCGCCACCCTGCGGGATCGGCGCCTCCAGGTTGCCGCCGGCGATGGCGCGCATGGCGCCGGCCAGCCGGGCGATGCGGGTGACGATGGTGCGGCCCACCGTGAACCACGCCAGCGCCACGCCGCCGACGAGGCTGCCCACGGCGAACAGGATCATCAGCAAACGGCCGGCCTCGATGGCTTGGGCGGCGTCGGCCGCGGCGGTGTCGGCGTCGGCCTTCATGGCGGCCACCTGCTCCTCCACCGCCTGGGCGAACTGCGCGGCCAGCGTGCGGGTTTCGGCCAGCACCTTGGCGCCCTCGGCAATGGCGGCCAACTCGGCGCGGCGCAGCTCGAACAGGCTGTTCTCGCCGTTGCCGAAGGCGGCCAGCGCGTCGGCGGCCTTGCGCAGCTCGGCGTCGTCGCCGGTGTTGCCGACCCCCTTCATCCGCTCGCGCAACGCCCCCAGCACGCCGTCGAAGCGGGTGCGCATCATGTCCAGCCGGCCGGCGTCGCGCGCCTGCGCCGCCTCGTTCAAGGCGCCGGTCAGCAGGTTGGCGGAGGTCTGCAGCTCAAGATAGGTGCGGAAGCTCGACAGCCCGTTGCCCAGCACCTCCCGCATCGACTCGCGCGTCTCGGTGCGGATGTTGATGCTCGCGACCTTGATCTCGGCCCGCGAACGCAGGGTGATCGGGTCGAGGGCGTCGAGCAGCGCCTGCTCGCTGCGCTGCACCTCGGCCAGCTTGGCGTTGACGCGCCGGTTCAGCGCGGCGCGTTCGGCGTCGCCGGCCTCCAGCGCGGCGCGGCGCAGGTCGAACACGCCGTCGGCCCCATCGCCCAGCGCGAAGAAGGCGTCGATGGCGTCGGAGGTCTCCTTGCTCAGCCGGTCGCCGGCGTGCAGCGTGGCGCTGACCAGCCGCGCCGCCGCCTCCAGGTACACCTGCTGCTGGTTCGTCACCTGCAGCGTGGTGGGCGACGCGGCGGCGCGCGCCGCCGCCTTGGACAGGTTCATGATGTCGGCGCGGATCTCGTACATGCCGATGAGCGCCGAGACGGCGCCGCCCAGCGCCTCGATCTCCCTTTCGGTCATGGACTCCAGCGACTCGCCCTTGCTGCGCAGGCGGTCGCCGACGTTGTCGATGAGCGGCTGGAGCGTGTCGAGGAAGTATTCGCGCGCCCGCGCCAGTTGGCTCAAGCCCATCTCGCGCTTGCCGCTCGCCGTCAGGCGGCGGTCGACGGCGGCGTTCGCCGTGTCCAGGGTGGCGATCAGCGCCGTCGCCCTGGCCTTCACCTCGGCCAGCCTGGGATCGTCCGGCCGGCGTTCGCCCAGCTCGTTCACCAGGGCCATCAGCTGCCGGCCACGGTTCATGATCTGGGTGTAGGTCTGGCCGCGGGCGACCTGGCTGTCGGCGGCATCGAGCGTGGGAGCGGCGGCGGCGATGCCGCCGCTCTCGCCCGACAGACGCTTGGCCAGGTCCATCTCCGGCAGGCTGACGCTGACGATGCGGGTGAGCGGCGCCTCGACCGCCGAGTAGGAGTAGAGACCGACGAAGCTTGCGCCGACGGTCATGCCGGCGATGCCGGCAAAGGCCAGGAGCAGCTTGGCGCGAACGCTGAAGCGACGAGCGGGTGAACCGGTCCCGGATAGCCGGTCGGTCATCTCTGTGTCCTCCCTGAACAGCTCTTTTTTTGTTCTATGTCCTGACATTTTTATATGCCAGCAAACGTTAACAAAGTGCCCCACAGGGCCGCAAGGATCTTGGCAACACCAATTCCATGGTATGCGCGCCCGGCAACTCTCCCATGGGCTAATCCCCTCCCACGCGCCGCCACCCGTTTGCGCATCGCGCGTCGGCGCCGTGTTCACGCTTATCCTTGCAGCCAAGCTTCGCATCCGACAAGTGACGGTTTTCCACATGGACATCGCAAGCGTCGCCCGGCGCATCGGCGCCGGAGAGCTTCACTATGCCCTGGCGCGTTTCGCAACGATCCGCCGCGTCTACGGTTTCGTGATGGGCCTGCTGCGCCGGCCGCGCGTGTCGTGGACCGTCACCTTGCAGCAGTCGATGTTCCTGACGGCGCTGGTGGACGGCGCGGTGCTGGACCTCAAGCGCGAGTCCTTTGCCCGCGGCTTCGACCTGCCGCCGGCCGTGGTGGGCGAACTGGTGGACTACGCCCGGACCACGCCCTGCCATTTCTGGGAGAAGCGCTTCCTCAAGGACGCGGTGAAGGACGGCCGCCTGCCCGACGGCACCGAGGTCTCGATGTCGGAGGTGTGCGCGCCCGAGGCATGCGACGCCATCCGCCGCCTGTGCCGGGACCCGGTACTGATCGCCGTGGCGACGCGCCAGCTCGGCTATCCGCCCAGCCGGATCCGTCCGCGCCTGTACTGGAGCTACGCGTCCAGCCTGGACGAGGCGGTGCGGCGCCGCCAGGGGCAGAGCATCGACTGGCACTACGACGCGCACGCGCTGCGGTTCTGCTCGGTGAACTTCTACCTGACCGACGTGGACCGCGAGAACGGCGCGCACGCCCTGGTCTGCGGCTCGCACCGGGGCAAGCCGCTGCCGCTGCTGCTGCGCTCCGCCACGGCGGGGGACGCGGCAATCCGCCACCATTACGGGGACGGGCGCGTGCTGGCGATCGAGGGGCCGGCGGGCACGGGATTCTTCGAGGACACCGCGTGCTACCACCGCATCATCCCGCCCCGCCACCGCGACCGGCTGATGCTGGAGATCTGGTACAGCTGATGCGGTGCCTGGGACGGCTTGGGGGGCTGCGCATTTTTTCGGGTGGAGGACGCAACGGAACGCTTGCAAGAGCCGTCCATCGTCGCTATGTTCGCCGCCCAACGCCGCAGTAGCTCAGGGGTAGAGCAACTGATTCGTAATCAGTAGGTCCGGGGTTCAAATCCCTGTTGCGGCACCAGTTTCGAAAGGGTCCGGCGGCTTCGGTTGCCGGGCCCTTTTCCATTCGGGCCCGGCTTCGCCAAGGTCAGAAATGCATCGCGTCCGGCGCCAGCCAGCCGAGCAGCGAGAAGGCCATCCCCACCACGCCCAGGCCGCCGGCCACCCAGGCCATCGGCAGGAAGCCGGTGATCACCGTGGCCGAGGCCAGCACGATGGCGATCTGGAACGCCGCCGAGCCGTATTCGTACAGGTGGTAGGCGTGCATGGCGTGATCGCGCCGGTGCTCGGCCTCCTTGGCGCGGGCGATCAGCTCCTTGCGGCCCTCGTTGGTCTCCGGTTCGCTGTCGTAGCGCTTGGCCGTCGCCTGCCAGCCGTCGATCTGCTTCTGGACAGCGGCGCGGCGCGCGTCGGGCAGGTCGGGCGCCAGCAGGTCGAGTTGCGCGGACTCGGCGGCCGTGCGCAGCGTCGTCATGCGGATCGTCTTGGCCTGGTAGAAGGCCCAGAGGTCATTGGCCTCGACGTTGCGGGTGATGCCCTCGGTCTGCGCGCTCTTGCCGGCCGCCTCGGAAATCGCCAGCAGGGCGGCCAGAGCGGAGATCAGCAGGCCGATGCGGCGGTTGACGTTGCCGCCGTGGTGGCCGTGCGCGGCTTCCTCGATCTTCTCATGGGTTTCAAGGGCTTCCATCGACGTACCCCATTATGGTCGTGTGCGCGGGGAAAATGCCTCGTTCGACCGGGGAGCGCCAGCACTTGCGCGGAAGGGTCCGGACCCTTTAATCAGGGTCCCCATTCCGACCACCAGGGACAGCATCATGCGCGCCTTCGCCGGCCAGCACTCCGACCGCGTCACCATCAAGCGCACGCCCGAGCAGAAGCAACTCCAGCTCCGCCAGCTCAAGGAGCAGCTCGCCGCGCTGAAGAGCCACGCGGCCGAGAGCCTGCGCACCTCCCTGGCCAAGCGGATCGCCGAGCTGGAAAAGGAACTCGCATCCGGCCCGCAGCCCAAGCCGAAGCGGGGCTGAGCGGCGCATGGACGCGGAGCGCCCGGCACCGGCACGGCGCGGCCCCGCCGATCAGGCGTGGCTGCTGCTGATGCTGCCCGGCCTGTTCTGGGCCGGCAACGCCGTGCTGGGCCGCGCCGTGGCCGGCGAGGTGCCGCCGGTGGCGCTCGCTTTCTGGCGCTGGTCGCTGGGGGCGCTGATCGTGCTGCCCTTCGCCTGGCGCCACCTGCCGCACGACCTGCGCACCATGGGCCGCCGCTGGCCGCTGATGCTGGTCATTACGGCGTTGGGCATCGGCGTCTTCAACACCTTCCTCTACATCGGCCTGGCCACCACCACGGCGCTGAACGCGGTGATGATGCAGTCGGCGATGCCCGTGCTGATCGTGCTGATGAGCCTCGTCCTGTTCGGCGAGACGCTGACGGCGCGCCAGGGGCTGGGCATCGCCGTGTCGCTGGCCGGCGCCCTGACGCTGATCGCCCGCGGCGACACGCAGACGCTGACCGCCCTGCAGTTCAACCGTGGCGACCTGTGGGTGCTGGCCGCGGTGATCGCCTACGCCGCCTACACGGCCCTGCTGCGAAAGCGGCCGAACGTGCACGGCCTCAGCTTCATTGTCGCCACCTTCGCGCTGGGGGCGCTGATGCTGCTGCCGTTCTATGTGGCGGAGAGCCTGGGCGGGCGGCCGCTGGTGCTGCACCCGACGGCGCTGGGCGCCATCGGCTACGTGGCGGTGTTCCCGTCGATCCTGGCGTATCTGGCGTTCAACCGCTCGGTGGCGATGGTCGGCGCCAACACGGCGGGGCTGGCGATCCACCTCGTGCCGGTGTTCGGCGCGCTGCTCTCCATCCTGCTGCTAGGCGAGCAGCCGCACTGGTACCACGGGATCGGCATCGCGCTCATCGCCGCCGGCATCGCCCTGGCCACGCGCAAGCGGCGCCCGGCCTAATCGCCGATCACAACCGACACCGTCGAACCGCTGACCGCCGCCGATGCCGGAATGCCCGTGGCGCGGGTGGCGGCGGTGGCCCGCACGGCCGCGCCGGCGCGGCTCCAGGTCACGGTGACGGCCCCGCCGCCGGCGGGGGTCAGCGTCAGGAAGCCGCCCGGCGCTTCGCCGGGCGTGTCGGGCCGGTTCACCAGCGTCACCGGTTCGCCCGGTCGGAAGACCGCGCCGGGAACGGGGGCCGACACCCAGTCGCCGCCGGTCAGCTCATAGGCCGTCAGCATGGCCGGCACCGACGTGCGGATCGACAGCGTGACCGCATTGTCCGCGACCGCCGGCAGGGGGAGCAGCGCCAGCAGCACCGGCAGCAGCCGGCGCATCGCACGGGCGACGCCTGAAGGCGTCCTTCGCGCACCACTCCCGCCCTTTGCCCGTGGCAAAGGGCTGTCGGATTCGATGGCAGGCGCCTGATGGAAGCCATCGAGCGCCTTCGATTTCACACGTACCCCAGGCGTCGCGGCAGCCACAGCGATATCTCCGGGAAGATGATGACGAGGGCCAGCGCCCCCAGCATCGCCAGCACCATCCACGATACCCAGCGCACCGTCGATTCGATGGAGATGCCGGCCACGCGGGTGGTGACCATCAGGTTCACCGCCATCGGCGGGGTGAACTGGCCGATGGCGAGGTTGGTGGTGATCATCACGCCGAACCACACCGGATCCCAGTGGAACGCCGCCATGATCGGCGTCAGCAGCGGCAGCAGGATCAGGAAGATCGACACCGCGTCCAGCAGCATGCCCAGCCCCAGCAAGGCCAGATTCAGCAGCAGCAGCACGGTGATCTCGCTGCCCGTCGCCGCGATGGCGGCCTGGGCCACGCGGTCGAAGGCGCCCATGGTGCTGCCGGCCCAGGCGAAGACGCTGGACAGCGCGATGATCAGCAGCACCACCGCCGACATCTCGGCGGCCTCCGCCATCACCTCGTACACCATGCGCCAGGTCAGCGTGCGGTAGATGAAGACGCCCACCGCGAAGCCGTAGAAGACGGCGACCACCGCCGCCTCCGTCGGCGTGAAGACGCCGGCGCGCAGGCCGCCCAGGATGATCACCGGGGCCAGCAGGCCCCAGATCGCCTTCCGCAGGCTGCCCCAGAAGGGCGGGCGCGGGCCGGCGTCGACGAGGCCGAAGCCGTGCCTGCGCGACAGCCACACCGTGGGGACGATCAGCGACAGCCCGGCCAGCAGGCCGGGAAAAAGCCCGGCGGCGAACAACGCCGGCACCGAGGCCTGCGGCACCAGCACCGAATAGATGATGAAGGCGACCGACGGCGGGATCAGGATGGCGGTCGCCGCCGCCGCCGCGATGATGCTGGCCGAGAAGGCGCGCGGGTAGCCGGCGGCGCGCATGGACGGGATCATCACCGTCGCCACCGCCGCCGCGTCCGCCGGGCCTGAGCCGGAAATGCCGCCCATCACCATGCACACCAGGATCGCCACCACCGCCAGCCCGCCGTTCTTCGGACCGACGATGGAGGAGGCGAAGGTGACCATCTGCTTGGCCACCCCGGCGCGCTCGAAGATCAGGCCGGCCAGGATGAACACGGGGATGGCCAGCAGCGGGTACTTGGCGATGCCCGCGTAGACGTTGGTGGGCACCGACAGGATGCCCAGGTCCGCCTCGAAGATCGCCAGCGTGCCGGCCAGCCCCAGCGCCACCGCCAGGGGCGCGCCGAGGAACATCAGGGCGAGGAAGCCGAGGAAGAGCAGGGAGACGGCCATCCGCTCAACCCTCTCCCCGCACGGCGCGCGCGATGCGGCCCACGATGCGCAGCGCCACGACCACCGAGAGGAGCGGCAGCCACACGGTGTAGAGCCACTGCGGGTTGCCGAGGCCCGGCGACGTCTCCTCGAAGCGCCAGTGGTCGTAGGCGAGCCGGCCGCCGTACCAGATGAGGAAGCCGAACATGACCAGCGCCGCCGTCCAGGCGATCGCTTCGGTGACGCGGCGTGCCCCGCGGGGCAGCCGGTCGACCAGGAAGGTGATTCGGATGTGCCGGTCCGCCGCCACCGCCACGGACGAGCCGAACAGCGTCATCACCACCATGAGGAAGATCGAATACTCCTCGGTGAAGGCGAACGAGTAATCGGTGAAGTAGCGCGCCAGCACGTTGGCGAAGGTGATGACGCACAGCGCCGCCATCGCCAGCGCGGACAGCGCGCGCTCGATCGCGACCGGCACGCGGGCCTTGGGCGGGGCCGTCGCCAGCCCGGCTTCGAGGAGGTCGGAACTCATGGGGGACCTGGGTGCGCAAGGGACATGGAGCCCCCTCCCGGCTGCGCTGACGGCTGCGGCCCCCTCCACCGCGTCGCGGTGGAGGGTTGGGGAGGGGGCAACAAACGTTACTTCCGGTTGGCGATCGCCGCCTCGGCTTCCTTGACGAGGTCGGGGCCGATGGTCTTCGCCCACTTCTCGTACACGGCCTGCGTCGCCGTCTTGAACGGCGCCTTCTCCGCGTCGCTCAGCTTGACGATCTCGACGCCCTGCGCCTGGATCTCCTTGAGCAGCGAGTCGTCGGCGGCGGTGATGCCCTTGCGGGCGATCGCCACCTCGTCCTTGGCGGCCTGCACGGCCGCGGCGCGCACCGCCTCCTGATCCTCCTTGGACCAGGAGTTCCAGACCTCCTTGTTGACCACGAAGATCAGCGGGTCGGCGACGTAGCCCCACAGCGTCAGGTGCTTCTGGCCCAAGGACGGCATCTTGGCGGCGTAGAAGATCGCCAGCGGGTTCTCCTGCCCGTCCACGGCGCCGGTGGACAGCGCCGGCTGCGCGTCGGCCCAGCTCATCTGCGTCGGATTGGCGCCGAGCGCGGTGAAGGTGTCGAGGAACAGCGGCGAGCCGACGACGCGGATCTTCAGGCCCTTCAGGTCGTCCGGCGTGCGGATCGGGCGCTTGGAGTTGGAGATCTCGCGGTAGCCGTTCTCGCCCCAGGCCAGCGGCACCACGTCCTTGGTCGCCAGCAGGTCGAACAGCTTCGCGCCGACGGTACCCTGGGTGAGCGCGTCGATCGCCTTCTCGTCCGGCATCAGGAAGGGCAGGGAAAAGAGGTTCAGCTCCTTCACCTGCGGCGACCAGTTGATGGTCGAGCCGATGGCGAGGTCGATGACGCCCTGGCGCAGCGCGGTGAACTCCTTGGTCTGGTCGCCGTTCACCAGCGAGGCGCCGGGGTACATCTTGATGTTGATGCGCCCGCCGGTCTTCTCCTTCACCAGCTCGGCCCAGCGCTCGCCGCCCTTGCCCCAGGGAAAGGCGTTGCCGACGACGGTGGACAGCTTGTATTCGGCCTTGTAGTCGGCGGCAAAAGCGGCGCCCGGCAAGGTCAGCGCGGCGACGGCCAGGCCGGCCAGCAGGGCTTTCACGGATTTCATGGACTTCCTCCCCATTCGGCGTTCGATCCGGATGCGCGATGGTATCAGGCGTCGCCCTTCCAGGCCACAACCGAGGGAGGCACCGCGAACCGGATCACAAAGAAGGCCGCAGTCACGCGTTCGGGCTGCGGCCGAGTTGCCGACGGGAGTGTTTTCCCGAAATGTGGGGGATGTTGCCGCGGGAACAACGTGCAATTCCGAATGGCCGCCTACACTTTCTCGTGGATTGAATTGCGAAGGGCCGCCGCTGCCCGCCGCGCGTCGGGTTTGACCGGCGCCGCCGTCCCGGCCGACAATGCGGCCTTTCACGGGCGGGACGGGCGCAATGGGCTTCAGGTTTCTCGGAAGGGCGTGGCGCGCCCTGGCGGCGGCGCTGACCATCGCTACGGCCACGGCCGCGCCCGCGGCGGCGACCATGCTGGGCGGCAACCCCAGCGAATGCGACATCGCCCGCGCGCTGCTGGGCACCGCCGCCCCTGGCTGCCCGCCGGTGGCGGCGCGACCGCCGGCCCCGGTCCCCGCCCTGACGCCGCCCCCGGCCGCCCGCGCGGTGCCGGCCCCCACCGCCGCGGCGCCGACGTCCGCGCCCGCGCCCGCTCCGGCCGCTCCGGCTGAGCTGAAGGCGGGCTTTCTGATCAACTTCGACTTCGCCTCGGTGCGCATCCGGCCCGAGTCGCGCGCCGTGCTCGACCGCGTGGCGGCGGTGCTGGGCGCGCCGGGGGCGGAGGGACTGCGCTTCCGCATCGTCGGCCACACCGACAGCGTCGGCGACGCCGCCGCCAATCAGGTGCTGTCCGAGCGGCGGGCGGGCGCGGTGAAGGACTATCTGGTCCGCCGGCACCGCATCGCCGCCGCGCGGCTGGACACGGCGGGCATGGGCGAGCGCGAGCCGGCCGATGCCGCGAATCCCGCCGCCGCCGCGAACCGGCGGGTGGAGATCGTCAATCTTGGACGCTGAGCGCAGCGGCCTATGGCTTTCGGCGAAAGGCCGCTTTCCGCCTGGAATAACCCCAATTTTACCGGTAATCAGGATTTCGGGTCGATTCGAGCGGCGACCGGCGGTGCGATGACGGATACCCAGCGCGATCCCCTGCCTTCCCCGATCCCGGGCGCCGTGCGGCATGCCGGCGCCGTGGCGCTCGCGGCGCTGGCCACCGCGGCGCTGCTGTACCTCAGCCTCACCGCCTTCCTGATCTTCCATACGGCGGTCGAGGCGGCGAGCGTCCTGGTGGCGCTGGGCACCTTCACCGTCGCGTGGTACTCGCGCCGCCTGCTGCACGACAACCACATGCTGCTGCTGGGCACGGCGTACCTGTACGTGGCCGCCACCGATACGCTGCACGCCCTGGCATACAAGGGCATGGAGGTGATCCCCGGCGCGGACGCCAACATGGCCACCCAGTTCTGGATCATCGCCCGCGCCATCGAATGCGCCGGGTTCCTGCTGGCCGTGGCAAATCCGGCGGAGCGGCACGCGGCGTGGCGGCTGCACCTGGGCTTCGGCGGGGCGGCGGCGCTGGGCGCGCTGACCGTCGTGGTCTGGCCGGTTTTCCCGGATTGTTTCGTTCCCGGAACAGGCCTGACGCCGTTCAAGATCGGCAGCGAGTACGCCATCATCGCCGGCTATGCCACCGTGCTGGCGCTGCTGCACGCGAGCCGCCACCATTTCGACCGGCAGATCCTCCGCTTCCTGGTCTGGGCGACGCTGGCGCGGATCGTGTCGGAGCTGACCTTCACCCTGTACGTCGACGTGTACGGCATCGCCAACGCGGTGGGCCACCTGCTGAAGATCGCCGCCTGCACCTTCGTCTTCCGCGCGGTCGTCGAGACCGGTCTGGTGCGCCCGCAGGCGCTGATCGCGCACGCCGTGGAGCGCGAGCAGGAACTGGCCGCCGAGATCGCCCGGCAGGCGCGCACGCTGGACGCCATCCTGACCGCCACGCCCGACGCCGTGCTGATGGTGGGGCGCGACTGCAGCCTGACCTTCGCCAACCGCGCCGCCGTGGATCTGCTGCGCCTGCCGCCCGGCGCGTGGCGCGGGCGGTGCTGGCGCGAGCTGAACCTGCCGGCCGAGACCATGGAACCGGTCGAACACGAGGTGCGCGCCGTCTTCGACGACGGCCGCCCGCGCGCCGGCCTCATGCGGCTGGGCGAGCGCACGCACGATCTGCGCCTGACGCCGCTGTCCGACGATGGTGGAGCCGCCCAATCGGTGCTGCTGGTGTGCCGCGACGTCACCGATCGCGAACAGGCCGACTCCAAACTGCGGCAGGCGCTGATCGAGCAGGACCGCTCCCGCCGCGCGGCGGAGCGCGCCAACGCCGCCAAGACGCGCTTCCTGGCCGCCGCCAGCCACGACCTGCGCCAGCCCGTGCAGGCGCTGCTGCTGTTCGCCCACGCGCTGTACGGCCGGCTGGACGGCCATCCGGCGCGAGCGCTGGTCGACACCATGCGCCAGGCGCTGGACGCGCTGAAGACGCTGCTCGACGGGCTGCTCGACATCTCCAAGCTGGAGGCCGGCGTGGTGGTGCCGAAGGTGCAGCCCTTCGCCGTCGCCACCCTGCTCGACCAGCTGGAGGCCGAGTACGCGCCGCGCATGGCGGAAAAGGGGCTGCGGCTGCGGGTGGTCCGCTCGTCGGCGTGGGTGGACAGCGACCCCACCCTGCTGCTGCGCATCCTGCGCAACATCCTGGAGAACGCGCTGCGCTACACGCAGAGCGGCGGCGTGCTGCTGGGCTGCCGCCGAGGTCCGGGGGGCGGCCGTCTGCGCCTTGTGGTGGCCGACACCGGACCGGGCATCCCGCGCGACCGGCTGGACGATATTTTCGAGGAGTTCGTGCAGATCGCCAACGCCGAGCGCGACCGTGCCCAGGGGCTCGGCCTCGGCCTCGCCATCGTCAAGCGGCTGGCGAACCTGCTCGACCACCCCGTGGACGTGCGCACGGCGCCGGGGCGCGGGGCGTGCTTCACGGTCGCAGCGCCGCTCGCCCGGCCGCCGCGGGCCACGGCGCCGGCCGGCCGCACCGCCGAGGCCCCGCCGGAGCACGGCTTCGCCGTCGTCATCGACGACGAGGCGATCATCCTGGACGGCATGCGCGCGCTGCTGGAAAGCTGGGGCTTCGACGTGGAGACGGCCGTGAGCGCCGACGAGGCGCTGCGCGTGATCGCGGCGCGCCGCCGGCCGCCGGACGTGCTGATCTCCGACTACCGCCTGGGTGGCGGGCGCACCGGGGTGGAGGCGATCCGCGCCGTGCGCGGCGCCTGGGGTGCGGCGGTGCCCAGCATCCTGCTGACCGGCGACACCGGCCCCGACCGGCTGCTGGAGGCACAGCGCTCCGGCGTCGACGTGCTGCACAAGCCCGTCACCCCCGGCCAGCTCCGCACGCTGATCCACACGGTGCGTGAGCGCGCGCTGGAGGCCGTGGGCTGAGCGCGATGCCCTACCCCGCCCGCCCCACCAGCCGGCGGCGCAACGCGGTGACGGCGGCGCGCTGGACCTCGCTCCAGCCCAGGGCTTCGGCCATGTCGTACACCGCCTCGATGCGCTCCGGCTCGGCGGCCGGGATGGCGTCGAGCAGGGCCGACACCTGCGCGTACAGCTCCTGCGTCAGCGCCGCCAGCGGCTGGCGCAACGCCACGTTCGATGGCAGCCGCGTCGCCACCGTGTAGAGCGCCGCCAGCGCCTTGAGCCGGCCGGCGAAGGCCGCGGCGTCCGGCTCGGCGCGCAGGTCCGCCACGATGCGCCCGGCCAGGGCGTGGGCGTGCGCCAGGAAGGCGGCGACGTCGGCCTCGCCCAGGTCATCACCGAGGTCCGGGCCCAAGTCGGCGGCGAGCAGGCGGGCGGCGAGGTCCAGCAGGTTTTCCACCTCCGACAGCAGGACGGCCACGCCGAAACGGGCCACGCCATCCTCGGCGTCGGCCAGGAAGCCGGCGAGGGTGGCGTTGACCCGGCGCATGACGCGCGCGGCGAAGACCGCCAGCGCCCCCTGCGCCGCCGCATGGTCCGCCCCCAGCGTTTCCAGCGCCAGCAACAGCACGTCGAGGCGCAGGAAGTCGGCGGAAATGACCGCGAGGTCGGGGTTGTCGTCCGCCGCCAGCAGCCCATCCAGGCGCCGGGCGTAGGCCGCCAGCGCCGCGTTCAGGTCGCCGGCCACGCCCTGCGCCAGCGCCGCCGCGGTGTCGCCGAGCCCAAGCGCCGGGGCCGTCCCGGCCAGCCGGGCGAACAGCCGGACCAGCGCCATCCAGTCCCCGCGCACCGCGCCGGGCGCGGCACCGGGGGCCGGCATGCCGGCGCGGATCAGCGCCGCCAGCGGGATCAGCCCGTCGTCCAGCACCACGGCGGCCAGCGCCACGGCGCGCGCCACCGGTTCCCGGCGCGACGCGGCATCGAGCAGGCGCCCGGCCTCGGCCAACGCCTTCTCGCCCAGCGTGCCGGCCGGCAGCGCCTGGAACAGGTCGCGCAACGCCGCCACGGCGTCGACATCGCCGGTGTCCGGCGTGGCGGCCGGCCATGCGTCGCCGAAAACCAGCACCCCGGTCGCCTCCGCCGCATCGCCGGCGGCGGCCAGCGCCGCGCGCAGGGCCTGCGCGAAGGAGGCGGCGGTCTGGAAGCGCCGGGCCGGATCCTTGGCGAGCGCCGTCGCCACCACGCCGTCGAACGCCGGGGACAGCAGCGGGTCGAGGCGGGACGGCGGCGGCGGGTCCTCGAACAGGATCTGCCGCATCACCTCGGCCACCGTGCCGGTGAACGGCCGGCGGCGGGCCAGCAGCGCGTAGAGGATCACGCCGGCCGAGAACAGGTCGCTGCGCGCGTCCGCTCCCTCGCCGCGCAGCACCTCGGGCGCCATGTAGGCGGGGCTGCCCAGCAGCTCGTCCCGCAGGGTCAGGTCGGACTGCGGGACGTGCGCGATGCCGAAATCCATCAGCTTCGGCACCAGATCGTCCTCGACCATCACGTTGGCGGGCTTGACGTCGCGGTGCACGATGCCGGCGGCGTGCGCCGCCGCCAGCGCGTCGAGCACGCGCAGCACCAGCGTGGCCGCCTGGCCCGGCGTCAGCCGGTCGCCCGAGTCCAGGAGCTGCTTCAGGTCGCGCCCGGCCACCAGCTCCATGGACAGCCAGGGCGAGCCGCGCCAGTCGCCGTGGTCGAGGATGCGGACGATGTGCGGGTGGTCCAGCCGGGCGCCGATCTCCGCCTCCCGCCGGAAGCGGGCGACGATGGAGGCGCGCTCCGGACCGGCCAGCAGTTCGCCGCGCAGCACCTTGACCGCCACATCGCCGCCGTCGCCCGCCTCGGCGGCATAGACGACGCTCATGGCGCCCTCGCCCAGCACCCCGCGCACGGCATAGGGGCCGATCTGCCGCGGGCCGAAGTCGAAGCAGAAGGTGTCAGATTCGGTCACATGCTCCTCCTGCCCCGTCATCGCGGGCGTCTTCTTCCGTATCGTCCCAGCCCCAGCGCTCCCACCCGTTGTCGAGGAAGGCGGCGAAGCGCTCCCCGCCCGGCAGGCCGCGGCAGGCCACCATGGACGAGGTCACCCAGTGTGCCCCGCGCGTCCACCACAGGCTGGGGTTCTCCGGCAGCGGCCCGACCATCGCCTCCAGCCGCTGGCGGTGCAGCGGGTTGTGCGCGGCGAAACCGGGATCGGGGCGGCCGAGCGCGGCCATCGCGGCGGCGCTGTCCCGCGGATCGGCGCCGTCCTGGCAGGCGGCGAGCGCCACCGCCTCGGCGCGGCCGAACCAGGGGGCACAGCCGAACGGCACGGCGGCGAGATCCACACCGGCCGGCAGCGCCGCCGCCAGCACGAAGGGATAGAGCCGCCCGACGCGGTCGGCCGAGGGCACCAGCACGCCGGCCACCGCCCGCCCGCCGCACAGGCCGGGGCCGAGCGCGAAGCGCCACACCGGGCTGGCGGCGAACAGCCGCTCCCACGCCGGGCCGAGGCGCACGCGGCTCTCCGCCAGCGCCCCTTGCAGCCACGCGTCCCACGGCCCGACGAAGCGCGACGGCAGGTCGTGCGCCACGAAGTCGCCGCGCGCCGGCACCTTGCCGTGGAAACCGGGGCCGAACGCCTCTTCGATGGGGGCGGACGCGGCGCGGGCGCGGCTCATGCCGGGCCCTGGGGCGAGGGGAAGGGGATCGGCTGCGGGGTGGACTGCTCCAGCACCTCGCGCACGCGGTCGATCAGCGCGTCGTCCAGCGGCACGGCGGCGAAGCCGGCGTCGAACAGGGCGGCCAGATGCTCGCCCAGCGCGCGGCGCTTGTCCTCGTGCGCCGGGCCGGCCAGCGTGCGCTGCCAGTCGGCGGCCATCCATTCCGCGACGAAGGCCGGGTCCAGCGGCTCGCGCCCGCCGATCATGCGGTAGGCGCGCAGCGACAGGCGCAGCAGGTCCGGCCGCGCCCAGCCGGTGCGCAACTGCTCCTCCAGCCGCAGCACGAGGCGCGACAGGAACACGCTGCGCAGCGCGCGGCGGTAGACGGCGGCGGCGCGCGGCCCCAGCCGGTCGCCCTGATACAGCCCGCCGGCCAGCGCGAAGGACGGCCAGCCGCCGCGCTCGCCATAGCCGGTGGGGACGACGCGCAGCGCGTCCAGCGCCGGCAGGACGGCGGCGAAGTCGGTGTCCTCGACGCGGGTCAGCGAACGCGGCGGCGTGTCCAGCGCGCCGATGGCGGCCTCGGCGCGGGCGACGGCGGCGGCGATGCGGTCGACCAGCGCGGCGTTGCCGCCGTGGCTGTTGGCCCAGAACCCTGCAACCGCCACCGTGGCGGCCAGCGTGGCGCCCACCGCGAGCCCCTGGCGGCGGCGGCGCGAGCGCTCCAGCACGCGGTCCACACCGGCCAGGTTGGCCTCGGCGAACACCACCTCGCGCAGCATGCGTTCCAGGAAGTAGCTCTGGCGCTGCACCGGGGTTTCGTCCGCGTGCACGTTGGACGTGGCGCCGAAGGCGGCGAAAGGGGCGGCCAGTCGGTCCACCGCCAGCCCGCCCTGCGTGGCGCTGGTGAAGTAGACGCCGCGCAGCAGCGGCGCCTCCTCCTCCGGCCCGGCGGCGAAGGCGGTCTCCAGCAGGTCGGCCAGCGGCCCTTCCAGCGAGGCCATCTGCAAGGGGAAGGTGAAGTTGAGCGAGCGGCGTTCGACGTCCGGCTCCTGGTGCAGGCGCTCCAGAAGACGCTCGTCCAGGCGGCGCAGCAGGGCGGTGAAGGTGTCGCGGAACCACGCCGCCGGCCCACGCCCGCCCGGCCCCTCCCCCATCGGAAAGGTCATGCCCCAGACCTGCCGGCGCTCCTCCTCCGTCAGCGCGTCGAAGAAACCGGTGAAACCGCTGACCAGATCGGCCTTGGTGCACACCACGTAGACCGGTGCGCGCAGCCCCAACTGGCCGCGCAGCTCGGCCAGCCGCGTGCGGATGGTGAGCGCGTGGGAGCGGCGGTCGGCGTCGCTCCAGGCCGCGAGGTCGGGCAGGCTGACGGTGACCAGAACGCCGTTCACCGGCTGGCGCGGCCGATGCTCCTTGAGCAATTCCAGCAGGCCGGCCCAGACGCGCGAGTCCACGGCGTGCCGGCTGTCCTGCGTGGTGTAGCGCCCGGCGGTGTCGACGATCACCGCCTCGTCCGTGAACCACCAGTCGCAGGTGCGCGTGCCCCCCAGCCCCGGCACGGACAGCGCGTGCGCCCCCTCGCCCAGCGGGAAGCCCAGGCCGGACGCGGCCAGCGCCGTCGTCTTGCCCGACCCCGGCGCACCGATCATCAGGTACCAGGGCAACTGGTACAGGTAACGCCCGCCGAACCCCGCGCCGAAGCGCTGGGTGCGCAGGCGCAGCAGCACGTCGGCCAGCCGGGCCTGCAGGCCGGTGATCTCCTCCAGCGACTGCCGCGCCTCGGGATCGGGGGAGGCGGCGAGCGCCGCCACCAGCCGTTCGTTGGCGCGGCGCTCCCGCCGGTCGGCCCGCCCATTGCCCAGCGCCCACGCCACGAGGATCAGCGCCGCCAGCGCGGCGCGCGAGCCCGCGTCCTCCAGCGGCCGGTGCCCGGCCAGCACGACCAGCGGCGCCGTCACCCAGGCGACGGCGCACAGCGCCAGCGCACCCGCCAGCGTGACGGCCCAGCGGACGCGCGGGCTGCCGGTCAGGCGGTCGAGGAGGCCGCGGAAGGCTGGGGTCATGCCGGCCTACCGCGGGTACAGCAGGATGTCGACGCGCCGCGCGGCGGCGCGGGCGGCGGGCGAGCCTCCCGCCGGTGCGGGCAGTTCGGCATCGCCGTGCCCCTCGGCCGACAGGCGGTTGGCGCCGACGTGGCGTTCCAGGATCCTGCGCACCGCCTCCGCCTGCGCCTCGCTCAGCGCCTGCGCGGTGGGGAAGCGGACGTTGCGGCCCGGCAGCGCGTCGGTGTGCGCCACCACCAGGACGTAGCCCTGTTCGCGCCCCAGCGCCTCGCCGATGCGGTCGCTGACGGCGCGGAAGCGGGCGCGCAGCGCGTCGCTGTTGGTGGGGAACAGGGCGCCCCGCATGCGCACCACCAGCGCCCCGTCGTCGGTCGCCAGCACCGACACGTCGCCGGTGGCGAGGTCCGGTTCCAGCGCCTGGCGGATGCGCGCCACCAGCGCCGGCCCGGCGTTGGGCGACGGCGGCGGGGCGAGGCGGGCGATCTCGATCGGCCGCTCGGGCAGCAGGGAGGCCAGCCGCGCCGCCACCGGGTCGGCCCGCTCGCTCAACGACTGCGCCAGCACCAGGAACAGCGTGGAGAGCGCGGCGGCGCACACGGCGGCCACCACCCACGGCGGCACCACCGCACCCAGCGGGCGGAACCGCTCGGCCGCGCCGCGCCACGTGGGCGACAGGGCGCGGTCGGGCGCCCCGCGCTCGCGCCGCAGCAGGCGGAACAGGTTGTCGCGCAGGTGGGCGAGGTCGTGGCTGCCGCGCGGCCGGTCGCGGAACTTGCCCTCGAACCCCAGCGACAGGCAGGCGTAGAACAGCTCCAGCTCGCGCCGGTGCAGGTGCGGGTTGGAGAGCATGGTCTCCAGGAGGTCGAAGAAACGCTCGGCCGCCCCGGTCACACGCTCCACCGTCGCCACCAGCCCCTCGCGCCCCCAGGAGGAGCGCGGCCCCCACGGCGTGCCCAGCACCACGTCGTCCAGCGTGGCGCACAGCGCGAAGCGGCCGACGCGGATCTCCTCCTGCGCGATGCCGGCGCCGGCGGCGTTGCTCTCGAACCGCCGCACCTCGGCGACGACGCGCTCGCGCAGCGCCTCCGGCCCGCCGTGCGCCGGCAGGTCGCGCAACCGCCCGGCGAGGTCGAGCAGCGGGGCGGCGGCGGCCAGCAGCGGGTTCCACGAGGCGCGCAGCAGCGCGCCCGGCGCGAGGTCGCCGACGGCGGGGGCTACGGGTCCCGGCCGTGCCGAAGCGGGACGTGCGGGCGCGCGCGAAGGCGGTTGCGCGGCAAGCGCCGCGTCACCCCGTCCCTTCGAGTCGCCAACGATATCGTCCGGCACAATCCGCCTCTTCCCGGCACCACCCTGCGGTGGAGGGTATATCAGGCCCGCCCGTCCTGGTCACGCCAGTGGAAATGGCCGGCGGGGATGCGCGCGGCGGCGCGATGCGCTATGGATAGGACGTCAGGCGCCCCGCGGCGGGCAAGATTTCTGTCGTCAGCGCGGGGCCAGCCGGGTAAAGCTTTGGCCGGCAGCGTTGCCGAGGAGGGAAGAGGGATTCATGGACATCAGCGAAGAAACCCGGAACGGCATCCTCATCCTCAAGCCCGCCGGCCGCGTGGACAGCGGCACCGCCGGCGCCTTCGAGGCGCGGCTGGTGCAGGCGGTGTCGAACGGGCCGGCGTCGGTGGTCGTCGACATGGCGCAGCTCGCCTACATCAGTTCGGCCGGCCTGCGCGCCCTGCTGGTGGCGGCGAAGCGCGCGCGCCCGGCCGGCAGCCGCATCGTGCTGGCCGCCATGTCCGCCTCGATTCGCGAGGTCTTCGACATGAGCGGCTTCACCAGCCTGTTCGAGATCCACGCCAACGCCGACGACGCGGTGAAGGCGCTGTCCTGAGCGCCTCCAGGTAAGGATAGGACACGCAAAAGGGGCGCCTCGCGGCGCCCCTTCGTCGTTCCTGCCCTTCGTCGTTCCTGACCGTGCGATCAGGCGGCCTGCTGGATGGCCGACACCTGCCAGCGCCCGCCGGGGGCGCGGCGGAAGGTCCACAGCTCGGTCGCCTCGGTGCGGGCGTTGGGATCGCCCTCGACCACGCGGCCGGTGGCGCGTTCCACCGTCACGTCGACCAGCGCGAAGCGCATCGCCACGGTGGCGTACTCCGCCCCCGGCTCGCGCCACGCCTCGGCCAGATCGCCCTGCAGGAGCTGGGCGTCGGACACCCGGTTGTGCAGGCCGCGGCTGGCGTTCTCGGCGAGGTCGTCGGTGAAGTACTTCGCCATCTCCGGCGTCGCCATCTGGCGCAGCGCGAAGCCGTCCTCGCGCCCGTAGGCGTCCTGGATGCCGACCAGCAGCCCCTCGAACTCCTGGTAGTCGGACGGGCCGATGCCGATCTCGTCGCTGCGCTCGCCACGGGCGCGGGGCGCCGCGGCACCGCGGCCCAGACCGCCGCCCAGACCGCCGCCCAGGCCGCCGCCGAGCCCACCGGCCAAGCCGCCGAGCCCGGCACCCATGCCGGGGCCCGCGCCGCCGCCCATCACGCCGGGGTGTCCCTGGCGCTCATAGGGCGAGGCTCCGGCATACGCCGGCCGCTGGGCCGAACGGCCGCGGAAGAAGCGGACGGCCAGCCAGATCAGGCCGCCGATCAGCGCGAACTGCAGCAGCAGGCCAAGGACGCTGGCGAAGCCGGCCATGCCGCCGAACAGGCCGCTGCCGGACAGCAGCCCGAAGAGGCCGGCGCCCAGCAGACCGCCGGCGATGGCGCCCATGAAGCCGCCGCGCGAGAAAAAGCCGCCGGACTGCGCGGCCGGGGCCGCCATGCCGGGGCGCTGAACGCCGGCCGCGGGTGCGTCCGGCGTCGCCGAACGCTGCATGGGCGCGGCGGTGCTCGGCGCGGTGTTGGTGGTGGCGGGCGCGTCGTAGGTGCGCGTGCCGCGGCTGCCGCTGGAGGTGCTCTTGCCGGCGCGCGCATCCGCGGTGCCGGCCGCGAGCGCGATGACGAGCGCCGCCGCGATGGCGGTCAGCGATCGGGTACGTGTGGAGCGAGAGATGAACATGGTGGTCCGTCGTCGTTGCAACCCGGAAGGCGGGCCGCCTGCGTATATGGGAAAGCAGGCATGCCGGTTTTAGGGGGATGGCCGTCGATTTGCCAACCGCCTGCCCGGAAAAAAGGCACGCCGGCCAGGACGTCCGCACCCGTACGCGCCTCGTTGTTCCGTATTGCGGAAATAAGTTTCGCTGAACTTGATTTGGCGGTCGGGACTGCTACAGTACCCCCGGCCGCCTCGCGCGCCACGCTGTGGCCGCGCGTCTAGACCAGGGCGGGTCCCCTGCGAAAAAGGCACATGATCGCATGAGCACCGTCGTCAGCTACGCCCGCCAGGGCCGCACCGGCGTCATCGCCGTCGGTCACCCGCCCGCCGAAGCGCCCGCCGAAGCGCCCGACGCGACGGCCTGAGAGCGGGAGCACCGGCCCCATGGACGACCGCCTGATCACCCGCCGGGACCTCGACTTCCTGCTGTTCGAGCTTCTGGACATCGATGCGCTGTTCGCCCGTCCGCGATTCGCCGACCATGCGCGCGAGACGCTGGCCGCCGCCATCGACACCGCCACCGCCATCGCCCGCGACCACTTCGCCCCGCACAACCGCACGGCCGACGCGAACGAGCCGAGGGTCGAGGATGGCCGCGTCGTTCTCATCCCGGAGGTGAAAGAGGCGCTGAAGCGCTTCATCGACGCCGGCTTCATGGCGGCGACGGCGGATTACGAACTGGGCGGCATGCAGCTTCCCTTCACCATCCACATGGCGGTGAGCGCCCTGTTCGCGGCGGCCAACATCGGCACCAAGAGCTATCCGTCGCTGACCATGGCGGCGGCGAACGTGCTGCGCGCCTTCGGCACGCCGGAGCAGCGCGACCTCTACATGCGCCCGATGCTGGAGGGCCGCTTCTTCGGCACCATGGTTCTGACCGAACCGCAGGCCGGTTCCTCGCTGTCGGATCTGCGCACGGCGGCGGTGGCGGCCGGCGACGGCACCTACCGCATCACCGGCAACAAGATCTTCATCTCGGCGGGCGACCATGAACTGGCGGAGAACATCATCCACCTCGTGCTCGCCCGCATCCAGGGCGCGCCGCCGGGCGTGAAGGGTATTTCGCTGTTCATCGTGCCGAAGGTCCTGGTCAATCCGGACGGCACGCTCGGTGCCCGCAACGACGTCGCCCTGGCCGGCCTGATCCATAAGATGGGCTGGCGCGGCACCACCTCGACTATGCTGAACTTCGGCGAGGCCGGCGGGGCGGTCGGGTACCTCATCGGCGAGCCGCACAAGGGCCTGTCGTACATGTTCCACATGATGAACGAGGCCCGCATCGGCGTCGGCAACGGCGCCGCCGCGCTGGGCTACGCCGCCTACCGGCATGCCCGCGCCTACGCGCACGAACGTCCGCAGGGCCGCGCGCTGGACGCCAAGGACCCGGCCACCCCGCAGGTGCCGATCATCGGGCATCCGGACGTCCGGCGCATGCTGCTGGCCCAGAAGGCCTACGTGGAGGGGGCGCTGGCGCTGTGCCTGACCGCCGCCCGGCTGGTCGACGACAAGGACACCGCGCCGACCGAGGCCGAACGGGCCGACGCGCACCGGCTGCTGGAGATCCTGACGCCGATGGTCAAGAGCTGGCCCAGCCAGTGGTGCCAGGAGTCCATATCGCTGGCCATGCAGGTGCACGGCGGCTACGGCTACACCCGCGAGTACCCGGTCGAGCAGTTCTACCGCGACAACCGCCTCAACCCGATCCACGAGGGCACGCACGGCATCCAGGGCCTCGACCTGCTGGGCCGCAAGGTGGTGATGGAGAACGGGCGGGCGTTCGCGCTGCTGTGCGAGCGGCTGGAGGCGACGGTGGCGGCCGCCGCGCGCGTGCCGTTCCTGGGCGAGGATGCGGCGGCGCTGGGCGCCACGGTCGAGCGGGTCAAGGCGGTGACCGGGCAGCTCACGCGCGCCCTGGCCGAGCATGGGCCGGCGCGGGCGCTGTCGAACGCGTCGGTGTACCTGGAGATGCTGGGGCACGTGGTGGTCGGCTGGCTGTGGCTGCGCCAGGCGCTGGTGGCCGAGGCCCGGCTGCCGCGGGCGGACACGGCGCAGGAGCGCGCCTTCTACGAGGGCAAGCTGCACGCCTGCCGCTACTTCCTGCGCTGGGAGCTGCCGAAGACCGGGCCGCAACTCGACCGCCTCGCCGCCCTCGACGACACGTGGTTCGCCACGCCGCCCGACTGTCTGTGAACCGGCCGTTTGAGGTGCGGAACGTCATGACGACGGACGGATGAGTTGACGGGCATTCCCGACCATGCGAACCTTGTGAAACTGAATTTCGCAGAATGACAAAAAGCGCCACCGACACGGCGGAACAGCCGGCGGGGGCACAGGGAGACGAAACGGAGGCCGCGTCGCGATGCGCACGGCATGCATCGCGCGCCCTTCGTTCGGACCCTTCGGCCGGAGGGGAGGAGCGAGGCCTTGAACATTTTTTTCCAGCAGCTTCTGAACGGGCTGACGCTGGGCAGCGTGTACAGCCTGGTGGCGCTGGGGCTGACGCTGGTCTACGGCATCCTGCACATCCCCAACTTCGCGCACGGCGCGCTG
>DASPIO010000363.1:0-5886 GCA_035629155.1 Azospirillum sp. | reverse complement strand
TGGCGGAGCGGGGGGGATTCGAACCCCCGGTACGAGTTATCCCCGTACGACAGTTTAGCAAACTGCTGGTTTCAGCCACTCACCCACCGCTCCACCGGTGGACGCCTTGCGGCGCCGTGGTGAGCGAGTTTCTAGCGGGGCCGGTGTGCGCTTGTCAACGCTCCTGGCCGGTCATGGTGATCGTTTTGGCCCGAATACCACGCGCGCGCGTTCGGATCGTATTTCCGTCGCATCAGTGACAAATAAATATAAAATTTTAGCGACTTTTTAACGAGGCTGCCGTAGCATGGCACCGTGACCATAAGAATCGTGGGTTTGGGGGTGTGTGATGAGCCTTTCCAAGCGCGTCGTAGAAACGCTGATCGACCTCGCCGAGATCAAGCTGAGCTGCCTGGAGATCACCGATCGCGAGGACATGCGCGAAAAGGAACTGCTGGAACGCTGCCTCCAGGAACTGAAGGCGGAGGCCGCGGGCGAGGATGGCAGCCGCACCGCCTTCGCCACGCCGAAGCGCCGCGGTCGCCGGCCCAAGCACCTGCAGTACCACGAACTGCACGCCGCGTAGGCGCCGGACCGCCCTCCAACGGCCATACGGCGCGCCTTGTCAGATGAACGCTGGCAGGCCGATGCTCACACCGCGACCGTGTCCTCTGCCGCCTGCGGGGCGACACGCGGCAGGTTCAGCGTGAAGCGCGTGCCCTTGCCAAGCTGCGAATCGACCGACAGCCGGCCGCCCAGGACCCGACTCACCGTGTTGTAGACGATGTGCAGGCCCAACCCGCTGCCGCCCTCGCCGCGTTTGGTGGTGAAGAAGGGGTCGAAGATGCGCGGCAGGACCTCCGGCGCGATTCCTTTGCCATCGTCGGTGAACTCCAGCGCCACCGCCTCCTCGCCCTCGCTGCGCACGGCGATTCGGACCTGCCCGGCCGCGCCCTCGCCATAGGCGTGCACGACGGCGTTGATCATCAGGTTGGTCAGCACCTGACTGAGAGCGCCGGGGTAACTGTCCATCATCAACTCGCCGGGGCAGTCCACGCTGACCGCGACGTGCGTGCGCTTCAGGCGCGGCTGCAGGCTGAACAGCACCTCATCGATGTAGGTCTTCAGGTCGAACGAGCGCCGCCCGCCCGAGGACTGGTCGACGGCCACCTGCTTGAAACTCTGCACCAGTTCGGCGGCACGGTTGATGTTGGAGACCAGCAGGCGCGATCCCTCCTCCACCGCCAGCAGGTAGTCGGAAAAGTCCGAACGGCGTATGCCCCCCACGCCGAACAGCCCGCGGATCCGCTCCGACTGTTCGGCGATGTGCGTCGCCGCGGTCAGGCCGATGCCGATGGGCGTGTTGATCTCGTGCGCCACCCCGGCCACGAGTTGCCCCAGCGATGCCATGGTCTCCGCCTGGATCAGGCTTTCCTGCGCCACGCGCAACTCGTTCAGCGCGTGCTCGGCGGCTTCCTTGGCGGCCGTCAGCTCGGCCTCGGCGGTCTTGCGATCGGTGATGTCGTAGAGCCAGGTGAGGTACGCGGGCTCCCCCTCGAACTCGATCTCGTCCCAGGAGGCGAGGACCCAGACGATGGTGCCGTCCGGCCGGCGGAACGCCACCTCGGCGTCGCGGAAGGCACCCTCGGCCGCCAGCCGTGCCATCAGCGCGTTGCGCACCTCCGGGTCGGCGTAGTAGCCGGCGGCCGGCTCCAGCATCAGTTCGGCGCGCGGGCGGCCGATGATTCGCTCGGTCTGCGGGTTGCAGAACAGCCAGCGCCCGTCGCGGGTGGTGATGTTGACGGAGATGGGGCTGGCCTCGAAAATGCGCAGCAGCCGCTCCTCGCTGGCGCGCACCAGTTCCTCCTGCCGGCGGCGCGCGGAAACATCGGTCATGATGCCGACGTAGCGCACGGCGCGCCCCGATTCGTCGCGGATGGCGCGCCCCTTGGCCTCCACCCAGATCCAGCCGCCGTCCTCCCGCCGCAGGCGGTAGCTGTAGTCGTAGAGCGGGATGGCGCCGCCGAGATAGGCATCGATGGTGGCCAGCACGCGCTCCCGGTCCTCCGGGTGCAGGCGCTTTTCCCAGAAGTCGGCGGGCATCTCCGGCACGTCGTCGAAGCCCAGCATGCGCGCGAAGGTGTCCGACCACCAGCAGGTGTGGTGGACCACGTCGGCGTCCCACGCGGCCGCCCCGTTGGCCTCCAGCGCCATGTGCAGCCGTTCGGCCAGTTCGTGCCGTTCGGTGTCGGCCCGGATCTTCTCGGTAAGGTCGTGGAACCAGCTTATGTGCGCGGGCTGCCCGTCGAATCGCATCACCACCGACGTCATGGTGCCGGTGTACACGTCACCGTCACCGCGCCGGAACTCCAGCTGCTGGAACAGCTGGCCGTCGCGGTAGAGCCGGTCGACGTAGCGGTCGCGATCCTCGGGATGGACGTAGATGCCCGCAACGCCGCGCGCCAGATCGCCGGGCGCGCAACGGAAGGTCTCCAGCAGCTTCTGATTGTGATAGAGATTTGCACCGTCGCGCGTGTTGATCATCACGCCGATTGGCGCGGTGTCGAGCGCCTGCCGAAGCGCCTGCTGGAGCGCTTGGCCGCCATCGGCTCCGCCACGCTCCGTCCGCCGCCGGCCCACGACGAAACCCGCCAGAAGGCCTGTGGCGAGCGCCGCAATCACACCGATCAGTGCCAAGCCGTCCATGCCGCCTCCCCACCCTCAATGGAGACCGGCGGCCGGCGAATTGCAACGAACATTTCGCCGCGCGATCGACACGCCCGCGGCCCTCCCCCGCCAATGGCGAAGGAGGGCCGCGGAGCGCCGTCAGCCCTGCAGCTTCTTCTGCAGGATCTCGTTGACCATGGCCGGGTTGGCCTTGCCCTGGGTGGCCTTCATGGCCTGGCCGACGAAGAAGCCGAACAGCTTGTCCTTGCCGGACTTGTACTCGGCGACCTTGTCGGCGTTGGCGGCCAGGATCTGGTCGATGGTGGCCTCGATGGCGCCGGTGTCGGTGACCTGACGCAGCCCCTTCTTCTCGACGATGTCGGCCGGCTTTTCTCCGGTCTCGAACATGTCGGCGAACACCTCCTTGGCGATGCGGCCGGAGATGGTGTTGTCGGCCATCAGGTCGAGCAGGCCGCCGAGGTTCTCGGCCGACACCGGGCTCTGCTCGATCTCCAGGCCCGCCTTGTTGAGCGCGCCGAACAGCTCCACCGTCACCCAGTTCGAGGCGATCTTCGGGTCACGGCCCTTGGCGACCGTCTCGAAGTAGTCGGCCTTGGCCTTCTCGTTGACCAGCACGTTGGCGTCGTAGGCCGACAGCTTGTAGTCGGCGATGAAGCGGGCCTTCTTCTCGTCCGGCAGTTCGGGCAGCGTGCGCTTGATCTCCTCCACCCACTCCGGCTCCAGCTCCAGCGGCAGCAGGTCGGGGTCGGGGAAGTAGCGGTAGTCGTGCGCCTCTTCCTTGGAGCGCATGGAGCGGGTCACCAGCTTGGTGGTGTCCCACAGGCGCGTTTCCTGGTCGATCGTGCCGCCGGCCTCCAGCACCTCGACCTGACGGGCCGCCTCGTACTCGATGGCGGCCATGACGAAGCGGATGGAGTTGACGTTCTTGATCTCGCAGCGCGTGCCGAACGGCTGCCCCGGCTTGCGCACGGAGACGTTGCAGTCGCAGCGCATGGAGCCTTCCTCCATGTTGCCGTCGCACGTTCCCAGGTAGCGCAGGATGGAGCGCAGCTTGCGCACGTAGGCCGCGGCCTCCTCGGCCGAGCGCAGGTCCGGCTCCGACACGATTTCCATCAGCGCCACGCCCGACCGGTTCAGGTCGATGTAGGTCTTGGACGGATGCTGGTCGTGGATCGACTTGCCGGCGTCCTGCTCCAGGTGCAGGCGCGTGATGCCGACCGTGCGGGTCGAACCGTCCGGCATGTCGAGCACCAGTTCGCCCTTGCCGACGATGGGCTGCAGGTACTGGCTGATCTGGTAGCCGGAGGGCAGGTCCGCGTAGAAGTAGTTCTTGCGGTCGAACACCGAGTGCAGGTTGATCTGCGCCTTCAGGCCCAGGCCGGTGCGCACCGCCTGTTCCACGGCGTGCTCGTTGATGACGGGCAGCATGCCGGGGAACGCGGCGTCGACGAAGCTGACCTGGCTGTTGGGCGCGGCGCCGAAATCGGTGGCGGCGCCGGAGAACAGCTTCGACTTGGTGATGACCTGGGCATGGACCTCAAGCCCGATCACCACTTCCCAATCGCCCGTTTCACCCTGGATGTAGGACATCGGTCTAACTCTCTGATCCGGCTCAGGCCATGAACGGCGGGGTGGCGGTGAACTGCGCGGCCTCTTCGATGACGCCGCCGACGCGGAACAGCGTCTCCTCGTCGAAGGGCTTGCCGATGAGTTGCAAGCCCAGCGGCAGGCCGTCGGCGCCCAGGCCGGCGGGCAGGCTCATGCCCGGCAGGCCGGCGAGGTTGACCGGCACCGTGAACACGTCGTTCAGGTACATCTGGATGGGGTCGTCCATCTTCTCGCCAATGGCGAAGGCGCCGCTGGGCGCCGTCGGCGTCAGGATGACGTCGCATTCCTGGAAGGCGAGGTCGAAGTCCTGCTTGATGCGCGTGCGCACCTTCTGCGCCTGAAGGTAGTAGGCGTCGTAATAGCCGGCCGACAGCACGTAGGTGCCGATCAGGATGCGGCGGCGCACCTCCTTGCCGAACCCCTCGCCACGGGTGTTCTCGTACATCTCCTTCAGGTTGCCGCCGGGCACCCGCAGGCCGAAGCGCACGCCGTCGTAGCGCGCGAGGTTCGACGACGCCTCGGCCGGCGCCACGATGTAGTAGGCCGGCAGCGCGTACTTGGTGTGCGGCAGGCTGATCTCGACCGGCACGGCGCCGGCGGCTTTCAGCCACTCGACACCCTTGTGCCACATCTGCTCGATCTCGGCCGGCATGCCGTCGACGCGGTATTCCTTCGGAATGCCGACGCGCAGGCCGCGGATGTCGCCGGTCAGCGCCTTCTCGAAGTCCGGCACCGGCATGTCGACCGACGTCGAATCCTTCGGGTCGAAGCCGCACATGGAGCGCAGCATGATGGCGCTGTCGCGCACGGTGCGGGTCATCGGCCCAGCCTGGTCCAGCGACGAGGCGAAGGCGACGATGCCCCAGCGCGAGCAGCGGCCGTAGGTCGGCTTGATGCCGACGATGCCGGTGAAGGCGGCCGGCTGGCGGATCGAACCGCCGGTGTCCGTGCCCGTCGCGCCCAGCGCCACGCGCGCCGCCACCGCGGCGGCCGAACCGCCCGACGAGCCGCCGGGAACCAGCTTGCGCGGCCAGTTGCCGGGCTCGCCCGGGCTCCACGGGTTGACGACATCGCCGTAGTGGGAGGTGATGTTGGCCGAGCCCATGGCGAACTCGTCCAGGTTCACCTTGCCCAGCATCACCGCGCCGTCGCGCCACAGGTTGGAGGTGACGGTCGACTCGTACGGCGGCTTGAAGCCGTCCAGGATGTGGCTGGCGGCGGTGGTCAGCACGTCCTTGGTGCAGAACAGGTCCTTCACAGCGATCGGCAGGCCGTCCATCGGACCGGCCTCGCCCTTCGCGCGGCGGGCGTCGGACGCCTTGGCCATCTCCAGCGCCTTGTCCGGCGTCTCGGTGATGAAGGCGTTGAGCGGGCGGGCCTTCTCCACGGCGCGGACGTGCGCCTCGGTCAGTTCGACGGCGGTGAACTGCTTTTCGGCGAGGCCCTTGAGGGCGTCCGCCATGGTCAGAAGCGTGAGTTCGGTCATTATTCGACCACCTTCGGCACGGCGAAATAGCCTTCGGCCGTCTCCGGGCCGTTCTTGACGATGTCTTCCTGGTAGCCGCCGTCGGTCACGACGTCGGGCCGGCGGCGCAGCTTCTGCGCGGCCAT
>DASPIO010000362.1:0-4338 GCA_035629155.1 Azospirillum sp. | reverse complement strand
GGCGGCGACGATGATCGCGGCCGAGCGCGCGGGCATCGCCGTCTTCGCCACCGGCGGCATCGGCGGCGTGCACCGCGGCGCCGAGACCACCTTCGACGTCTCCGCCGACCTGGACGAGCTGGCGCGCACCAGCGTCTGCGTTGTCTGCGCCGGCGCCAAGTCGATCCTCGACCTGCCCAAGACGCTGGAATACCTGGAGACGCGCGGCGTGCCCGTGCTGGGCCTGGGCACCGACGAGTTCCCCGCCTTCTACACCCGGTCCTCCGGCCTGCCTGTGGTGCGCCGCTGCGACGCCCCGGACGATGTCGCCCGCATCATGCACGCCAAGTGGCGCCTGGGTCTGGACGGCGGCATCGTCGCCGCCAACCCGATCCCCGAGGCCGACGCGCTGGACGCCGCGGAGGCCGAAGCCGCCATCGCCCGCGCCCTGGCGGACGCCGACGGCCGGGGCATCGCCGGCAAGGCCGTCACCCCCTTCCTGCTGGCCCGCATGAAGGAGATCACCGGCGGCCGCAGCCTGACCGCCAACGTGGCGCTGATCCGCAACAACGCCACCATGGCCGCGCGCATCGCCGCCGCCTACGCCGCCCTCACCCGCACCTCGGCCCCGCGTCCTACGACGAATAGCCGAAGGGGGTAAGCCCTCTGCACCACCTTGGTCTTAAGACCCCTTTAACCACCGAAGGCCGACTGTGGGGCTCGCATAGCACGGAGGTCCTTATGCGCGCGACGAGCCCCTCGAGCCTGGTGTCCCGGATGATCAGCATGGCCACGAGCCCGGCCACGGCGGAGGGTGAGGAGAGCCGTCCGGCGACGCGGGTTCAGCGCATCGTGTGGGCTTCGCAGGCGGCACAGCTCCACGCGTCGATGCCGGCGGTCATGGCCCACCAGATCGAATGCCGCGTCGCCGCCGAACTGGACGCCATGGAGCTGTCGGAAGTCTTCTTCACCTCGGTCGAGGTCGGCAGCCGCGTCGTCACCTGCGACCTGGACGCCGAGGGCACCGCGTCGATCTTCGGCATCATCGACGCCATCGAGTACGAGGATCTGGTGGAAGAGGCCGGCGACGACGCCCTGTTCGGCGTCGACTGGGACGGCGTCTACATCACCCCTGCGCGCACCCGCCACTGACCTCCGTTGGGTTTTCGGCCAGCGCCTCGACCCAACCTACGACGCACCCGCAGGTTGGGTCGAGCGCAACGAAAACCCAACGTCTACCGGTTCCCCAGCACCCGGCCCGCCACCGCGTCCAGCGTCTTCATCAGCTCCGGATCGCGCTTGTCGGCGGCCGTCATGATGGCGTTCTCCAGCGCCGTGTGGCATCCCTTCTCACACAGGTGCGTGCGGTCGCGCAGCTTCGGCGCCACCGCCTTCACCAGGGCGCGCGCCTTCTCGGCGTTGGCGACCACCACCTTGATCACGGCGTCCACCGTCACGTCGTCGTGGTCGGGGTGCCAGCAGTCATAGTCGGTGACCATCGCCACGGTCGCGTAGCACATCTCCGCCTCGCGGGCCAACTTGGCCTCCGGCATGTTGGTCATGCCGATGACCTCGCAGCCCCAGCTCCGGTACAGCTCGGACTCCGCCAGGGTCGAGAACTGCGGCCCTTCCATCACCATGTAGGTGCCGCCGCGCTGGTACTTGACGTCCAGTTCCTTCAGCGCCGCCTCGATGGCGTCGCCCAGGCGCCCGCACACCGGGTGGCCCAACGGCACGTGCGCCACCAGCCCCGTCCCGAAGAAGCTCTTGTTTCGTGCGAAGGTGCGGTCGATGAACTGGTCGACCAGCACGAAGGTGCCCGGCGGCAGGTGCTCCTTCAGCGAGCCGACGGCCGACACGCTGAGGATCTCCGTCACGCCAGCGCGCTTCAGCGCGTCGATGTTGGCGCGGAAGTTCAGCTCGGACGGCGGGATGCGGTGGCCGCGGCCGTGGCGCGGCAGGAAGACCAGCTTCTGCCCCTCCAGCTCGCCCATCAGCAGCTCGTCCGACGGCTCGCCGAAGGGGCTGTCCACCTTCACCCAGCGCTTGTTCTCCAGCCCGTCGATGTCATAGACGCCGCTGCCGCCGATCACGCCGAGCACCGGCGCCGTCACGTCCGCCATTTGGAAGCCCCTCCCGCAAAGTCCGTCACCGGGCGGGGACTATAGCGTCCAGATCAGCACGGCGACCAGCCCCAGGTACACGGCCGCCTTGCCGGCCACCGCCACCGGCTCCCCCAGGCGCCGCCGGGCGGGGAAAAAGTCCACCAGCACGGTCTGCAATCGCGGGAACGGCACCTCCGGATAGGCGTCCGCCGGGTGGAACAGCGGCACCCCGGCGCGCCGCAGCGGCACCACCAGCAGCATGCCGGCCGCAAAGCCGCCGACGTGCGCCCACCACGCCACGTCGCCCGCCCCGGCCGGCTGGAACAGGGCCATGGCGACGTTGGCCGCCAGATCACCCCCCACCACCATGGAGGCCGGCAGCAGGATCGGGATGCGGAAAAACAGCAAAATCAGCAGCTTGGCATGCGGGTGCAGCAGCAGATACGCCCCCATGACGCCGGAGATGGCGCCGCTCGCCCCCACCAGCGGCCGCATCGGCTCCACCGCCATCGCCCCCTCGCTCAGCGCCCCCACGGCCGCGCACAGCAGGAAGAAGGCGAGGTAGCGGACGTGCCCCAGCGCATCCTCGACGTTGTCGCCGAACACCCATAACGCCACCATGTTGGTGACGAGGTGGACGGGATCGCCGTGCACCAGCACGTGCCCGAACACGCCGCGCAGCGTGTCCCCCAGCGGCAGCGGCGCCGCGACCTCCACCGTGCCGAACACGTAGGCCGGCACGAAGGCGAACGGCTCCGGCGGCAGGCCCAGCACGAAGGACAGCACGCAGGCGAGGATCAGCGCCTTGTTGACGTAGGCGACCGGGATGCGCCGCAACGGGTTGCCGCTTCCCAACACCAGCGCCATGCCGCACCTCCGCCGTCCCTCACCACCCCCATATGGTGGCGCTGACGGCGGAGGGCGAGCCATCAGAGCTTCGCGCGTTCCGCACGGCTGTAGTTGCTGAAGTGCCCCTCGCGCGCCGCCGCCGAGCGGCCGGCCTTCAGCACCGCGCCGGACTTGCCCTCCGGCGCCGGCCGGGAGACGAGCTTGTCCAGCTCCGGGCTGCCGCACGCCGGGCACGCCGGCACGTCGGTGGACCGGACCAGGGTCTCGAACTCACGGTCGCAGGCTTTGCAACGATACGAATAGAGCGGCATGGGACCTCACGCGCCAAAAAGAACGTGTGCGGCCGGGATGCGCGGAGGATAGCACTGTCGCGGTGCAACATGCGAGGGGCTGCGCGCCCCTCGCGCTCCCCCGCCAGGGCGGCGGCCCTGGACCCGTAACTTCAATCCCCTCTCCCCCCTGGGGAGAGGGTTAGGGTGAGGGGGTTCCCCACGGCGCGACCTACGGGCCAGATCCCTCTCCCGCCCCGGGAGAGGGTGCCCGCGCAGCGGGCGGGTGAGGGTCCCGCCGCACCAACCGCTCCAGCTCGTCCTCGAACACGATCTGGCTCATCCCGAGTCCCGCCATGCCCCACCCGAACGTCACAACGGTGGCGTACGAAACCTCCGCGCCCGCGACGAAGAAGTGCATCTGCTCCAGGCTGCCGAGCACCCCCAGTTGCCAATGGAACCCGCGCATCCACGGGAAGGTAAGCACCGGCAGCAGCAAGCCCCAGATGACCAGCAGTTTCCCGAGACAGCGCATGCGAGCCCCGCCAAACTTACGCTCAAGCATCAACAACAGAACTTTATAGCGCCTTGAGTTGGTGGTCAACGCACTCCACCCGAACGACAGTCCGGGCATGGCCCGCACGCAAGAATTTGGTCTGATGCTCCGCACGCTCCGCGAGGCGCGTGACCTCACGCAGGAGGACCTTGCGGGGTTGATCGACCGTTCCGTCCAGGCGGTGTCCAAGATGGAACGCGGCCTGACCTTCCCAAAGCTGGAAACCCTGATCCGCCTCAGCGAGAAGCTGAACGTCCCGCTGCGCGAACTGACGGCCCCCTTCGACGCCTCTGACCCCATCGACCCGGCCCGCCTCCCCCTGGAAGCCGAGATCCTGACCACCGCCCGCCGCCTGTCCCTGCGCGACCTGAAGATCGTCGCCAAACTGGTGAAGGCGTTCCCAGAGGGGCGGTGAGCACATCATTTCTGTGATTACTTACCTAGTGCACTGACACAAACATAGGATTCACAGCGGGCGTCGGGCATGCGATTCTATCGGCATGGCCCAGACCGTCAGCGTCATCGTTGGACCGGAGGATCGCGCGCGCTTGGCCGCGGTCGTCGGCGACCGCAACCGCCC
>DASPIO010000361.1:0-41276 GCA_035629155.1 Azospirillum sp. | reverse complement strand
GGTCGAGCAGAACTTCCGCTTCGCCGCCACCATCGCCGACCGCCATTACGTGATGGAGGAAGGCCACGTCGTGGACATGATCCCCAACGACGCCCTGGAGCAGAACATGGCCAAGCTCCACGACTACTTGGGGGTGTGAGGCGCGGGATCCGGATCACAGAACACTAACCGTCAAAACGGAAGAACAGGGAGGGTATAGAACATGATGACTCGCATTTTGGCTGGTGTGGCGCTGGTGGCTCTGACGAGCGGGAGCGCGTGGGCGCAGGGGAAGATCTCCGGCGACGTCGTCAAGATCGGCGTGCTCAACGACCGCTCCGGCCTCTACGCCGATCTCGGCGGCGAGGGGTCCGCCGTCGCCGCGCGCATGGCGGCGGAGGAGATGGGCGGCAAGGTGCTCGGCAAGCCCATCGAGGTCATCGTCGCCGACCACCAGAACAAGCCGGACATCGGCTCCAACATCGCCCGCCAGTGGATCGACCAGGACGGCGTCGACGTCATCGCCGACGTGCCGAACTCCGGCGTGGCGCTGGCGATCCAGGAGATCGCCAAGTCCAAGCAGAAGGTGTTCCTCGCTCTGGGGCCAGCGACGTCGCGCCTGACGGGCGACGCCTGCTCGCCGTACACCTTCCACTGGGCTTACGACACCTACGCGCTGGCCGTCGGCACCGGCCGCGCCATCGTGGAACAGGGCGGCAAGAAGTGGTTCTTCCTGACCGCCGACTACGCCTTCGGCCACCAGTTGGAGGCCGACACGGCGGCGGTGGTGAAGAAGGCGGGCGGCACGGTGGTGGGCGCGGTGCGCCATCCGCTCAACACCGCCGACTTCTCGTCCTTCCTGCTGCAGGCGCAGGGTTCGGGCGCCGACATCATCGGCATGGCGAACGCCGGCGGCGACACCATCAACACCATCAAGCAGGCCTCCGAGTTCGGCCTGCAGCAGAGCGGCAAGCAGAAGCTCGCCGGCCTGCTGCTGTTCCTATCGGATGTCCACGCGCTGGGGCTTCCGGTGTCGCAGGGGCTGGAACTGACGACCGGCTACTACTGGGACCTGAATGACGAGACGCGCGCCTGGGCCAAGAAGTACATGGAGAAGACTGGCCGGATGCCGACCATGGTGCAGGCCGGCACTTACTCCGCCGTGCGGCACTATCTGAAGGCCGTCGAGGCGGCGGGCACCGACGATGCCACCGTCGTGGCGGAAAAGATGCGCGCCATGCCGGTCAACGACTCCTTCGCCAAGAACGGCAAGATCATGCAGAACGGCCGGATGGTGCACGACATGTATCTGGCCCGCGTGAAGAAGCCGTCCGATTCGAAGGGACCGTGGGACTACTACCAGATCGTCAAGACGATCCCGGGTGAGCAGGCCTTCCAGAACCCGAAGGAGAGCGGCTGCCCGCTCGTCAAGTAAGCGCCGGCAAACGGTGCGCCGAACACCCCGCCGCCCGTCCCCTCTCCCCGCCAAGGGAGAGGGGTTCGGCGTCCGGGGCACAAGAACAGGGGGAGTGACTGTATGTCTACGGTGCTGGGGATACCGCCGCAGGCGTTGTTCGGACAGCTCTTGCTCGGCCTGATCAACGGGTCGTTCTACGCGCTGCTCAGTCTTGGGCTGGCGGTGATCTTCGGCATGCTGAACGTCATCAACTTCGCGCACGGTGCCCTCTACATGCTGGGCGCGTTCGCGGCGTGGCTGCTGCTGCAGACCGCCGGCATCGGCTATTGGCCGGCACTGCTGCTGGCGCCGCTGATCGTCGGCGCCTTCGGCATCGTGCTGGAAAAGACGCTGCTGAGCCGGCTCTACAAGTTGGATCACCTGTACGGGCTGCTGCTGACGTTCGGCTTGGCGCTCATCATCGAAGGCATGTTCCGGCACTGGTACGGCGTGTCCGGCCAGCCCTATCCGATCCCCGACGCCCTGCGGGGCGGGCAGAACCTTGGCTTCATGTTTCTGCCCAACTACCGCGGCTGGGTCGTGGTGGCCTCGGTGATCGTGTGCGTGCTGACCTGGTACGCCATCGAGAAGACCAGGCTCGGCGCCTATCTGCGCGCGGCGACGGAGAACCCGGTGCTGGTCCAGGCGTTCGGTATCAACGTCCCGATCATGATCACGCTGACCTACGGGTTCGGCGTGGCGCTGGCGGGACTGGCCGGCGTGCTGGCGGCGCCCATCTATCAGGTCAACCCGCTGATGGGGTCCAACCTCATCATCATCGTCTTCGCCGTGGTGGTGATCGGCGGCATGGGCTCCATCATGGGCGCCATCCTGACCGGTTTCGCGCTGGGCCTGTTGGAAGGGTTGACCAAGGTCTTCTATCCGGAGGCCTCCAACATCGTGATCTTCGTCGTCATGGCCATCGTCCTGCTGATCAAGCCGGCTGGCCTGTTCGGACGGGAGAAGTGAGAGCATGGCCACCGAAACGCAAACCGCCCGCCGCACCGCCGTCCGCGTCGACGCACCGCCCGCCGCCCGCATTTTCGCCCTCGTGCTGCTGGCGGCGCTGCTGGCCGGCCCGTTCCTGCTGTACCCAGTGTTTCTGATGAAGGTGCTGTGCTTCGCGCTGTTCGCCTGCGCCTTCAACCTGCTGATCGGCTTCGCCGGCCTGCTGAGCTTCGGCCACGCGGCGTTTTTCGGCAGCGCGGCCTACATCAGCGCGCACAGCGCCAAGGTGTGGGGCTTCCCGCCCGAGCTGTCGATCCTGCTGGGCACCGCGGGGGCGGCCGTCCTCGGCGTGCTGTTCGGGCTGGTCGCCATCCGGCGTCAGGGCATCTACTTCGCCATGATCACGCTGGCGCTGTCGCAGATGGTGTTCTTCCTGGCGCTGCAGTTGCCGTTCACCGGCGGCGAGGACGGCATCCAGGCGGTGCCGCGCGGCCACCTGTTCGGTTTCATCGACCTCGGCAACCCGCTCGCCATGTACTACACGGTGCTGGCGGTCTTCCTGTTCGGCTTCGCCGTGATCTGGCGCACGGTGCATTCGCCCTTCGGGCAGGTCTTGAAGGCGATCCGCGAGAACGAGCCGCGCGCCATCTCGCTGGGTTACCGCACGGACCAGTACAAGCTGCTGGCCTTCGTGCTGTCGGCGGCGCTGGCCGGTCTGGCAGGTGCGACGAAGGCGCTGGTCTTCCAGCTCGCCACGCTCACCGACGTCACGTGGCAGATGTCGGGCGAGGTGGTGCTGATGACGCTGCTGGGCGGCATGGGCACGCTGTTCGGTCCGGCCGTGGGTGCCGCGCTGGTGGTGACGCTGCAGAACTACCTGGCGGCGACCAACCTGCCGGTCACGGTGGTGATCGGCGCCATCTTCGTGGTCTGCGTGCTGCTGTTCCGCCGCGGCATCGTCGGCGAGATCGCCCACCGGCTGGGCCTGAAGCGGGCGTAAGCCTGGACGTTGGTTTTTTGCTGCGCTCAACCCAACCTACGATCTGGTCGTAGGTTGGGTTGAGGCGTGAGCCGAAAACCCAACGTCAGCGCAAGGCATCCTCCACAGACTGGAAGGGCAGGCCCTGCGCCTCGGCCACGGCGGCGCAGGTGACGTTGCCGCGGTGCACGTTCAGGCCGTTGCGCAGGTGTGGATCGCGCGCCAGCGCCGCACGGTAGCCGTGGTCGGCCAGATCCAGCACGAAGGGCAGGGTGGCGTTGTTCAGCGCGAAGGTCGAAGTGCGCGCCACGCCGCCCGGCATGTTGGCGACGCAGTAGTGCACCACCCCGTCGACCACGTAGGTCGGCTGGGCGTGCGTGGTGGGGTGCGAGGTCTCGAAGCAGCCGCCCTGGTCGATCGCCACGTCGACCACCACAGCCCCCCGCTTCATCCCCGCAACCATCGCGCGTGTCACCAATCGCGGCGCCTCGGCGCCCGGCACCAGCACCGCGCCGATGACGAGATCGGCGTCCAGTACGTGCTCCTCGATGGTGTCGACGGTGGAATAGAGCGTCTGCAATTTGGCGCCAAACTGCAGGTCGAGGTCCTTGAGCCGGGCCAGCGACTTGTCGATCACGATGACCTTGGCCTCCATCCCCATGGCCATGCGGGCGGCGTTGGTACCGACCACGCCGCCGCCCAGCACCACCACCTTGGCGGCGGGCACGCCCGGCACGCCGCCCAGCAGCACGCCGCGCCCGCCCTGGGCCTTCTCCAGGCAATGGGCGCCGGCCTGCACGGCCATGCGGCCGGCCACCTCGCTCATGGGCGCCAGCAGCGGCAGGCCGCCGCGCGCGTCGGTGACCGTCTCGTAGGCGATGGCGATCGCGCCCGATTCGCGCAACAGGCGCGTCTGCTCCGGGTCGGGCGCCAGATGCAGATAGGTGAACAGGACCTGCCCCTCGCGCAGCATCCGGCACTCGGCCGGCTGCGGCTCCTTCACCTTCACGATCATGTCGGCACGGGCGAAGACGGTGGCGGCGTCGGCGACGATCTCCGCACCGGCGGCGGCGTATTGCTCGTCCTCCAGGCCGATCTCGTGGCCGGCGGCGGTCTCGACGATCACCGTATGACCGTGGTGCGCGATCTCCCGCACGGAGGCCGGGGTCAGCCCGACCCGGTACTCGTGGTTCTTGATCTCTTTGGGTACCCCGATGAGCATGGCCGAAGCCTCCCGCAGCAAGATTGGTCCATCCTGGATGTAGGATGCCCGAGGCGCTTTGGCACGGCTCCGGGGCATCGTGTCGCGTTCGGACGGGCTAATCCGCACGGCCGGGGAGGGTGAGGTTATTTCGCAGGTGCAGCAAGCCGTTGCGGCCGGCGCCTGTTGTGCTGCGCAAAAGCCGAACGCCCACAAACCGAACACCTGGGGAAACGCCCTCATCGGACGCAACGGACACCAGGAGAGACCACATGGCCATCGACAAGGACGCCAACACCGCCGCCCGATCGGCCGAGCGCGCGACGGAGGCGACGGTACGCCGGGCCGCCGATACCACGCGGCAGGTCACCGACGAGACGGTCGGCACGGTCCGCGACACCAGCCTGGAATTGGGCGGTGCCGCCGCGCGTACGGCCGAACAGGGCAGTGACCAGCTCAACCGCATGTTCGGCCTGTCCAGCGACACGCAGGAGGAAGTCACCCATCAGGCGCAGCAGAACCTCGACGTGCTGGTCCAGTGCGGCGGCGTGCTGATGGACGGCTTCCAGCAGGCTTGGCGCGAGTGGCTGGGCCTTGCGCAGGAGGTGGCGCAGCGCCACAGCGACGGCGTCAGCGCCATGATGCGCAGCCGCTCCGTCCAGGACTTCTACGGGGCGCAGAGCGCCCTGGTGAAGGACGAGGTGGAGATGTTGCTGAACCGCAGCGTGAAGCTGTCCGAGCTGTCGGCGAGGGTCGCCAACGACGCGGTCCGCCGCATGAAAGAGCGCGCCCAGGAGCCCGCCCGTCAAACCCGCCTACGCGCCTGATGCCCTCCGGCAGGGGCCGCCACCGGCCCCTGCATCCCTTATTCGGGGACCAGCCAGTCGACCAGGGCGCCGCCGCCGGTGGTCGGCAGTGCCGCGTGCACGGCGGGCAGCAGCGCGCCCAGCGTCTCGTCCAGGCGCCAGGGCGGGTTGACGATCGCCATGCCGCAGCCATTGAGGCGCAGGTGCGTGTCCTCCGCGTGGATGGTCAGCTCGGTCCGCAGGATCCGGCGGATGCCGCTGGCCTCCAGCGCGTCGTGGAAGCGCCAAACGGCGGGGCGCTCCTTGATCGGGTACCAGATCGCGTAGATCCCCGTGGGCCAGCGGCGGTGCGCCGCCGTCAGGCCGGCAACGAGTCGGGCGAACTCGTCCGGCTCCTCGAAGGGCGGGTCGATGAGTACGAGGCCGCGCTTTTCCTTAGGCGGCGTGTGGGCCTTCAGCGCCTCGTAGGCGTCCTGGTGATGGACAGCCACCTGTCGGTCGCCGGCGAACTCGCGGCGCAGCGTCTGCACGTCGTCGGTGTGCAACTCCGACAGCACCAGCCGGTCCTGCGGGCGCAGCAGGGCGCGCGCGAGGCGCGGTGAGCCAGGGTACCAGCGCAAGACGCCGTCGGGATTCAACGACGTCACAGCGTCCAGGTACGGCGTCAGGGCCGGGTGAGGAGGCGCTTGGCCGAACAGGCGGGCGATGCCGTCCTGGTACTCCAGCGTGCGCTGCGCCGGATTGGAGCTCAGATCGTAGCGGCCGATGCCGGCGTGCGTGTCGAGCACGCAGAAGGCGGCCGGCTTGGCGCGCAGGTGCTCGACGATCAGCGCCAAAACGGCGTGCTTCATCACGTCGGCGAAGTTGCCGGCATGGAAGATGTGGCGGTAGTTCATGGTGCAGCGGTTTACCCGATCAGCGGGTGCCGCGCCAAGTGCCAGACGATACCGATGGGATCAGTCGAGGGCCGCGACCTGCGAATTGCGGAACACGCGCCGGGTCTTGGGCGCGATCGACGGCGGATCCGAGTCGTCGCACTTGGACGATTCGAGGAGCTTGGCGCTGGAGCCGTCCAGTTCGGAGAGGTGCTGCCACACCTTGCAGACGTAGGCCTGGGCGCGACGCATGGAGGCGCCGTTGTAGCGCGCGACCGCAGACCTCCAGTTTCCTTCTTCGCCGTGCAGGCGCAGCAGCAGCCGGCCGGCGTAAGCGACGTTCTCACGCGGATCGGCGATGCGCTCGACCGGGTTGAACTGGCCACGGTGGTGGGTGAGGGAGAGCTGCATGCAGCCGACGTAGACGTTGCTGCGGATCTGCCCCTGGCGGTCCTTCAGGTGGCGGACCGCGTCCTGGGTGCTGCGCGCCATGATCGGACGGCCGTTGACCGACATCGCGTAGGGGTGGGGAACACCGTCCTGCCCGCTTTCCACCAGCGCGATGGCCACCAGAAGGCCGCTGGGGATGTTCAGCGTGCGTTCGACTTCGATGGCGCTGGTAACGCAGGAGTCCTGGGCGAGGGCCGGCGTGACGCCGACAAGGGACACTGTGGCAATGCCGACCGCTGCGGCGAACCAAGTTCGAAAGACCGTGCGCAATCGCGCGTTAGGTACTCGCATGTCGGTGCCCCCTCTGTGTTCCCGCTCGCCCGCGGGTACCGCGCTTATTGTTCTGCGCGGATTTGATTCCCGGCCGCCGAGTCTCTTACGGCGACCGCCTCCTACCAATGTGTCAGCGCCGCCTATCCGGGCGCCGGCCGAACATTTTCAAAAATTTGATCCAGCGTCAACCCAATTACGCCCTGGTAATACCACAGGGGATGATGCTTGCCGCGGACTCCGCCAATTTCAGAGGTGGTCATACAGCCTTCGCGTGAGCGGTCCTAAACCTTTGAGAAAAAACCCGATTATCGGAATGGTGGCGGCGATGGCGGCGGCGCCTTCTTGCTGCGGCGCACAACGCACGGGCGCGGCACCGTGTCGCTGGAAACACACAGGGATATAAATTTTCCAAGGGTCTTGCGCGATGTTCGGCAGTGCGGCATTAAACTCCCGGGGGTGTACTTCCCTCGTTAGTGCGACAGAATGACGCAGCCCCATCCTTCGTATGACATTCCGCCGCGTCCGGCGGCCGACGGCCACGGTCCGGACGATGATCTCGCAGCCGGATTCGCGCGATTCTATGCGGGTGACCTCGCCGGTGCCGAGGCGGCCTTCCGTGCTGCCGCCGCCCACGACGACGCACCAGCCGACGCGCACGGCGCGCTGGGCGACGTGCTGAGCGAAACCGCCCGGCCGGCGGAGGCCGCTGCGGCCTACGCGCGTGCGTTGGCGATCGAGGCGCGCTGGGCGTGGCGGGTCGCCCGCGCCGAGGCATTGGCGGCGGCGGACGCCCCGGAGGCAATCCACGAATTCCGCGCGCTGGCCGGGGAACGACCGGACGCCGCGGCGGTCCGCCGGGGCCTCGGCCGTGCCCTGGCGCGCGCCGGGCGGGTGGATGAGGCCGCGGCCGAGTACCGTGAGGCGGTCTTCCTGGACCCCGACGCCCCCGACGCCGCCGTCGAACTGGCGGACCTGCTTACCCTGGGCGGCGACGCCCTGGCGGCGGTGGAACTGCTGCAGCCGCTGTTGCGGCGCCATGGCGACGAGCCGGCGCTTCATCTGCGGATCGGCCGTGCCTGGATCGAATTGCGCGAACCGGACAAGGCGCGCGCGGCGCTGACCCGTGCGCGCGATCTGGACCCCGACGACCGATCAGGCGCCGGCGCCTTGCTGGTGGCGCTGGACGAGGGGGCGGCGGACGGCTTGTCCGACACCTACGTGCGGGCGCTGTTCGACCGCTACGCCGACCGCTTCGACGCCGACCTCGTGGGCAAGCTGGGCTACGCCGCGCCCCAGGCGATCCGCGCCGCCATCGACCGGGTGTACGGCGATGCACCGACCGGCCTGCGGGTTCTCGACCTCGGCTGCGGAACGGGGCTGATGGCGCCGGAGGTGCGGGGCATGGCCGCGCACCTTGCGGGCGTGGACCTGTCGCCCCGCATGGTGGAGAAGGCGCGCGCCCGCAACCTGTACGACGCGCTGGCCGTGGGTGACATCGTTGGCGCTTTGCAGGCCGATCCGGGTGCCTGGGACCTCCTGACGGCCGCCGACGTGCTGGTCTACATCGGCGATCTGGCACCGGTGTTCGCGGGGGCAGCGGCGGCGCTCCGTCCCGGCGGGCGATTCGCCGCCACGGTCGAACGGCTGGACGGCACCGGTTTCGCGCTGGGACCTTCGCGCCGGTACGCGCACGCGCCACTTTATATAGAGGAGACCGCGAAGGCGGCGGGGCTCCGAGTGCGGCTGATGGACAACTGCGTGCCGCGGCGTGAGCGTCAGGCGCCGGTGCTGGGGCTGGTGTTCGTGCTGGGCAAGGACTGACGTTCAGATCATCTGCACGTAACGGTCCGGGTCGGCCTCGGCGTGCCAGCGGGCGGCGAGCTGGCCTTTGGCGTCGATGTCCAGGGACAGCCAGTTGCGCGCGCGGACCATGCGGCGGCCGGTTTCGGCGAAGGGCGGCATTTCCAGAGTGTAGCCGTCGAACGGCGCCTCACGCCGCGCCAGCAGTCGTTCCATCGCCATGCCGGCGAGGCGGCCGGGTGGCGGGTGGACGATGCCGGAGGAAATGAGCTGCCACATCTCCGCCCCGCCGCCGCGCAGCACGCCCCGCGCGGCGTAGTGCACCTCGCCGGACAGGATGGTGACGCGGCAGCCGGTGCGCAGGGAGAAGCCGGATAGCAGTTCGACCATGCGCCGCCATTCCGTTGTGTGGGCGTGGCTGCGCCACTGGTCGCGCATGTCGTCGGACAGCGCGTGCCGGCCGGGCAGCAGTTCCATCAGCCGCTCGATCCGGCCGAGGTCCGGGAACACCAGCGGCACGCTGGACATCAGCAGCAGGTGTCGGCAGCCGGTGAAGCGGTCGAGCCAGCCGGGCAGGGCGTCCCAGCTTCGCTCCGCCATCACCCGGCACGCCGTGCGCTCGCTGCGCAGGTCCGGGGCGAAGATGCCGAGGTCGCCGATGCGGAAGCCCTGGGTAAAGGTGCCGCGGTCCGCGCCCCACACGCACTCCGGCAGCGACTCGGGCGCCGCGCCCAGTTGGAACAGGGTAAAATGCCGGCGCGCCACCATGTAGACGGCGCGGTTCGGCTTGGCGTGCATCTCCGCGTCGGGCAACGAGCCCCAGCCGTCGAACACATCGTGGTCGTCCCACATCATCACCGACGGGATGCGGGACAGCGCTTCGGCCACCTCCTCCTGCCGCCAGAGCTTGACGTAGCGGGTGAAGTAGTAGGCCATTGCCTCCTCGGCCATGGCGGCGTTGAGGGGCTCGGCGTAACGCGCGGGCGCCGGACGCTTCGCCCACTCGGCCAGCGTCGGGCATTCCTGCCACACACCGTCGGCGTAGAGCTGGTCGCCGCCTTGCAGCAGCAGGTGGAAGGGCGCCTGGCGGTGGTGGTCGAGCAGTCGCATCCACAACGCGTTGCGCGGCGAGTCGTGGCGCTTCAGCGTCACATCGTCCTCCACCCCGTTGCAGGAGGTGTAGGCGATGCGCGGCGTTCGCCCGCGGCCGGGGACGGTGAGACGCCAGGGGCCGGGTCCGTCCGGGAAGCCGTAGGTGACTTCGCTGTCGTGCACGCCGCGCGGCACGGCGAAGTCGAAACGCCAGAGGGTACGGCGGCGCCATGCGGCCACGTGCCGCGGCGGAACCGGCAGGCCGACGCCGTCCACGCGCAGGTCGTCCGGTTCCGCGTTGCCGTCGATGACGAACAGTGCCGACAGACGCCAGCGGTCGCCCTGCTCGCCCCGGAAATACAGCACCGGACCGAGGATGAACTGCGGTTGCCCGGGATCGTATGGCTTGCCGGGGCCTGGCCTGCTGGGACGCGCCATTCCTGTCCAACCCTGTTTCGACGATCCATCCCTTAAACGTATGCGCGGTCGTGGGAAAGACCTCGCAAGAGGGCCCGCAAGAGAGAGTGCTCCGGCGCGCGGCTGCCCGCCGACATTGGCAGTCGTCAAACACCATCGGGAGTAGGTATCATACGATATCGTATTGCTTACCGGTGGCAGCCGCGGGCGGAGCGTCATGGACTGGCTCGTGAGCGAATCCGTCGACCTGCTGATGACCTTGGGTAGCAGCGTGGGGCTGCTCGCCGTGGTTTCGGTCGCCTACACCCACCTCATCCGCCGCCTGCCGCCCGGCAGCAAGGCGCGGCACGGTGCCATGGGTCTGCTGTTCGGCGTCGCCGCGGTGATCTCGATGGCCGATCCCTTGGTCCTGGCCCCCGGCATCAACATGGATGCGCGCAGCGTTCTCCTGGCGCTGGCGGGACCGTTCGGCGGCTGGGCGGCTGCAGCGGTCGCCGGCACGCTGGCCGCGCTGTTCCGGCTGTGGCTGGGCGGCATCGGCGCCGTTGCCGGCATCGCCAGCATCGTGGCCACGACGCTGGCCGGGATCGCCTTCGCCCGGCTGGCCGCGCGCCTGGGATGGCGGATGCGGGCGCGGGTCCTGCTGGGGTTGGGCGCCGTGATCGGGCCGATCAACCTTGCCGGCGTCTTTCTGCTGCCGCGGCCGGACCTGATCCAGCGGGTGCTGGTCGAGGGGGCGCCGTCACTGATCGCCATCGCCGTGCTTGGCACGCTGTTCCTGGGCACGCTGCTGGAACACGAGCGGGAGCGGCTGGAAATGCAGACGGCGCTGGGCGAAAGCGAACGGCGCTTCCGGATGGTGTTCGACAGCGTGCGCGACGTCGTCTTCAAGACCGACCGGCGGGGCAACTGGCAACTCCTCAACCCGGCGTGGGAGGAGGTGACGGGATTCCCGGTCGCGAAGTCGCTTGGCGCATGCCTCCTCGACCACGTGCATCCCGACGACCGCGAGAAAGCGTCGGCGTTTCTCGACGCGCTCACCGCCGGCTGGCTGCAGCACGGCCGCCACGCGATCCGCTTCCGCCATCGCGACGGCACCTGGCGCTGGACCGAGATGAGCGCGCGCCCCCTGCCGGCCAGGGACGGCGGGCCACCGGCCGGCATCTCCGGCACGCTGAAGGATATCACCGCGCGCCGCGAGGCGGAGGCGGCGCTGCGGGAGAGCCGGCGGCACTTCCAGGAGATCACGTCGGTGCTGACCGAAGGCGTGTACGTCGTCGACGCCGAGGACAGGGTGCAGTACGTCAACCCAGCCGCCGAGCGGATGCTGGGCTGGCGGCGGAACGAGTTGATGGGGCGCGACGCGCACGCCACGTTCCACCATTCCCGGCCGGACGGCACCCCATATCCGGCGGAAGAGTGCGCGGTGGCGCAGGCGTTGTGCGGCGGCAGGCCGTGCAACACGCACGTCGACCACCTGCTGCGCAACGACGGCGTATGGCTGCCGGTAGCCCTGGCTGCGGCCCCTATCGTCCGCGAAGGCCAGGTGCGCGGCGCCGTCGCCGCCTTCCACGAGATCAGCGAACGGCTTCGTCAGGAGCAGGTCCTGCGCGAGAGCGAGGAGCGCTACCGCCTGCTCTTCAACAGCTCGATGGATGCCATCATGGTGCATCGCCTCCTGCCGGACGGCAACCCGGAGCGGTTCGTCGAGGTGAACGACGTCGCCTGCGAGCGGCTGGGCTACACGCGCGACGAGCTGTTGAGCCGGAAGCCGGCCGACATCGACGAGCCTGAGTCGGCCAAGGATGATGCGCGGGTCATCACCGAGTTGCGCGACCACGGCTTCGCCGTGTTCGAACGGGTGCACGTCGCCAAGGACGGACGGCGCATCCCGGTGGAGATCGCGGCACGGCGTTTCCTGCACGCCGGACAGCCGGCCGTGGTCGCCCTGGCTCGCGACATCACCGAGCGCAAGCGGGCGGAGGAGCGGATCTATCATCTCGCCCATTACGACGCGCTGACGGACCTGCCGAACCGCCGCCTTCTGATGGACCGGCTGGACCGGGCGCTGGCCCTGGCGGCACGGCACGGGCGCATGGTGGCGGTGCTGATGCTGGACCTCGACGGATTCAAGCCGGTCAACGACCGCTATGGGCACGAGGCGGGAGACGAGCTGCTGACGGTGATCGCGCGGCGACTGGAGACGGCGGTGCGGCGAGCCGATACGCTGGCGCGCCTGGGCGGCGACGAGTTCGTGGTGGTGCTGAGCGAGGTGAAGACGGTGGACGACGCCGAGATGGTGGCCGGCAAGATCATCGCCGCCATCAACGAGCCGGTTGCTATGTGCGGCGGCACCATCCACATCGGCGCCAGCGTCGGCATCGGCCTGTACCCCGCCGATGGCAGTGACGCCGCCGCGGTCATGCGCGCGGCCGATCAGGCCATGTACCGAGCCAAGGCGGACGGGCGCAACCAATACGCGCTGCCGGCGCTTGCCTGACCGGGCGCAAGGGCAGGGGGCTGGAACGGCACGTCGGGGCGAGCCGCCAGGGAGCGAGGAGTGGAAGGAGGAGTCAGCTGTGCGACTTCTTCGCGCGCAGGATTTCCAGCATGCGGGAAGGCACCGGCTCCTCGAGCACCGGGTCGTAGAGGCGGTGCAACTCCTGCACGTGCTGACGATGCAGGGCGAGCAGCGCCTTCGCCTCGGCGTCGGTTTCCACCGCAGCCTCGAAGTCCCGCCGCTCTTGCTCGTCGAGGGCGCCGTCAAGATAGGCGTTGATGTGGCTCATCGTCACACGCTTCATGTCGTTTTGATCCCGGAGCGCCGCCAGGAATTCGCCCGGAGACGGGTACGGTCCATGACACGTCCGGCATTATAATCCAGGATGGGGTGTTCGGGGAGGAATTCTACCCCCTCTTTCGTGGTGTTCTTCCAAGCCACCCTGTGCAGCACCGAGCTCCCGCGGCCGCCTTCCCGCTTGTCATGTCTTCCCCCGAAGCCATTGCGCTTGTGTCATACAACCGCAGTAACAGTGGCTTGCGATGCTTGTTCCAGGCCCCTCCCGCATTGGAACGTCCGTCGTCACGAAGGTGTTGTCCGGTTGTACAACGGCCACACCCCGTCGAGAGGACGTTACAGCCATGGCACAGCAGGAATCGCGCCAGCCGCCGCAGCACCAGAACACCCAGCCCGGCCACGAGGACGCGATGACGCCGCAGCCGTCGGCAACCCGGCCGGAATACCGCGGCAGCGGCAAGCTGCGCGACAAGGTGGCGCTGATCACCGGCGGCGACAGCGGCATCGGCCGCGCCGTCGCCGTGCTGTTCGCGCGCGAGGGCGCCAAGGTGGGTATCGTCTACCTGAACGAGGACGAGGACGCGGAGGAGACGCGCCGGTTGGTCAGCCAGGAAGGGCAGCCCTGCACCGTGCTGCGCGGCGACCTGGGCGACGAGGCCATGTGCCGCCGCGCGGTCGAGCGCATGGTGGAGGAGCACGGGCGCATCGACATCCTGGTCAACAACGCCGCCGAGCAGCATCCCCAGACGAAGCTGGAGGACATCTCGGCCGAACAGTTGGAGCGCACCTTCCGCACCAACATTTTCGCCTATTTCTTCATGGCGCAGGCGGCGCTGCCGCACATGAAGGAGGGGGCAACCATCGTCAACACCACGTCGGTGACGGCCTATAAGGGCAACCCGATGCTGATCGACTACGCCTCGACCAAGGGGGCGATCGTGGCCTTCACGCGTTCGCTGGCGCTGGCGGTGGCCGATCGCGGCATCCGGGTGAACGGTGTGGCGCCGGGTCCGATCTGGACGCCGCTCATCCCCTCCACCTTTCCGGAGGACAAGGTCGAGACCTTCGGCTCCGACGTGCCGATGAAGCGCCCCGGCCAGCCGGACGAGGTGGCGCCGTGCTACGTGTTTCTGGCGTCCGGCGATTCCAGCTACATGTCGGGGCAGGTGCTGCACCCGAACGGCGGGTCGGTGGTGAACGGGTAGAGTGAGCCGTTGGGTTTTCGCTGCGCTCAACCCAACGTCAGAACGTTCCCGTCATACGGCCGGCGCCTGAAGGCTTCGTCCGTATGACCCTCTCGCCCTTTGCCTGTGAAAGGGCTGCCGGGTTCGATCAAAGGCGCCTGATGGAAGCCTTCAGGCGCCTTTGATGTCACTTGTTGTGCCCGCTGATCTCGGCGTGGAGGGGCTTGGTCTCCTCGAAACGGCGCTGCTGCTCGGGCGAGGCCTCGTGCTGGTGCTTGGCCTTCCACTCGGCGTAGGGCATGCCATAGACGGCGACCCGCGCCTCCTCGTCTGTCATGGCCACGCCGCGCTCCTTGGCGGCGGCGAGGTACCACTTCGACAGGCAGTTGCGGCAGAAGCCGGCGAGGTTCATCAGGTCGATGTTCTGTACGTCGGTGCGCTTGCGCAGATGCTCGACCAAGCCGCGGAAGGCGGCCGCCTCCAGCTCGATGCGGGTGCGTTCGTCCATCGTTCCCTCCAGTATTGGGCCGGCATCGTGCCAAGCGGGCGGCGCGGAATCAACCCGGACGCTGCAGGGTCACAAAGCGGCCGTGCACGTGGAACTGCTTGGACGCCGCACCGGCGGAAATGGCTTCGGCGACCGCCGCCGCGTCGCGCACCACGAAACCCGACAGCGTGTCGAGCCCGTAATCGAACAGGCGCGGCGTCAGCGGCGTGCCCGGCCCGACCAGCACCACCCGCGCGCCCCGCGCCGCCGCCAACAGGCGCGGCAGCGTGCGGTTCGCCAGCGCCGACGCGGTGATCAGCGCCCCCTCGGCGCCTGGCAGAAGCCAGTCGCAGGCGGGCTCCGGATACTCGCCGGGGCGCGGATTGATTTCGATGACGTGCGCGTCGGGAAGGCGTTGCGCCACCTGCGGAAAACCACCGACCACGACGACGCGCCCCTCCATCCCCTTCAGCAGGTCGAGGCCGTTGACGTCCGGCCCTTGCAGGTCGGCGCGGTTGTAATGCGCGTTGAGCGCGGCGATGCCGATTGCCATCTCCAGTGGGTCCCAGGAACGCGCGGCCTGCCGCGCGAGGTCCTTCAGGCGCCCCCCGGCCCGCTGGTCCGGGGCCGGAACATCGGTATCGGCGGCAGCGGCCGGGCGGGCCGCCAGGCCGACGCCGCACGCGGCCTCCACCATCACCCACTTCGGCCCGACGAGCACGCGGCGCACCTCGGAATCCTCGACGCCAAGCGCGAGATCCTCGTACAGCCGTGCGGCACCCCACCAGCGCCACAGCGACTCCCAGTCGGGCGTCAGCAGGTCGGCGTAGCCGCCGGTGAACGTCTGCCATTCGTTGGTAAAGCGGCTGCCGACGCTGATCAGCACCGGGATGCCTTCGGAGATGGCGGTCAGGATCTCGTCCGACAGCCCCTCTCCGTGGGCTTCCAGGCCCGCGAACTTGTTGACGACGATGAGGTCGGCGCGGTCTTCGATGGCGCGGCGCAGCGCCTGGCTGGCGTCGGCGACGCCGGCCGGGTCGACGCGGCAGGCGCGCGATTCCCGGCCGAGGTTCTGCGAGATGCCGAAGGCGCGGCCGGTCGCCACGTCGACCAGTTCCATACGGTCGGAGCAGTCGTCGCGCTCGCCGTAGTTCCGCTGGACGACGCCGCCGACGTGGAAGCCGCGCCGCTGCAGCTCGTGCACGAAGCGGTCGAGCAGGGCGTCGACGTGCTCCGACCCCGGTCCGTGGATCACTGCGCCGGGGCGCAGGGGCGGGGGCGTGGCGTGGCGGAGCGGCATGGGCATCGGGGGATTCCTAGACGCGGCGGCGGATGTGGTAGACGAACACGTCCTCGCGCTTTTCGTGGGCGACCAGTTCGTTGTTGGTCGTGTTGCAGAAGTGCCGGAAGTCGATGGTGGAGGCCGGGTCGGTGGCGTAAACGATCACCTCTTCGCCGTCGGCCATGCTGTCCAGCAGGGCGCGCGTCCGCAGGATGGGCAGCGGGCAGTAGAAGCCACGCACGTCGAGTTCCCTGGGCGGCACGCTGATGCTCCTTGGTACGAAACGGCTATGGGGCGGAACCGAGTTTAACGCCGCGCCCGCCGAAGCTCCAGGCGTACGGAGGTGCCGGGCGGGCGAATTCGTGCGCTGTCGTGCCCGGCGGCGGGACCTTCGCTGCGCCGGCGTGTTGTTCGCGGGTGAGGAGACAACCAGCAGGAAGCGACCAGCCATGGCGAACGGGCCTTTGGACAAGGTGGTGGTGATCACCGGTGCCTCCAGCGGCATCGGGCGGGCGACGGCTCTGGATTTCGCGCGGCAGGGGGCGGCGGTGGTGCTGGTGGCGCGCAACGACGCCGCCCTGCACGATGTGGCCGAGGCCTGCATCGAGGCCGGCGGACGGGCCATGGTGCTGGCCGCCGACGTCGGCGACCAGGAGCAGATGAACCTGGTGGCGCAGCGCGCCATCGATGCCTTCGGCGGCATCGACGTGTGGGTGAACAACGCCGGCGTCATCGCCTTCGGCCGCCTGGAGGAAATGCCGGAGGACGCGTTCGAGCAGGTGATGCGCACCAACTTCTTCGGCACGGTGAACGGCTGCCGCGCCGTGCTGCCGTACTTCCTCGACCGCGGGGAGGGGGTGATCGTCAACAACGCCTCCGTCGTCTCGACGGTCGGGCAGCGTTACGCCTCGCCTTATGTGTCCAGTAAGTTCGCGGTGCGCGGATTCTCGGAATCGCTGCGGCAGGAACTGGTGGATGAACCCGGCATCCACGTGTGCACGGTGATGCCGGGCTCCATCGACACACCGTTGTGGCAGCACGCCGCCAACTTCACGGGCCGCGCGGTGCGCCCGCCCGGATCCGTGCACCCGCCGGAGGAGGTGGCGCAGGCCATCGTCACGCTGGCACGCGCGCCCAAGCCCGAAGTGTTCGTCGGCGCCGGCCGCGTGGCCGAACTGGGCCATGCGCTGGCGCCCGCGCTGACCGAGCGCGCCATGGCGCGCATGGTGGAGCGCAGCATGTTCGAGAACCGTCCGGCGGCCCGCACCGACGGCGCGCTGCACCAACCGACCGACCATTACGAGGCGCACGGCGGCTGGGCTGCGGAGCCCGCGCACGATGGGCAAATGCGTGGCGGGCAGAGCCGCTTTTCCTGGACCAACCTGGCGCTGTTCCTGATTCCCATCGGGCTGATGAGCCGTCTGCCGCAAGGCCAGCGCCGTCAGTGGATCGGCTGACCCAGCAAAAACGCCGGCGGAGACGGTCTCCACCGGCGTTTTGCCGTCTCTTGCCGTGGAATGGGCGGCGCGCTCAAGCGCCGCCGATGCCTTCGATGAACTTCTCCCCGGTCTTCGGGTCGATATCCTCGCCGGTGCCAGGGGTGCCGGGCTTGGCCTCGTCGCGGCGCGTCGTCTGCGGGTCGCTGGGCTCCATGCCCTTCCACTTGTCGTCTGCCTGATCGGGCTTCTTCTGCTCGGTCATGGCTCCCTCGTGTGATTGTTGTTGGGCGGTTGTCGTCTAGGCGGCGGCCGTCCCTGCCCAGGCAAACAGCGCGGCGGGGACATCCTCACGGGCCGGCGGTTGAAGAGCAGGGAAACCGAACTGGAGGAGACGTCATGGCCAAGGACCCACAGCACCTGGACACCGCCGCGCGCAACCGTTCCCCCGCCGCCGGCATGAACCCTGGGGACGAGGCGCCGCCGGGCACGCCCGGCACGGGCGAGAACTTCTGCCCAGTCTGCCACGGCGACGGCCGCGTCGATGGCGTCCCCTGCGCCAACTGCGGCGGCACCGGCAAGATCGTGCAAGGAATCGGGGGAGTGTAGGCGGTGGCGGATGGGGTGGGATTCGAACCCACGGTGGAGTTGCCCCCACGCCAGTTTTCAAGACTGGAGCCTTAAACCACTCGGCCACCCATCCATGCCGGTTCGCGGCACCGGTCCGGCTTGATATTCCGCCGTTCCGCGGGGGTCAAGAGGCGCCGCGCCGGCGGATCAGAATTGGAAGCCCTCCTCCAGCAGCGCGAGGCACGCGTCCGTCGCCGCGGCGTCCAGCTTGGCACCGCGCAGGCGGCGCAGTTCCTCGCATGCGGCATCAAGACCCTTGGCCGGGCGGTAGGGGCGGTGCGAGGTAACGGCCTCCACCACATCGGCCACGGCGACGATGCGCGCCTCCTGGCTGATAGCGTGACCGGCCAAGCCATGTGGGTAGCCGGAGCCGTCCATGCGCTCGTGGTGCTCCAGCACGATGCGGTGGATGGCGTCGTCGAACTCCACGCGCTTCACGATGTCGTGGCCGTACACCGTGTGCAGCTTGATCAGCTCGAACTCCTGCGGCTCCAGGCGGCCGGGCTTCGACAGCAGTTCGGCCGGGATGCCGATCTTGCCGATGTCGTGCATGAGCGCGCCCAGGCGGATGCTCTCGGCGCGCTCCTCGCTCAGGCCCAGGCGCCGGGCGATGGCGGCGGAGAGCAGGGCCACGCGCGCCTGATGGCCGGCGGTGTAGGGATCGCGCCGCTCGATGGCGCGGCCCAACGCCTCGGCCGTCTGGTCGAGGGCGGACCTCGCGCCGATCAGCGCGTCGAGCCGCCCCCGCTCGGCCTGATCGCGGCGGCTGAACTCGCGGCGCAGCAGTAGCCACAACGCACCCGACGTGAGCAACACATAGGCCAGGCCCTTGCCCAGCTCGAAGGCGTAGTGCCCCTCCAGGTCGGCGCCGAACAGGGCGACGGCGAGACGGTTGCCGGCAAGGATCCATGCCGTGCCGAACGCCGCGTACAGAACCGAGATGGAAAGCGCCGACAACGGCCGCATGGTGCCCCCGCCATGAAGCGAACGACTCCATGACAACATAGCGCGACGGTAGTGCCTTGCTCTTGGTCAATCGGTTGGTGGACGAAGTGTCGCGCTTGCCAATGGACCGGACTACGTACGGATGGGCCGGCCGAGGCTGGCGAGGCGCTTGACCCGTTTGGGCGGCGAGGGCGAGTCGGAGAAGTCGGGCAGGCTGGGGGCGCGGGCCATGACCTTGCGCACCATGTCAGCCGTCTCGTCCAGTTCGTCGATCGTGCTCTGGGCCACCTTTCCCGCGAATTGCGGGCGGGTGAGCTTGGAGCGCATCTCGCTGATGATGCGTAGTTCCGGCTCGAACAGCTCGCGCGCGCCGATGGGCAGCACCTGATCGTCGCGCATGCTGAGGAAGTAGTTGCGCGTCGCCTTGATCAGCAAGCCGGAGAGCAGGACGTCCATGCGCTCGAACTCGGCGCGCAAGTCGTCCATCTTGCGGTCGGTGAGGCTGGTCAGCCGCTCCTCGGTCAGCGCCACCAGCGCGCGGACCTCCTCCACCTTCTTGCGGAAGTCGAGGAAGGAGGCGAAGCGGTCGTCGTCCATGTCGCGCGTCGCCCTCTCGGCGAGCGCCATGGCGTCGCGTGCCTGCCGCTCCAACGCGGCCAGCAGTTCCTCGACCTCTTTGCGGCTGTAATCCCGCCTCCATACCATCGCTTGGCGCCTCGACCTGTCCTGCCTCCACCTTAAACGTCAGCGCTTAACAAACATTTTATGGAAATGCGCTTCAACCGGCCAGTTCGAGGATCACCGGTGTGTGGTCGGACGCCTTTTCCGCCCCGCGCGGGCGGCGGTCGATGGTGCAGTCCACAAGGCGGTCGGCCGCCTGCGGCGAGAGCAGGAAGTGGTCGATGCGCAGGCCCAGGTCGCGCGGCCAGCAGCCGGCCTGATAGTCCCAGAACGTGTAGGCGCGCGCGTCGTCGTGCAGGGCGCGGTAGGCATCGGTGAGGCCGAGGTTGAGCAGTGCCCGGAACTTCTGGCGCGATTCCAGACGGAACAGCGCGTCCTGGCTCCAGCCCACGGGGTCGTAGACGTCGCGCGCCTCGGGAATGATGTTGTAGTCGCCGCCCAGCACCAGCGGCAGGCCCTGGTCCAGCAGGCCGCGGGCATGCGCGATCAGGCGATCCATCCAGCGCAGCTTGTATGGGTACTTCTCGGTGCCCAGGGGATTGCCGTTGGGCAGGTAAAGGGACGCGACGCGCACGCCGTTCACCGTCGCCTCGACGTAGCGGGCCTGCTCGTCCTCAGGCTCGCCGGGAAGGCGGCGCAGCACGTCCGAGGGGGGCGCTTTCGACAACAGGGCGACGCCGTTGTAGGACTTCTGCCCGACGACCTCGACGTGGTAGCCGAGGTCCTCGATGGCGGCGCGGGGGAAGGCGTCGGTCTCGCACTTCACCTCCTGGAACAGCGCCACGTCGGGGGCCGCGGCGCGCAGCCAGTCGGTGACCAAGGGCAGGCGCGCCTTGACCGAATTCACGTTCCAGGTGGCGATCTTCACGTTTGCCCGCCGTCAGACCGCAAAGGAATTGCCGCAGCCGCAGGACGCGGTGGCTTGCGGGTTCTTGATCTGAAAGGCGGCGCCCATCAGGTCTTCGACATAGTCGAGCGTGGAGCCGTTCAGCAGGTCGAGCGAGCAGTCGTCGGTGACCACCTTCGTGCCGTTGTGTTCGAAGACGAAGTCGTCGTCGTTCACCGCGTCGTCGAAGGCGAAGCCGTACTGGAAGCCGGAGCAGCCGCCGCCGGACACGGTGAGGCGCAGCATCAGGCCGGGCTTGCCCTCATGCTCCACCAAGAAGGCGACGCGTCTGGCCGCGCTGTCGGAAATGTGGAACGTGCGGTCGGTCGCAACGTCGGACATGGAGAAACCCTCATAAGCCGGAACCGGGATGCCAGGGAGAAATGTAAGGCGCCCTGCCGCATGTGCAAAGAGGGTGGTTCAGCGGACCTTCATATCACCGCCTTCCCGGTTGCGCCCCACCCGTTGCCGGGGCTAGTGTCCGCGCCATGACGGCGGACACCTTCATGCCCGGCGAAGCACGGCTTGCGCCCTACGCCTGCCACCCTGCGCACAGCCGCGGGCGGTTGGTGCACGAGGCCGAAAGCCCGACGCGCTCGTGCTACCAGCGCGACCGCGACCGAATCGTACACTCGGGTGCCTTCCGCAAGCTGAAGTACAAGACGCAGGTCTTCGTCTACCACGAGGGCGACTACTACCGGACGCGGCTGACCCACAGCCTGGAGGTGGCGCAGATCGCCCGCTCCATCTCCCGCGTGCTGGGGCTGAACGAGGATCTGGCGGAGGCGGTGGCGCTGGCGCACGACTTCGGCCACACCCCCTTCGGCCACGCCGGCGAGGACGCGCTGAACGCCTGCATGGAGCCGTACGGCGGCTTCAGCCACAACGACCAGACGCTGCGTGTGCTGACCCGGCTGGAGCACCGCTACGCCGAGTTCGACGGGCTGAACCTGACCTGGGAGACGCTGGAGGGCGTGGTCAAGCACAACGGGCCGCTGCTGCCGCTGAAAGATGGCAAGCCGCTGCCGGTGACCATCGACGCCTTCCGCTCGGTGTGGGACCTGGAGCTGGACACCAACCCCTGCGCCGAGGCGCAGGTGGCGGCGCTGGCCGACGACATCGCCTACAACAATCACGACATCGACGACGGCCTGCGCGCCGGCCTGTTCTCCATCGAGGAGGTGGCCGAGTTGCCGATGGTCGGCCCCATCGTCCGCCAGGTCTGCGACCGCTATCCGGAGCTGGAGCGCGGGCGGCTGATCCACGAGACCGTGCGGCGCATGATCAACGCGATGGTCGACGACCTGCTGACCGAGACGCGGCGCCGGCTGGCCACGGTGCGGCCGGGCTCGGCGGCGGATGTGCGGGCCGCACCGGAGGCGGTCGTCGCCTTCTCCGAACCGATGCTGGCCGACCAGCGCCCCTTGCGCGCCTTCCTGCGGCAGCGCATGTACCGGCATTACAAGGTCAACCGCGAGATGAGCAAGTGCAAGCGGGTCGTGCGGGCCCTGTTCGACCTCTTCATGGCCGAAACCAACTGCCTGCCCAGCCAATGGCAGCAGGAGCTGACGGCTTCCGGCGGTGAGGGGAACGCCCTGGTGCGGGCTCGCCTCGTCGCCGACTACATCGCCGGCATGACCGACCGCTTCGCGCTGGCCGAGTACAGCCGCCTCTTCGACATGGATGCGAAGATCTAAAAAGATGAATATTTTCAAGACGTTCGAAAACGACATTCGGAAGATTCTCGAAGATCTGGCGGTCGCCGGAACGATCCCCGCGGGGCTCGACACCAGCCGTCTGGCGGTGGAGCCGCCGCGCGAGGCGGCGCACGGCGACCTGTCGACCAACGCCGCGATGGTGCTGGCCAAGCCCGCCGGCATGCCGCCGCGCAAGCTGGCGGAGATGCTGGTCGAGAAGCTGAAGGCGCTGCCGGATGTGACCTCGGTGGAGATCGCCGGCCCCGGCTTCGTCAACCTGCGCCTGTCGCCGGACGTCTGGCGCGCGCGGATCACGGACATCCTGGCGGCCGGTACGGCCTATGGCGACAGTGACCTCGGCAAGGATGAGCCGGTGAACGTCGAGTACGTCTCCGCCAACCCGACCGGCCCGCTGCACGCGGCGCACGGCCGCGGCGCGGTGTTCGGCGACGCGCTGGCGGCGCTGCTGGAGAAGGCCGGCCACAAGGTCACGCGCGAGTATTACATCAACGATGCCGGCGCCCAGGTGGACGTGCTGGCGCGCTCTACGTACCTTCGGTACCGAGAGGCGTTGGGCGAGGACATCGGCGAGATCCCGGCCGGCCTCTATCCCGGCGAATACCTCAAGGACGTCGGCCAGGAGCTGGCGAAGCTGGACGGGAAGAAGTGGCTGGAAGCCCCTGAATCGGAATGGCTTCCGGCCTGCCGCGCGTTCGCCATCGCGCGCATCATGGAGTGGATCAAGGAGGACCTGGGCGCCCTCAACATCCGCATGGACGTCTACACGTCGGAGCGCGCTCTGGTGCAGGCCGGCGCCGTGGACCGGGCGTTGAAGACGCTGGAGGAGCGCGGCCTGATCTACGTCGGCGTGCTGGAGCCACCCAAGGGCAAGAAGCCCGACGACTGGGAGCCGCGCCCGCAAACCCTGTTCAAATCCAGCGACTTCGGCGACGACGTTGACCGGCCGCTGAAGAAGTCCGACGGCTCGTTCACCTATTTCTCGAACGACATCGCTTATCACCATGACAAGGCGATGCGCGGCTTCACGACGCTGATCGACGTGTGGGGCGCCGACCACGGCGGGTACGTCAAGCGCATGCAGGCGGCCACCACCGCCATCACCGAAGGCAAAGCGGCGCTGGACGTGAAGCTGTGCCAGCTCGTGCACCTGATGCAGAACGGGCAGCCGGTGAAGATGTCGAAGCGCGCCGGCACCTTCGTGACCCTGCGCGACGTCATCGAGACGGTCGGCAAGGACGTGGTGCGCTTCATCATGCTCACCCGCCGCAATGACCAGACGCTGGAGTTCGACTACGCCAAGGTGACCGAGCAGTCGAAGGACAACCCGGTCTTCTACGTGCAGTACGCGCACGCCCGCTGCCGCTCGGTGCTGCGCCACGCCGTCGAGGCGCTGGCCGGCAAGGATCTGTCGCCGGCCGGACTGGCGGACGCCAATCTGGCGCGGCTGGAGGACGAGGCGGAACTGGCTCTGGTCAAGCGCATGGCGACGTGGCCGCGTCTGGTTGAATCCGCCGCCGAGGCGCATGAGCCGCACCGCGTCGCCTTCTATCTGTACGACCTCGCCTCCGACTTCCACGCGCTGTGGAACAAGGGCAAGGACGACGCCACTCTGCGCTTCCTGGTCGACGCCGACGAGGAGTTGACGCTGGCGCGCCTCGCCATGATCAGCGCCGTGGCGACGGTGATCGCATCCGGTCTGCGGGTCATGGGGGTGGAGCCGGTGGAGGAGATGCGCTGATGCGGTCCGGCAGCGACGTGAACTACGCCGCCGATCCCTACGGGTACCCGCCGCAGAAGGGGCGGCGGCGCGGCCTGTTCGGCCTGGGGTTCGCCGTGGTGGGCATCGCTGCCTTCGCCGGGGTGATTCTGTTCGCCTACGGCCGCGGCGACCGCGTCGCGCCCGACGGCGGCCCGCCGCTGCTGGAGGCCGACGCCACGCCGCACAAGCTGCGCCCGGAACAGCCCGGCGGGCTGGACGTGCCGCACCAGGACAAGCTTGTCTACGACCGGCTGAACGGCAGGACGGCCTCCGGCCGCGGACAGGTGGAACACCTGCTGCCGCCGCCGGAACAGCCGCTGCCGCGCCCGGTGGTGACGCCGGCCCTGCCGCCGCCGCCCGCGCTGCCGGCCCCGCCCACCGTCGCCCAGGTGCCGCCCCCGCCGCCGGGCGCCACGGCGACCGTTCCCCGCACCATGCCCGACGGCGACGTCATTCCGCCGGCCGTCCCGGTGCCCGGCGTGCAGGCGCACGTGAGCCCGCCGCCCGGCATGGGTGGCGCCCCGCCGCAGGTCGCGACGCTGCCGCCGCCGGCGCCGAAGACGACACCTCCGGCGCCAGCCGCCAAAGCTCCACCGCCGGCACCCGCCGCCGCCAAGCCAGTGGCCCCGCCTCCGCCTGCCGCGTCCGGCGGCGCGGGCGGCTTTCGCGTCCAGCTCGCCTCCGTGCGCAGCGAATCGGAGGCGCAGAGCGAATGGAAACGCCTCGCCGGCCGCTACGCCGACGCGCTGGGAGGCTTGAGCCTGAACGTCGCCAAGGCGGACCTGGGCGAAAAGGGCATCTTCTACCGCGTGCAGGGCGGCAGCGTGGACGAGGCGCGCGCCCGCGCGATCTGCGACAAGCTCAAGGCCCAGAACGTGGGGTGCGTGATTGTCCGTCCCTAAAGTGCCGCGTCCCCGTGCCGCCATCCTCGGCTGCGCCGGCACGGCGCTGTCGGCCGAGGAGCGCGCCTTCCTGCGCCGGGCCGACCCGCTGGGCTTCATCCTGTTCCGCCGCAACTGCGACACACCGGAGCAGGTGAGAGCGCTGGTGGCCGACATGCGCGCGGCGGTGCAGCGCCCCGACGCGCCCGTGCTGATCGACCAGGAAGGCGGCCGCGTCGCCCGCCTGCGCCCGCCGCACTGGCCGGCCTTCCCGCCAGCCCGCGCCATCGGCCTGCTGGCCGAGCGCGACGCCGCGCTGGGCCGCGAAGCGGCATGGCTGGACGGCCGTCTGCTGGCGCACATGCTACACAACCTGGGCATCACAGTGGACTGCGCGCCGGTGTGCGACGTGCCGGTGGAAGGCGCGCACGACGTGATCGGCGACCGCGCCTTCTCCCGCGATCCGGCGCTGGTGGCCGAACTTGCCCGCGCTGTGTGCGAGGGGATGATGGCCGGCGGCGTGCTGCCGGTGATCAAGCACATCCCCGGCCACGGCCGCGCCTTCGCCGACAGCCACACCGAGCTGCCGGTGGTGGACGCACCGCGCGAGGCCCTGGAGACGACCGACTTCGCGCCCTTCCGCGACCTCGCCGACATGCCGTTGGGCATGATCGCGCACGTGGTGCTGAAGGCGCTGGACCCGGCGCGTCCGGTCAGCACCTCGCCCACGGTGATCAAGGACGTGGTGCGCGGGCCGGCCATCGGATTCGACGGGCTGCTGTTCAGCGACGATCTGTCCATGGGCGCCCTGTCCGGCGACGCGGGCGAGCGCACGCGGGCCGTGCTGACCGCCGGCTGCGACGTGGCGCTGCACTGCAACGGCGACATGGCGGAGATGGAGCTGGTGGCGCAGGCTGCCCCGCCGCTGACCTACGCCGCGGCACAACGCTGGGTGCGGGCGCAGGCGGCACGTTGCGTGCCCGGCGGAGTGGACGCGGCGGCTCTGCGCGCGCGGTTCGACGCCTTGCTCGCCGGCACGGCGGTGTAACGGGGAAACCGAAATGGAAGACAGTCTGGTCCGCCTCACCACCATCGTCATCCCGGTGGTGATCGCCATCACCATGCACGAGGCCGCACACGGCTTCGTGGCGTGGCGGCTGGGCGACGACACGGCGCTGCGGCTGGGACGGGTCAGCTTCAACCCGCTGCGGCACGTCGACCTGTTCGGCACCATCCTCGTGCCGGCGCTGATGTACCTGACCACCGGCTTTCTATTCGGCTGGGCCAAGCCGGTGCCGGTGAACTTCGGCCGCCTGCACCATCCGCGCCGGGACATGGTGTGGGTGGCGCTGGCCGGGCCGGGCACCAACGTGGCGCTCGCCATCCTCTCGGCCCTGCTGATCCACGTGGCACCGGCGGTGCCGGCGCTGGGGCAGGAGTGGTTCCTGGCCAACCTGGAAATCTCCATCCTCATCAACCTGATCCTGGCCGTCTTCAACATGATCCCGCTGCCGCCGCTGGACGGCGGGCGGGTGGCCGTGGGCGTGCTGCCGGACGCGCTGGCCTTTCCGCTGGCGCGGCTGGAGCGCTATGGCCTGCTGATCCTGATCGGCGTCCTGTTCCTTCTGCCGATGCTGGGGCGGGAAATGGGCTACAACCTGGACGTCTTCCGCTGGATTGTCTGGCCGCCGGTGGAGGCGCTGTTCAAGTTCGTCCTCGAGATCACCGGCCATGGCTGAACGGAGGGGCGCCGGCGAGTTCGCCGAGGATCCCCAACGCGAACTGACCGCCGCCGAACAGCTCGTCCTGGCACTCGACGGGTTCGAGGGGCCGATCGACATGCTGCTCATGCTGGCGCGCGAGCAGAAGGTCGATCTGGCCAGGATCTCCATCCTCGATCTGGCCGACCAGTACCTCGCCTTCATCGCGGCGGTGCGCAAGGTACGGCTGGAGCTGGCGGCCGACTACCTGGTGATGGCGGCGTGGCTGGCCTACCTGAAGTCGCGCCTGCTCGTTCCCGAGCCGGAGGAGGACGAGCCGTCCGGCCAGGAGATGGCCGAGGCGCTGGCCTTCCAGCTCCGCCGCCTGGAGGCGATGAAAGAAGCGTCGGCCAAGCTGCTGGCGCGGCCGCGCCTGGGCGTGGACATGTTCGCCCGTGGTGCTCCGGAGGACATCGATATCCTGCGCAAGTCGGTGTTCCAGGTGACGCTGTACGATCTGTTGAAGGCCTATGGCGAGCACAAGCGGCGCAAGGAGACCTCGGTGCTGCACGTGGAGCCGATGCGGCTCTATTCCATCGAGGACGCGGTCAACCGTCTGTCGGAGCTGCTCGGCCGCATACCCGAGTGGACGACGCTGGCGAGCTTCCTGCCGCCGGAGATCCAGGGAACGCTGATGGGCCGTTCGGCACTGGCCGCGCACTTCGCGGCGACGTTGGAACTGGCCAAGGCGGGGCAGGTGGAGTTGCGACAGGACGGCGTCTTCGCGCCGATCTGGGTGCGCCGAGCCCGCCCGAGGGATGAGGGATGATCGAAGAGGTCAAGAATTCCGAGGAGGTCGAGGCGCGGGTGCAGAACCTGCGCCTGCTGGAGGCGCTGCTGTTCGCCTCCGCCGACCCGGTGGATGAGGAGACGCTGGCCGGGCGGCTGGCTCCTGGTGCCAACGTCGCCGCGCTGCTGGACGATCTGCGCCGCCACTACGCGCCGCGCGGCGTGAACCTCGTGCGCACCGGCGCCGGCTGGGCCTTCCGCACGGCGGTCGATCTGGCGCCGATGCTGCGGCTGGAGGAGGAGGTCTCCCGGAAGCTGTCGCGCGCGGCCATCGAGACGTTGGCCATCATCGCCTACCACCAGCCGGTGACCCGCGCCGAGATCGAGCAGATCCGCGGAGTCGCGACCAGCAAGGGCACGCTCGACATCCTCATGGAGCATGGCTGGATCAGGCCGGGCCGACGACGCGAAACACCCGGCCGGCCGCTGACCTGGATCACCACAGACCACTTCCTCGACCACTTCGGCCTCGAATCGCTGCGCGACCTTCCGGGGGTGGAGGAACTGCGCGCCGCCGGCCTGCTCGATTCGCGGCCCGTGCTGTACGGCGTGGGTGCCACCAGCGGCGAAGCGGACCTGCCGGTGGCCCAAGAGCGCGAGGATCCTGAGGATTAGCGTTTTTTGATGGAGGGCCCTACGCACTTTCCGTCAGAATACCTACCTGATTCGTAAGGCATCCCGGCCGCCCGACGTTGCGCCGGGGATGCGCTTTCTGCCATAGTGCCGGCCCGCATGGGAGGCCTCCGCTCAGGAAAAGGGTGTCATGGGAAGCTTCAGTATTTGGCATTGGCTTGTGGTTCTGGTCATCGTCCTGCTGCTGTTCGGCGCCGGAAAGCTGCCGAAGGTCGCAGGTGACCTCGCCAAGGGCATCAAGAACTTCAAGGCGGGCCTGAAGGACGAGGACGAACAGGCTCCGGCGCCGGGCGCCGACGCCAAGGTTCTGCCGAACCAGCCCGCCCCGCCGCCGGCGGCCGACGCCACCGTGAAGAAGGACGAGGCGGCCCGCACGTAACGGGGCCGCGTCCCCGCGCCGCGCCGGCACCCGTCACGGGTGCCCCGGCGCGGCGCCGTGAGACTTGAGGATGCATGTTCGACATCGGCTGGTCGGAAATCATGATCATCGCCGTGGTGGCGCTGGTCATCATCGGCCCGAAGGACCTGCCCTCGGCCATCTACACGCTCGGCAAGTGGGTGCGGAAGGCGCGTTTCGTCGCGCGCGATTTCCAATCCCACATCGACGACATGATGCGCGAGGCGGAACTGGACGACCTGAAGAAGCAGGCGCTGAAGGCGCGCGACCTGAACATCGCCCGCGAGGTCGAGAAGGCGATCGATCCGACCGGCGACGTGAAGGCGGCGTTCGAGCTGCCGCCGGAAGCCAGCGGAGTCGCCGGCTATCACGGCAGCCCGCCGGAAGAGGAGCAGCCCAGGCCCGCCACCGAACCGCCGGTGACGCTGCCGGCCGCCGAAGCCGCACAGCCGCCGTCGCCGCCGGAACCGGAGAAGGCGCCGGAGCCGGCCACCGCAGCGGCGTCATCGCCGCCCGCCACACCTGACAAGACCGTGTGACCGCCGTGGCTACGGAAAACCCGACCGAACTTCCGGACGATCTCGAAGACAGCAAGATGCCGCTGATCGATCATCTGATCGAGCTGCGCAACCGGCTGATGTACTCCGTGGCGGCGCTGTTGATAGCGTTCCTGCTGTGCTACGCGGTATCCGACAAGATCTACAATTTCCTGGTGCAGCCGCTCGCCGACATCCTGGCGGGGCAGGGGCGCCGGATGATCTACACCGGCCTGACGGAGGCGTTCTTCACCTATGTGAAGGTGGCGTTCTGGGCCGGCTGCTTCCTGTCTTTCCCGATCATCGCCAGCCAGATCTGGATGTTCGTGGCGCCCGGCCTGTACAAGCACGAGCGCAAGGCGTTCCTGCCGTTCCTGGCGGCGACGCCGTTCCTGTTCTTCCTGGGCGGGGCGATGGTCTACTACCTCGTGTTTCCGATGGCCTGGAAGTTCTTCCTGGGCTTCGAGTTCCACCCGGCTGGTCCGGGCGAACTGCCCATCGAGTTCGAGGCGCGTGTCGGCGAATACCTGTCGCTGGTGATGGCGCTGATCTTCGCCTTCGGCATCGCCTTCCAGCTTCCCGTGCTGCTGACCCTGCTGATCCGTGCCGGGCTTCTGAGCACGCAGGCGCTGCGCGAAAAGCGGCGCTACGCGATCGTCTTCGTCTTCATCGCGGCCGCCATCCTGACGCCGCCCGACGTGATCAGCCAGGTCAGCCTCGCCATCCCGATGCTGATGCTCTATGAGATTTCCATCTGGATCGGCTTCTCCATCGAGAAGAAGCGCGCGCAGAGCGAAGCCGAGTAACACGTCCACCCGCCGGAGGTCTGAACCGCCGCCGGCGGGTGGACGTTGGGTTTTCGCCAGCGGCGAAGATCAGGCGTCCACCCTCGTCCCCGCCGCGATCACACGGTCGCGCCCGGTTGCTTTGGCACGGTAGAGCGCCTTGTCCGCCTCCGCCAGCATCTCGTCGAAACTCTGCGGCGCGCCACCCGTGTCGGCTGCACCGATGCTGACGCTGGTCGAGATCAGGTTGCCTTCGTGCTCGACCAGCAGGTCGCGCAGGGTGATGCGCAGGCGCTCCGCCACGGTGAGCGCGCCATCGCCCCGCGTTCCCGGCAGCAGCACGCAGAACTCCTCGCCGCCATAGCGGCCGAACACGTCGCCCTGGCGCAGTTCCGCAGTGACGGCTGCGGTGAAGGCGCGCAGCACCGTGTCGCCGGCCTGATGGCCGAAGCTGTCGTTGATGCGCTTGAAATGGTCGATGTCGATGAGCAGCAGGGCGAACGCCTCGCCCGATCGGCGGGCGCGGGCGAAGGTGCTCTCGGCCAGCGCCAGGAAGGCGCTGCGGTTGAAGATGCCGGTCAGCGAATCGTAGGTAGCCGCCTGCCGAAGGTCGGCCTGCAGCCGTTCCGTCGTCATGACGATGAAGCCGATGCCGAACGCCAGCATCGCCCCGATGGCTTCCAGGAATCCCAGGCTCTGCACCGTGCTGGGCGACAGAAGATCGGGCAGCGGACTTTCCAGGATGGTGGAGGCGGAGCGCAGGCCGGCGAACGCGGCATGCCCGAGGAACACGAGGCCGACGATCCCGGCCGAGGTGCGCACCGCCCACCGCGCGTTTCGCAGCAGATCAAGGCCGCACAGCACACATATGGCGCAGACGAAGGCGGTCGCGGCGGCGAGGCGGCCGTTGATGCTGTCGGCGGCGTTGGAAATGGCGATCAGGGACACGTACGCCACTACCAACGCCGCAATCCATGAGCCCGGCACGTGGCTTTTGGTGAAGGAGCGAATCGCCAGATAGATCGAGACGAAAGCGCCGACGAACGCCGCGTTGGTTGCGACAATCGTCAAGGCAGACGGCTCCGGTCCGCGCATCGCGACCAGAAGCACGGCAACAGCCACGAGCACGTTGCAGAGGGCGGCATAACGCAAGGAAGAGATGCCGCGGTTGACGTGCCACGTGAGCAAATGGGCCGCCGCCATGACGATGGCGATCACCAGCGTAACCACCACGAGTGTCCGGGAATCGAGAATCATGCCCTTGCCGCAGCGGTCGTGTGTGGTCGTGTGTGGCTCCTCCGGCCGTCCGGACAGCGGAGCATACCCGGGTAAGTAATTAACATAAATGTGCGGTTGCACAAGGCGGGCGAGGGCGTAGGCGCGGCGCGGGGTGCTCTGGATTTGTTCCGGGATGCGGACTATAACCGGCGTCCCAACCTTTCCAAGAAACGCCGATCACGCCATGCACGACCTCCGCGCCATCCGCGAAAACCCCGAGGCCTTCGACCGCGGCCTGACCCGCCGGGGGCTGGAGCCTCTGTCGTCCACGGTTCTGGACCTCGACCAGCGGCGGCGCGCGGTACAGACGCGGCTGCAGGAGATGCTGGCCCGGCGCAACGAGGCGGCCAAGGACATCGGCCTCGCCAAAAAGGAAGGGCGCGACGTCCAGCCCATCCTCGACGAGATGGCGCAGCTCAAGGAGCGGCTGCCGCAGGTCGAGGAGGAAGAGCGTGCGCTGGGTGCCGAGTTGGACACCTGTCTCGCGTCGCTGCCCAACCTGCCGGCCGACGACACGCCCGACGGCCCGGATGAGTCGGCCAACGTGGAGATCCGCCGCTGGGGCGAGCCGAAGCCGATGGCCAATCCCAAGGAGCACTATGAGTTGGGCGAGAAGCTCGGCCTCATGGACTTCGAGGCGGCTGCCCGCATGTCGGGTGCCCGTTTCACGGTGCTGAAGGGCGGCCTGGCGCGGCTGGAGCGGGCGCTGGCCCAGTTCATGCTGGACCTGCACACGACCGAGCACGGCTACACGGAAGTGGCGCCACCGCTGATGGTGCGCGACAACGCCTTGTTCGGCACCGGCCAGTTGCCGAAGTTCGCCGAGGACCTGTTCCGCACCTCTTCCGACCACTACCTGATTCCGACGTCGGAGGTGCCGCTGACGAATCTGGTCAACGACCAGATCCTCGACGCGGAGGCGCTCCCCTATCGCTTCACGGCGCTCACTCCATGCTTCCGGGCCGAAGCGGGCTCGGCCGGCAAGGACACGCGCGGCATGATCCGCCAGCACCAGTTCTGGAAGGTCGAGATGGTCTCCATCACGGCCCCCGACCAGTCGGAGGCGGAGCACGAGCGCATGACCAGATGCGCCGAGACGGTGCTGCAGCGCCTGGGTCTGCCGTACCGCACCATCGTGCTGTGCACCGGCGACATGGGATTCTCCGCCCGCAAGACCTACGACGTCGAGGTGTGGCTGCCGGGGCAGAACGCCTACCGCGAGATTTCGAGCTGCTCCAACTGCGGCGATTTCCAGGCGCGCCGCATGAAGGCACGCTGCCGAATGAAGGGCGACAAGCAGACGCAGTTCGTCCACACCCTCAACGGCTCGGGTGTGGCGGTGGGGCGCTGCCTCATCGCCGTGCTGGAGAACTACCAGCAGCCTGACGGCTCGATCCTGGTTCCCGAAGCGCTCCGGCCCTACATGGGAGGGTTGGAGAGGATTGGAATGAATGTTTGAACTCCCGCTGGACCTGTCAAAGACCCGCATCCTCGTCACCAACGATGACGGCATCCACGCCACGGGCCTCACGGTCCTGGAACGGATCGCCTATTCGCTGAGCGACGACGTCTGGGTGGTCGCCCCGGAGATGGAGCAGTCGGCGGCCAGCCACTCGCTGACCATCAACCGGCCGCTGCGCCTGCGCAAGCTGGGCGAAAAGCGTTTCACGGTGGACGGCACGCCGACCGACTGCGTGCTGTTGGCCATCAACCACGTGATGAAGGATGCGCGGCCCACGCTGGTGCTGTCCGGCGTCAACCAGGGCTCCAACATCGGCGAGGACGTCACCTACTCCGGCACCATCGCCGCAGCCATGGAGGCGACGCTGCTGGGGGTGCCGGCGGTGGCACTCAGCCAGCACATCGAGAACGGTGGCCCGGTGAACTGGGCGACCCCGGAGAAATGGGGGGCGGACGTCATCCGCAAGGCGGTCACCGTGGCATGGCCGAAGAACGTGCTGCTGAACGTCAACTTCCCGGCCGTGGAGCCGGACAAGGTGACCGGCATCCAGGTGGTGCGCCACGGCAAGCGCAAGATCGGCGACGAGCTGATGGAGCGCATCGACCCGCGCGGACGGCCATATTTCTGGGTCGGCACGCTGCGCGGTGAGGCCGACGTGGCGCCGGACACCGACATCCACGTGGTGTTCAACGGCGGCATCGCGGTGACGCCGCTGTTCCTCGACCTGACCCACACCCCGACGGTGCAGATCCTGAGGCAGGCCTTCGCGTGACCGCATGAGCATCGACGCGCGCAAGATCCGTTTGATCATGCAGCTCCGGCGGTCGGGCGTGACCGACACGAAGGTGCTGGGTGTGATCGAGCGGATCCCGCGCGATGCGTTCGTGCCGCCGTCCTTCCACGACCAAGCGTGGGAGGACACGGCACTACCCATCGATCTGGGCCAGACGATCAGCCAGCCGCTCATCGTGGCGCTGATGACGCAGGCGCTGGACGTGCACGACCGGCACAAGGTGCTGGAGATCGGCACCGGCTCCGGCTATCAGGCCGCCGTGCTGTCGCGGCTGTGCCGGCGAGTCTACACGGTGGAGCGGCACCGGCCGCTTCTGCATGAGGCGGAGCTGCGATTTCGCTCGCTCAAGTTGCATAACATCACGACGCGGCACGGCGACGGCACGCGCGGCTGGCCGGAGCAGGCGCCCTTCGAACGCATCATGGTCACAGCCGCCGGCGGTGCCGAACCGCCAAAGGACTTGACGGATCAGCTCTCCATTGGTGGTGTCATGATCATCCCGTTGGGTGGGGGTTACGGCGAACAGCGCGTGGTCCGCATCCGGCGCACCGAAACCGGTCTCCATCGGGAGGAGCTGTGGCCCGTCCGTTTCGTTCCGCTGCTGTCCGACCAGGACGCGGAGGAGCGCGCGCATCCGTCGTGAGCGCGCGGCTGATCCTTGCCGCCGTTCTCCTGGTGCCCGCTCTCTCGGCCTGCCAGCGCACCGGCCCGCTCGCCCCCGTTACCAACGTTTCGCAGATTCCGGAGTCGGCCGGCGGCGCCGTCGTCGTGGCCCGCGGCGACACGCTGTACACGCTGTCGCGCCGCTACAACGTGCCACTGCGCGACCTCATGGAGGTCAACCGTCTGTCGCCGCCATACACCATCGAGCCGGGGCAGAGGCTGGTCCTGCCGGCGTCGCGGCAGTACGTGGTGCAGAAGGGGGACACGCTCTACGGCATCTCGCGCATGTTCAACGTCGAGGTGACGGAACTGTCGCGCCTGAACAGCCTCGCCGCACCCTACGCCGTGAAGACCGGGCAGCCGCTGCGCCTGCCGTCCGGCGGCCAGCGCACGTTCGAGATGGCCGATGCGGCCGGGGCGACGCCCGTGAGCGTGTCGGACGGCGGCCCGTTGCCGCTGGTCGGCCCGCCGCCGTCAAAGCCGTCCGCGCGCGGCGGGATTCAGACCAGCGAGTTGGCGCCACCGGGTGCCGTGGGGGCGGCCGCAGGCGCTGTGGCCACCTCTGCGGCGTCCGCCACGCCCTCCGCCTTGCCCAAGGTCGCCGCCGTGCCGCTGCCGCCCATGCCGTCCGCCGGTGGCGGGTCGCCGGCAGGCGCGGAACCGGGCGTCACCTACCAACCGGGTGAGGCACCGCGCTCGCTCCGCCCGCCAGGGGCGAAGCCGGTCCCGCCGCCGGCCGAAGGCGCGAGCCCGGCGGCAGCCCCCCCCATGGCCGAATCGCCGCCACCGCCGCAGGAAGTCGCCGCCGTCGCGGCACCGTCCCGGCCCGAGACAGCCGCTCCGCCCCCGCGCGGTGGTGCCCGCTTCCTGTGGCCGGTGAAGGGAAAGGTGCTGTCCATGTTCGGGCCGAAGCCCGACGGCATGCACAACGATGGCGTGAACATCGCCGCACCCAAGGGCACGCCGGTGGTCGCCGCCGACAACGGCGTGGTCGCCTACGCCGGCAACGAGCTGCGCGGATTTGGCAACCTGCTGCTGGTCCGCCACGCCGACGGCTGGATCACCGCCTACGCCCATCTCGACCGCATGGAGGTGGATCGCGGCGCCCGCGTGAAGCGCGGGCAGGTGATCGGCCGCGTCGGACAAAGCGGCACCGTCACCAGCCCGCAACTGCACTTCGAGGTCCGCAAGGGGAGCCATGCCGTGGACCCCCGCGAGCATCTCGACGGCAGCCAGCAGGTCAGCGAAGCGGCTTCCCCAGCCGGCCGGCAAGATCCTGGATGAACTGCCAGGCAACGCGGCCCGACCGGCCACCGCGCGTCACCGACCACTCGACCGCCTCGGCGTGCAACTGCTCGACCGGGATGTCGAGATCGAAGTGGCGGGCGTAGGTCTCGATGGTGGCGAAGAACGTCGGCTGGTCGAAGTTGTGGAAGCCCAGCCACAGGCCGAAGCGATCGGACAGCGACACCTTCTCCTCCACCGCTTCGCTGGCGTGGATGGCGGTGGAGCGCTCGTTCTCGATCATGTCGCGCGACATCAGGTGGCGGCGGTTGGAAGTGGCGTAGAACACCACGTTCTCCGGTCGTCCCTCGACGCCGCCCTCCAGCACGCCCTTCAACGACTTGTAGTGCTCGTCGCCGGCATCGAACGACAGGTCGTCGCAGAACAGGATGAAGCGGCGCGACGACGTCTTCAGCAGCGCCAGCAGGCGGGGCAGGGTGGGGATGTCCTCCCGGTGGATTTCCACCAGCGCCAGGGCGCCGGGGTGCTCGGCAGAAACGGTGGCGTGCACCGCCTTGACGATGGACGACTTGCCGGTGCCGCGCGCACCCCACAACAGGGCGTTGTTGGCCGGCAGCCCGGCCGCGAAGTGGCGTGTGTTGGCGAGCAGGATGTCGCGCTGGCGCTCGATGCCCTGCAGGAGGTCGATGTCAATGCGGTTGACCACCGGCACCGGATCCAGCCGGTCGGGGTCGGCGTGCCAGACGAAGGCGTCGGCGGCGGCGAAATCCACCGGCGGGCGCTTGGGCGGGGCAATGCGCTCCAGCGCATCGGCGATGCGGGCGAGGAGCGGCAGCAGGTCTGACTCGGACATGGTGGCTCTTGATTCTTATGGGCGCGGGCGGGTTCGGGGTGCCGAGCCTACTACCGTGCCGGGGCTGCGAACAAGGTGCGGTGCTGGCGCCGTTGCGGCGGGGCGGCCGCGCGGCTATCGTTTGTTGTGCAAACCTGGGGAAAAGGCATGCCGATGTTGCGCGCGTTTGACAGCGACGTTTCCAAGGACGCGAGTTCCGCGCATGTTCTGCGCCGCCTGGAGGAGACGCCAGTCGACGCCAACCCGTTTCCGCACTGCGTGGTCCCCGGCATCCTGCCGGAGGAGCTGTACGCGCGGGCCCTCGCCCACTGGCCGGTGACCGAGGAGTTGCGCCTCCTCCAGCCGGGCGACCTGCCGCTCCGCTATCAGGCCGTCATCGACGACAAGTGGCTCGACGCGCAGCCGGCCGAGAGCGCCGCCGTGTGGCGGGAGGTGCGCGACGCGCTGTTCAATCCGGGTGTGATCGAACTGATGGCCGAGCGCTTCCCGCAGATCCGCGAGAAGCTGAAATGGACGGGCAGGCCGCCGATGCTCGTCGCCCGCATCATCGAGGACCACGCGGGCCACGCCATGCTGCCGCACACCGACATGGAGGCGACGATGTTCTCCATGCTCGTCTACATGCCCGAGGACGACCGGACACCGCACCTGGGCACGGCCATCTACCGCCCACGCGATCCCGACTTCCGCGGCCGTGGCTTCGACCGTTACCCGCGCGGGGATTTCGAACTGGTGGGCCACGCGCCGTACCGGCCGAACCACCTGCTGACCTACGCACCGTCCGACCGCTCGTTCCACGGGGTCGAGCCTGTGGAGGCGCCATGCGTGCGGCGGCTGCTGATCTTCTTCGCCATCGTGGATTCGCGGGTGCGCCGCCGCTGATCGCCGGCCGGCCCTTCGTTCATCCGCCTATTCCGTTGCATCACCGGCGAGGACCGCTATAGTCGCGGCGTCCAAATGCCCGCCGGCAATGACCAACGATAAGGAGCTCCAGGATGTTCGTCTCCACGGCCTACGCTCAGACCGCTGCGCCTGCGGCGGGCGGCGGCGACATGCTGATTCAATTCGCCCCGCTCATCCTCATCTTCGTCGTCTTCTACTTCCTGCTGATCCGCCCGCAGCAGAAGAAGATGAAGGAGCATAAGGCGATGCTCGACGCGCTTCGGCGCGGTGACCGCGTGGTGACCGGCGGCGGCATCATCGGCACCGTCGTGAAGGTCGACACCGGCGACGAGGTGGTGGTCGAGATCGCCGAGGGCGTGCGCGTGCGCTGCCTGCGCTCCACCATCAACCTGGTGCTGGCCAAGACCGAGCCCGCCAAGGGCGGCGAGACGGGCGAGAAGCCGGCCGCCTGAGCCGGCCGGCCCGACAGGGAGTAGGGGGGCGTCCGTGTGGGCGGCCCGGTTCGCTATAGGGACGGCGTTCGAGCATGCTGTATTTCGCGCGGTGGAAGATCTATCTCATCCTGGCCACCTGCATTGCCGGGGTGATCCTGGTTCTGCCGAACTTCCTGAGCCGGGACACGCTGTCGGCTCTGCCGCCGTGGTACGCGCAGAACCGCGTCAGCCTGGGCTTGGACCTGCGCGGCGGGTCGCACCTGCTGCTCGAAGTCGACATGAGCGCGGTCATCCGCGACCGCGTCGAGACCCTCGTCGATTCCAGCCGCACGCAATTGCGGCAGGCCAACATCGGCTACACCGCCCTCACGCCGGGTGACCGTTCGGTCACCGTGCAGGTCCGCGATCCCAATCAGGTCGAGGAGGCGGTGCGCCAGCTCCGCCAACTCGCCGTGCGGGTGGGCAGCGGCGCCCTGGGCGGCGGCGTGCCGGACCTTGACGTGACCGCGTCCGGCAGCACGGTGACGGTGGCGCTGTCCGATCAGGCGTTGCGCGACCGCGCCACCCAGGCGGTCGAGCAATCCATCGAGATCGTCCGCCGCCGCATCGATGAAACCGGCGTCGCCGAACCGATCATCGCCCGCCAGGGCACCGACCGCATCCTGGTCCAGCTCCCCGGCGTCGAGGATCCGGACCGCATCAAGCGGCTGCTGGGCACCACGGCGAAGATGACCTTCCGTCTGGTCGACGTGAACGCCGACCCGACCACCGGCCGCGCCCCGCCGGGCACGGAGATCATGCCCAGCGCCGAGGGCGGCCGCGGCCAGCAGAGCTACGTCATCCGCCGCAAGGTCGAGGTGGATGGCGCCAACCTGACCAACGCCCAGGCGGCGATGAACTCGCAGACAGCCGAGTGGATCGTCAATTTCGAGTTCGACAGCGTCGGCGCCCGCCGCTTCGCCGAGGTGACCAAGGCCAACGTCGGCCGGCCGTTCGCCATCGTGCTGGACAACAAGGTGATCAGCGCGCCGGTCATCCGCGAGCCGATCACCGGCGGCCGCGGCCAGATCAGCGGCAACTTCACCGCGCAGTCGGCCAACGACCTCGCCGTGCTGCTGCGCGCGGGCGCCCTGCCGGCCCCGCTGCGGGTGATTGAGGAGCGCACCGTCGGCCCCGACCTGGGCGCCGATTCGATCCGCGCCGGCCTGTTGTCGGTGGCCGTCGGCTTCGTGCTGGTGTGCATCTACATGATCGCGTCGTACGGGCTATTCGGCATCTTCGCCTGTCTGGCGCTGCTGGTGAACGTCGTCCTCACGCTGGCGGCGCTGTCGGTGCTGCAGGCCACGCTGACGCTGCCCGGCATCGCGGGCGTGCTGCTGATGCTGGGCCTCGCGGTGGACGCCAACATCCTCATCAACGAACGCATCCGCGAGGAAGCCAAGAAGGGCCGGACGGTCTTCGCCTCGCTGGAGGCCGGCTACAGCCGCGCCTACAGCACCATCGTCGACGCCAACCTGACCACCGCCATCAAGATGGCGCTGCTGTTCATCTTCGGCGTCGGCACGGTGAAGGGCTTCGCCGTGACGATCACCTTCGGCATCCTCATTTCGCTGTTCACCGCCACCGTGCTGGTCCGCCTGATGATGGTGGTCTGGCTGCGCCGGACAAAGCCGGCCGCCCTGCCGGTGTGAGAAGGTACGAACCATGTTCCATCTGCGCCTCGTTCCCGACAACACCCGCATCGGCTTCATGAAGGGCCGGTACGCCGGCATCATCATCTCGATCCTTCTTTCGGTGGCCTCGGTCTTCCTCTATTTCTACCCGGGCCTGAACTACGGCATCGACTTCGCCGGCGGCATCGTCATCGAGGCCCGCACGCCGCAGGCCGCCAACTTCCCGGAGTTGCGCCACAAGCTGGGCGCGCTGAACCTGGGCCCGGTGGCGCTGCAGGAGTTCGGCTCGCCGCAGGACGTTCTGATCCGGCTGGAGCGCCAGGCCGGCGACGACTCCGCCCAGCAGAAGGCCGCCGACCTCGTGCGCGCCACGTTGGCCAAGGAGGTGCCGGGCACCGTCGTGCGCCGCGTCGAGGCCGTGGGTGCCTCGGTGTCGGGTGAGCTGTTCTACAACGGCATGCTGGCGCTCGGCCTCGCCATGGCGGCGATGCTCGTCTACATCTGGTTCCGCTTCGAATGGCAGTTCGGCCTGGGCGCGGTGGTGACCCTGCTGCTGGACGTGACGAAGACCATTGGCTTCTATGTGGTCACCGACATTCAGTTCAATCTGGTGTCGATCGCCGCGATCCTCACCATCATGGGTTATTCGATCAACGATAAGGTCGTCGTCTACGACCGCATGCGCGAGAACCTGCGCATCTACAAGAAGATGCCTTTGCGCGAACTGATCGACCTGTCCATCAACGAGACGCTGAACCGCACGCTCGGCACCTCGCTGTCCACGCTGCTGTCGATCCTGCCGCTGGCGATTTTCGGCGGCGAGGCGCTGCAGGACTTCGGCATCGTCCTGATCTTCGGTATTTTCCTGGCGACCTCCTCGTCGATCTTTATCGCCGCCCCCATCTTGCTGTTCCTGGGCGAGAACCGGCTACGCCGCGGCCAGCCGGATGCCGCCCAGCCGGCGGCCACCACCACGGCGCCGTAACGGAACCGCGAGGGGCGCTGCTCCTCGCGCTCCCTGCCAAAGGGGTGCAGCCCCTTGGATCCCGGTTCTTGAGGGTTTGAGATGGATATCACGCCGATCATTCCGGCGGACCGGCAGGTCATCGACGGGTACGGGGAAGGGCAGTTCTGCATCCGCAGCGAATGGCGCCCCGGTCCGGTCATCGTGTTTCCCAACCAGACCATCGCCTGGAACGTGACCGATTTCGCCGGCCTCACCGTCGCAAGCTTCGCCGCCGTGACCGAGGCTGACCCGAAGGTGGAGATCCTGCTGCTCGGCTCTGGGCCGAAGATGCAGTTGCTGCCCGGTGCGCTCCGCCGCGACCTGCGGGCCGCCGGTGTCATCGTGGACGTCATGGATACGGGGGCGGCCTGCCGCACCTACAACGTCCTGCTCGCCGAAGGACGGCGCGTGGCTGCGGCTCTGCTGCCGGTTTGAGCCATTAAAAAGGGGCCCCGAAGGGCCCCTTTTCCGTGGCGTACGGCTGTACGCGCCAGCGTACGTCAGGCATTCTGGATCTGCTGGGCGACGAATTCCCAGTCGATCAGGCTGTCGATGAACGCCTTCACGAAGTCCGCGCGGCGGTTCTGATAGTCCACGTAGTAGGCGTGCTCCCACACGTCGACGGTCAGCAGGGGCTTGTGGCCGTGCGCCAGCGGCGTATCGGCGTTGCCGGTCTTGCCGATCTTCAGCGTGTCGCCATCCAGGTACAGCCACGCCCAGCCCGAGCCGAACTGCGTGATGGCGGCTTGCGAGAACTCCTCCTTGAACTTATCGACGCTGCCGAAGGCATCGACGATGCGCTTCTCCAGGTCGCCCGGCATGGCGCCGCCGCCGTTCTTCTTCATACACTGCCAGTAGAAGGTGTGGTTCCACACCTGACCGGCGTTGTTGAAGAGGCCGACCTTCGAGGCGTCACCCACGGACTGCTTGATGACCTCCTCCAGGCTGGCGTTGGCCAGCGGGGAGTCCTTGGTCAGGTTGTTCAGGTTGGTGACGTAGGTCTGGTGGTGCTTGTCGTGGTGCAGATGCAGGGTCTGCGACGACATGTACGGCTCCAGCGCATCATACGCGTACGGGAGCGGGGGCAGTTCGAACGCCATAGGA
>DASPIO010000360.1:0-3329 GCA_035629155.1 Azospirillum sp. | reverse complement strand
GGGAGGAGCGAGGCCTTGAACATTTTTTTCCAGCAGCTTCTGAACGGGCTGACGCTGGGCAGCGTGTACAGCCTGGTGGCGCTGGGGCTGACGCTGGTCTACGGCATCCTGCACATCCCCAACTTCGCGCACGGCGCGCTGTACATGGTCGGCGCCTACATCGCCTACTTCCTCGCCGGCTCGCTGGGCGCCCACTACTGGCTGGCCATGGCCGGCGCGGCGCTGGTCGTGGCGCTCCTCGCCGTGCTCTCCGAGCGCCTCGTCTTCCACCGCCTGCGCCACGCCCCGCCGCTGCACGACATGATCGCCGCCATCGGCCTGCTGCTCTTCCTCGAGGCCGTCGTCCAGGCCGTCTGGGGCGCCGAGTTCCACCGCCTGCCCGCCCCCTACCCGCAGATCGTGCGCGCCTTCGACCTCACCGCCCCGGCCCAGCGCCTGATGATCATCGCCGCCGCCTTCGGCCTGGTCGCCGCGCTCCACCTCTTCCTCAAGCGCACCACGCTGGGTTCCACCATCATCGCCATGGCCCAGAACCGCGAAGGCGCCGCGCTCGTCGGCATCGACGCCACCCGGGTCTCCATGCTCACCTTCGCCATCTCCGGCGCGCTCGCCGCCGTCGCCGCCACGCTGTTCGCGCCGATCAACCTGATCTACCCGGCCATGGGCCACCTGGTCATCATGAAGGCCTTCGTCATCATCATCCTGGGCGGCATGGGCTCGATCCCCGGCGCCATCGTCGGCGGCCTGGTCATCGGCTTCGCCGAGAGCTTCGGCGCCTTCTACATCTCCACCGACTACAAGGACATCATCGCCTTTGCGCTGCTCGTCCTCATCCTGTCGGTGCGCCCGCAGGGGCTGTTCACCAAGGGGGTGCGCTGAGCATGGACCACCCGCCGCCCCCCCGCCTGCCGCTCGGCGCCGCGCTGCTGCTGGCGCTGCTCTTCCCCGTCGTGGCGGCCAACGACTACGTCATCTACGTCATGGCGCTGGCCTACATCATGGCCATCGCCGCGGTCGGCCTCAACCTCATCCTCGGCTACACCGGCCAGCTCAACCTGGCGCACGCCGGCTTCATGGCGGTCGGCGCCTACACGGTGGGCATCCTCACGGTCGACTACGGCGTGCCCTACTGGATCGCCTTCGCGCTGGCCGGCGGCGCCGCCGCCGCGCTGGGCTTCCTGGCCGGCGTCGTCTCGCTGCGCCTGAAGACGCACTACTTCGTCATCTTCACGCTGTGCGTCGGCTTCATCATGTACCTGGTCATCGAGAAGTGGGACGGGCTGACGCACGGCACGGTGGGGCTGATCGGCATCCCCGCCCCCACCCCGATCCCGACGCCGTTCGGCGCCATCCGCTTCGACACGCCGGTGCAGCAGTACTATCTGGTGCTGGCCTTCCTGGTGCTGGCGCTGTGGGTGATGCACCGCATCGTGCGCTCGCTGCTGGGGCGCGCCTTCGTCGCCATCCGCAACGGCGAGGACCTGGCCGAGGCGCTGGGCATCGACCTGATGCGCACCAAGGTGCTGGCCTTCGTGCTGTCGACCTTCTACGCCGGGCTGGCGGGCGCCTTGTACGCCGGCTTCGTGCGCTTCCTCGGCCCGGCGATGGCGCTGGAGAGCCACACCTTCGACATGGTCACCTTCATCCTGGTCGGCGGCATCGGCACGCTGTTCGGCCCGGTGCTGGGGGCGGTGGCGCTGACCTGGATCACGCAGTCGCTGCAATTCCTCCAGGACTACCGGATGATCGTCTTCGGGCCGCTCTTGATCGTGCTGGTGATGTACTTCCCGCAGGGCATCCTGGGCTTCCTCGCCGAGCGCCGCGCCCGGCGCGTGGCGCAGGCCAAGAGGGCCGCCCAGTCCCGCCAGCGAAGCGGCCGGGGGGCGCGCGCCAATGCCTGACACCCTCCCGCACGAGACCACCATGACCGACCACCCCCCGCCGCTGCTGGAAGTGCGCGGCCTGTCCAAGAGCTTCGGCGGGCTGGCCGCCGTGCGCGAGGTGAGCACGCGCTTCGCGCGCGGCCGCATCAGCGCCATCATCGGCCCCAACGGCGCCGGCAAGACCACCTTCTTCAACCTGGTCAGCGGCCTGCACAAGCCCTCCAGCGGGCGCATCCTGTTCGACGGCGCCGACGTCACCGGGCTGCGCCCCGACCGCATGGCGGCGCTGGGCCTGGCGCGCACCTTCCAGACCACGGCGCTGTTCGACCGGGCCAGCGTGCGCGACAACCTGATCGTCGGCCACCGGCTGCGCACCCGTTCGACCTTCTGGGACGTGCTGCTGGGCACGCCGCGGCTGGCCCGCGACGAGCGCGCCTGCCGCGCCAAGGCCGAGGAGGTGCTCGACTTCGTCGGCCTGTCCGGCGTGGCCGACCGGCTGGCCGGCGAGATCTCGCAGGAGGAGCGCAAGCGCGTGGCCTTCGCGCTGGCGCTGGCGACCGAGCCGAAGATCGTGCTGCTCGACGAGCCGGCCGGCGGCGTCAACCCGGAGGAGACGGCGGGGCTGGCCCAACTGATCCGCAAGATGGCGGACGCCGGGCTCACCGTGTGCCTGATCGAGCACAAGATGGACATGATCATGAGCCTGGCCGACCACATCATCGTGCTCGACCACGGCGAGATGATCGCCGAGGGGCCGCCCGCGGCGGTGCAGAGCAACCCGCGCGTCATCGAGGCCTACCTGGGGGCGGACTATGCTGCGGCTTGACGGGGTGACGCTGAACTACGGCAGCTTCCGGGCGCTGGACGGCATCACCCTGCGCGTCCAGCCGGGCGAGCTGGTGGTGATGCTGGGCGCCAACGGGGCGGGCAAGAGTTCGCTGTTCCTGACGATCAGCGGCCTGCGCACGCCGGCGGCGGGCCGCATCCGGCTGAACGGGGAGGATCTGGTCGGGAGCAAGCCGTCGCGCATCGTGCGGGCGGGGCTGGTGCACTGCCCGGAGGGGCGCAAGCTGTTCCCCGAGATGTCGGTGCGCAAGAACCTGCTGCTGGGGGCGTACGTGCACCGCCACGACCCGACGGCGTCGCAGCGCCTGCTGGAGCGGGTGTTCGAGATGTTCCCGGTGCTGCGCATGAAGAAGGACGACGCGGCGGGGTCGCTGAGCGGCGGGCAGCAGCAGATGGTGGCGATCGGGCGGGCGCTGATGGGGCGGCCCAAGGTGCTGCTGCTGGACGAGCCGTCGCTGGGGCTGGCGCCCCTGATCGTCAAGCAGGTGCTGGAGGCGGTGCAGGCGATCAACGCGGCCGGCACGACGGTGCTGCTGGCCGAGCAGAACGCCTACGCGGCGCTGCGCATCGCGCACCGCGCCTACGTCATCGAGAGCGGGA
>DASPIO010000359.1:0-26020 GCA_035629155.1 Azospirillum sp. | reverse complement strand
CGATGTTGAGGAGGTGTCCATGACCGACTTTCCGAAGAAGACGCTGGCCGACTGGCAGGCGCTGGCCGCCAAGGACATCGGCGCCGACGGCAAGCCGGACGACCTGATCTGGCACACGCCCGAGGGCCTGGACGTCAAGCCCCTCTACACCGCGGCCGACCTGGACGGCATCGCGCTGGACACGCTGCCGGGATTCCCGCCGTTCACGCGCGGACCGCGCGCCACCATGTACGCGCACCGACCCTGGACGATCCGTCAGTACGCCGGCTTCTCCACGGCCGAGGAATCGAATGCCTTCTACCGCGCCAACCTGAAGGCCGGGCAGATGGGCCTGTCGGTGGCCTTCGATCTGGCCACGCACCGCGGCTATGACAGCGACCATCCGCGCGTGGTGGGCGACGTCGGCAAGGCCGGCGTGGCGATCGATTCGGTCGAGGACATGAAGATCCTCTTCGACGGCATCCCGCTCGACAAGATGTCCGTCTCCATGACCATGAACGGTGCGGTCCTGCCGATCCTGGCCGGCTACATCGTCGCCGCCGAGGAGCAGGGGGTGAGCCAGGACAAGCTGTCCGGCACCATCCAGAACGACATCCTCAAGGAGTTCATGGTCCGCAACACCTACATTTATCCGCCCGAGCCTTCGATGCGGATCATCGCGGACATCATCGAGTACACGGCGCTGAACATGCCGAAGTTCAACTCGATCTCCATCTCCGGCTATCACATGCAGGAGGCCGGGGCGACCGCGGTGCAGGAGCTGGCCTTCACCATCGCCGACGGCCTGGAATACGTGCGCGCCGCCATGTCCAAGGGCCTGCCCGTGGACAAGTTCGCCCCGCGCCTGTCGTTCTTCTTCTCGATCGGCATGAACTTCTTCATGGAGGTCGCCAAGCTGCGCGCCGCGCGCCTGCTGTGGGCGACGCTGATGAAGGAGAAGTTCGATCCGAAGGACGCGCGCTCGCTGGCGCTGCGCACGCATTGCCAGACCTCGGGCGTGTCGCTGACGGAGCAGGACCCCTACAACAACGTCATCCGTACCACCATCGAGGCGATGGCCGCGGTGCTGGGCGGCACGCAGTCGCTGCACACCAACGCCTTCGACGAGGCGCTGGGCCTGCCGACCAAGTTCTCCGCCCGCATCGCCCGCAACACCCAGCTCATCATCGCCGAGGAGACGGGTGTCACCAAGGTGGTCGACCCGCTCGCCGGCTCCTACTACATCGAGAACCTCACGCAGTCGCTGGCCGACGCGGCGCTGGAGCTGATCGAGAAGGTCGAGGGCATGGGCGGCATGACCAAGGCCGTCGAGTCCGGCATGCCCAAGCTGCTGATCGAGGAGGCCGCCGCCCGCCGTCAGGCCCGCATCGACCGTGGCGAGGAGGTGATCGTCGGCGTCAACAAGTACCGCCCGGAAAACCCGGAGATGGTCGACGTCCTCGACATCGACAACACCGCCGTGCGCGAATCGCAGATCGCGCGGCTCAACAAGGTGCGCACCACCCGCGACGAGTCCGCCTGCCGCGCCGCGCTCGACGCGCTGACCCAGGCGGCGGCCGACAAGTCCGGCAACCTGCTGGATCTCGCCGTCAAGGCCACCCGCGCCCGCGCCACCGTGGGCGAGATCTCCGAGGCGCTGGAGAAGGTGTTCACCCGCCACGTGGCGCAGATCCGCTCGGTTTCGGGCGTGTACGGCGCCGCCTACGAGGGCGACGAGGGCTTCGCGAAGATCCAGAAGGACATCGAGGACTTCGCCGCCGAGGAGGGCCGCCGCCCGCGCATCCTGGTCGTCAAGATGGGCCAGGACGGCCACGACCGCGGCGCCAAGGTGATCGCCACCTCCTTCGCCGACATCGGCTTCGACGTGGACATCGGGCCGCTGTTCCAGACCCCGGAGGAGGCCGCCCGGCAGGCCGTGGAGAACGACGTGCATGTCGTCGGCGTGTCGTCGCAGGCCGCCGGTCACAAGACGCTGGTCCCGCAACTGGTCGAGGAGCTGCGCAAGCAGGGCGCCGGCGACATCCTGGTGGTGTGCGGCGGCGTCATCCCGCCGCAGGACTACGACTACCTCTACAAGGCGGGTGCGAGTGCCATCTACGGCCCCGGCACCAACATCCCGAAGGCCGCCGCCGACATCCTCGGCATCCTGCGCAAGCAGAAGGCCGCCGCGTGACGCTCTGAGATCAAGTGCGAGGGCTGCGTGCCCTCGCGCACCCTGCCAGGGGCAATGTGCCCCTGGACCCCTGGAAGGCGCCGCAAGGCGCCTTTCTTTTTGCCGGATTCATGCGCATATTGAATGCGCAAGAAAACGTGAGGGTGTCATGGCGCGCGGTGGGGCTCAGAGGAAGCCGACAAATGTTTCGGCCCGGCCGGATCTTGTGGCTGAGGCGAAGGCATTGGGCATCAACCTCTCGCAGGTCTTTGAGGTGGCGGTGGAGCAATCCGTGAAGGAGGCCAAGCGGCAGCGCTGGATCGAAGAGAACCGGCCGGCCTTCGACGCCTACGATGCCTATGTGGAAAAGCATGGCGTCTACGGGAGCGGGAAACGGCTGTTCTGATGCGTTTCCTCGACGTTTGCCGCAACCCTGAAGCCGAGGAGCGGCCGGAGCATCCGGTGCCCTATCTTTTGGTGGTACAGGGCAACCATGTCGCCGTTCGCTCGTCGCGGGTGGTGGTGCCGCTCGTCCACCCGATCGAAGCCGGTCCGCCGATCCGTGACCTGATGCCGGTCGTTGAGGTGGACGGTGAGGCTTTCGTTGCGATGACGCCGCAGATCGCCGGTGTGCCCGTGTCGGACATCGGCCCCGTCGTGGCGAACTTGGCGGATGCGCGCCATGCCATCCGGCGTGCCATCGACATTCTCGCTGGCGACCTCTGAGCCCGTGTCCATCTCCGCCGAAACCGACCTCTACGCCCCGGTCAAAGCCTTTCTGGAAGGCCAGGGTTTCGCCGTGAAGGGCGAGGTGCACGGGTGCGACCTCGTGGCCGTGCGGGGCGCCGAGCCGCCGGTTATCGTCGAGCTGAAGAAGCGCTTCACGCTGGAACTGGTGCTGCAGGGCGTCGACCGGCTGGCGGTTACCGACGCCGTCTACCTCGCCGTGCCGCAGCCGGGGCGCAAGGCGTCCGGGCCATCGCCCTACGATGGCGACGTGAAGAAGCTGTGCCGCCGGCTTGGCGTCGGGCTGCTGGTGGTGGACACGGCACGGGCATCCGGGCACGAGGTGGAGGTGCTGCTCGATCCCGTGCCCTACCGGCCGCGCAAGGACAAGAAGCGCGCCGCCCGCCTGCTGGGCGAGCACGCGCGCCGCGCCGGCGATCCCAACCGCGGCGGCTCCACCCGCGTGCCGATCGTCACCGCCTACCGCCAGGACGCGCTGCGCATTGCCCGCATCCTGCACGCGCACGGGCCGCTGACCATCAAGGATCTTCGCGGCCACGGCGCGCCGGCCGACGTTTCGACCATCCTGCGGCGCGACGTCTACGGCTGGTTCGAGCGGGTGGCGCGCGCCACCTATGCGCTAACCGAGGCTGGCACGCGGGGCCTCGACACCTTCGCGCATGGCTTGGCCGACGCCTGAGCCGGTTGCGCCGCCGCGCCTCCGCCGCCATCATGGCGGAAAATCGGAGGAGGGAAGGGCATGTCCACGCTCATCGTGACCGGCGGCAGCCGGGGGATCGGGGCCGCGGTGTCGCGGATGGCGGCGCAGCGCGGCTGGGCCGTCGCCGTCAACTACGCGTCCAACGCCGACGCGGCCGACGCCGTCGTGCAGGCCATCCGCGCGGCCGGTGGCCGGGCCGAGGCGTTCCAGGGGGACGTGGCCGACGAGGCGGACGTGCGCGCCCTGTTCGACGGGGCGGAGAAGGCCCTGGGCCCCATCGGCGGGCTGGTCAACAACGCCGGCATCGTCGGCCCCTACGGCCGGCTGGACGAGGTGCCGCTGGACGGAATCCGCCGCACGCTGGACATCAACATCCTGGGCAGCGTCCTGTGCAGCCGGGAGGCGGTGCGGCGCATGTCCACGGCGCGCGGCGGCAAGGGCGGGGTGATCGTCAACCTGGGCTCCATCGCCGCCGACCTGGGTTCGCCCAACGAGTTCGTCGCCTACGCCGCCGCGAAGGGCGCCATCGACAGCCTCACCATCGGGCTGGCACGCGAGGTGGCGAAGGAGGGCATCCGCGTCAACGTGGTGCGCCCCGGCCTGATCGACACCGAGATCCAGATCGTTCCGGGTGTGGGCAACCGCCTGGACAAGTTCGCGTCCGCCATGCCCATGGGCCGCGCCGGCACCGCCGACGAGGTGGCGGAGACGATCGTCTGGCTGCTGTCCGACGCGGCATCCTACGTGACTGGCGCGCAGCTCAACGTGTCCGGCGGGCGGTGATGGACGGGCTGACCCTGTCGCTTCTCGACGCCGGGGCGGACGCCGAGGTGCAGGCCGTTTTCGCCGGGCTGATGGCCTTCAATGCGGAGCGCTGCCGGCCCTACGACAAGCGGGATCTGGTGGTCGCCGCCCACACGGCGGACGGCGCGCTGGCCGGCGGGCTGGTCGGCATGACCAACTGGGAGTGGCTGTACGTCGACAGCCTGTGGGTGGCCGACGACCGGCAGCGCGGCGGGCTCGGCGCTCGGCTGCTGCGCGCGGCGGAGGAGGAGGCGGTGCGCCGTGGCTGCCGCTGGTCGCGGCTGTGGACCTACGACTTCCAGGCGCCGGACTTCTATCCCCGGCAGGGGTACGAGCGCTGGGCGGTCCTCGACGGCTACCCGCCCGGCCACAGCCAGATCTGGTTCCGCAAGGAACTGGTGCCTTAACCTTCGCCTCCCCCCAGCACGCCGTCGTAAAGCGCGGCCATGTCGAGCGTGGCGTCCACGCTCATCAGCTCCAGCCGGTCGCCTGGACCGTACAGCAGCGGTTCGGGCGCCCAGTGGCCGCCGTCATCACCCATTCCTCGACGGACATGCGTTCGGGGTGGCAGGGCGGTCATGGGCGACTCCTGGACGACGTCCTCTCGGCTCCGCCCTGACAGTGTAGGAAGTGAACCGGCTTACGAACAGCCCTTCGGGCGCGGCAGGCCGGCGATCTTGTTGGCCTGCTTCAGCAGGCCGTGCGGGAACAGCGAGAAGAAGTACTGTTGGGTCGCGCGCTCGGCGCCGTACTGCTCCTTCATGATCTTCGAGAACACGCGGGCCTCGGGGATCACGCCGTTCTCCTCGAAAAAGGTGCGGGTCGTGCGGATGATGTCCCAGTGCGCGTCGGTCAGGGCGACGCCCTCCTGCTCGGCCACGGCGCGGGCGATGTCCTCGTCCCACTCGTTGACGTTCTCCAGCCAGCCGGCTTCGCTGACGGCAATGGTGCGGCCCTGGACGTCGAGTTCAGGCATTGGTTTCCTCCCCGGGGATGCGTTGCTATTGTTCCGCCGATGATCCACGGGGCCGGCGGGCTGTCAATCTTAAAATTAGATCATACTAATAAATGGCGAGGTGGCATGACGCGTACGATCGTCCTGGGCGTGCCGACGCGCGAGCATGTGCACGCGCTGTTCATGTCCGATCTGGTGAGCGCCATGCGCCATCACGCCGGTACGGGGGACGACGTCCGGTTGGCCCTGGTCCTCGGCTCGGTCATCACCACGCAGCGCACGGACGTGGCCCGTCAGGCGCTTGCGACAGGGGCCACGCACCTGCTGTGGCTCGACACCGACATGCGCTTCCCGTCCGACGCGATCGGCCGGCTGCTGGCGCACGACCGGCCGGTCGTCGGCGCCAACTACCAGCGGCGGACGGCTCCTTTCGGGCCGGTGGCGGCCAAGGACGGCGCGCCGCTGCACACCGCGCCGGCATCCGCGGGGCTGGAGGCGGTGGACCACACCGGAATGGGGTGCATGCTGGTGGAGCGCGCTGTGTTCGAGAGGGTTCCCGAACCCTGGTTCGACTTCGCGTGGTCGGAAACGCAACGCTGCCACATCGGCGAGGACGTGTTCTTCTGTCGCAAGGTGCGCTCGCACGGCTTCCCGGTCCTGGTCGACCACGACCTGTCGAAGCAGGTCGGGCACATCGCCAGCATCACGCTATACCCGGAGCACGTGCCGCCGGGATGAGGCGGCGACCTCGGGCTGTTCCACTCCGGCTATTCCACAAAGTCCTCCCGGCTCAAACCGTAGCGCTTGAGCTTGTCGTAAAAGGTCTTGCGGGGGACGTTCAGCGCCTCGATGGTGGCTTTGACGCTGCCCTTGTGGCGGGCCAGTTCGGCTTCGATCAGGCGCTTCTCGAACAGGTCCACCTGCTCGGCCAGGGACAGTGTTCCCCTGGTGGCCGCCGCCGGCGTTGCGGGCGCGTCGTCGAGGCCGAGGACGAAGCGGTCGGCGGCGTTGCGCAGCTCGCGCACGTTGCCCGGCCAGTCGTGCGTCATCAGCCGGTGCATCTGCGCCGGGGTGGGAGCAAGGGGCTCGCGGCCGTAGCGGCTGGCCGCCTGCAAAACGAAGTGCTGGAACAGCAGCGGGATGTCGTCGCGCCGGTCGCGCAGCGGTGGGATGGTCAGCACCACAACGTTCAGGCGATAGTACAGGTCGGCGCGGAATCCGCCCTCGTCGGCGGCTTTGCGCAGGTCCACCTTGGTGGCGGCGACGATGCGCAGGTCCACCGGCACAACCTCGTTGGAGCCCAGCGGTTCGACCGCGCGTTCCTGCACCACGCGCAGCAGCTTGACCTGGAGCGACAGCGGCATGCTCTCGATCTCGTCCAGGAACAGGGTGCCGCGGCTGGCGTGCTCGATGCGCCCCACCCGGCGCTTGGTGGCGCCGGTGAAGGCGCCGGCCTCGTGGCCGAACAGCTCGCTCTCGATGATGGTCTCGGGCATGGCGCCGCAGTTGAGCGCCACGAAGGGGTGCTTGCGCCGCCGGCTCTGCGCATGCAGCGCGCGGGCGACCATCTCCTTGCCGGTGCCGGTCTCGCCCAGCACCAGCACGTCGGCGTCGGTGTCGGCCACGGCGGATATGGTGGCGCGCAGCCGCTCGATGCCCGGGGTGCGCCCGATGATGCTCTGCACGCCGCTCCCGGCGCCGGACAGCGCCGCCTTCAGCGCGCGGTTCTCCAACACCAGCCGGCGCCGGTCCACGGCGCGCCGGCACACCTCGACGAGGCGGTCGGAGGGGAAGGGCTTCTCGATGAAGTCATAGGCGCCGTCGCGCATCGCCTGCACGGCCACCGGCACATCGCCGTGCCCGGTGATCAGCACCACCGGCAGGTCGGGATCGACGGCGCGCACGGCCTTCAGCAGCTCCAGCCCGTCCATGCCGGGCATGCGCACATCGCTGACCACGCAGCCGGGGAAGTCGCGCGTGGCGTGCTTCAGCCCGCGTTCGGCGCTCTCCACCGCCGTCACGTCGAAACCGGCGAGTTCCAGCGCCTGGCCGCTGGCCACGCGGATCGGCCGCTCGTCGTCGATGAACAGAACGGCACCGGTGGAGGTCATCGGGCGTTGCTCATGGGGCGTTGCTCATGGGGCGGGCTCCGTGCGTTTCAGGCGGACGGTGAACACCGCGCCCCCGTCCGGGGCGTTGCCGGCGGTGATGCTGCCGCCGAAGTCCGTAACGATGCCATGGCTGATCGACAGGCCCAAGCCCAACCCTTCGTCCGCCTCCTTCGTCGTGAAAAAGGGCGAGAACAGGTGCGCCAGGGCGTCGGGCCGCAGGCCGTGTCCGGTGTCGCGCACGGTCAACACGGCCTCGGCGCCGTCGGCCGCCAGATGGACGCCCAGCACGCGCACCGGCCGGCCGCGCATGGCGTCGACGGCGTTGGAGAACAGGTTGACCAGCACCTGCTGGAGCCGCACGTCCTCCCCCAGCACCCACACCGGCTCCGGCGGCAGTTCCAGCGCCACAGATACACCGTCGCGGTGCAGCCGCGCCTCCAGCAGCGCCAGCGCCTCCCGCACGGCGCCGTTCACCGCGACGGCGCCCAGCGTGCCCGAGGCACGCCGGGCGAAGCCCTTGAGGTGACGGGTGATCGTCGCCATGCGGTCGGTCAGCGCGGCGATCTCGGCGAGGTTGTCGCGCACGCGGTCGCTGTGGCCGCGCTCCAGCAGCACGGCGGCGTTGTCGGCGAAGGTGCGGAGCGCGGCCAGCGGCTGGTTGATCTCGTGCGCGATGCCGGCCGACATCTGGCCGAGCGCGGCCAGCTTGGCCGCCTGCACCAGCTCGTTCTCGGTGGCGCGCAGATCCGCCGTCGCCTGGGCGACGCGGCGTTCCAGCTCGTGCCGGGCCTGCTCCTGGAAGACCAGACGCTCGGCCAGGGCCTGACGCCGCTGCGCCAGCAGCACGCCGGACAGCGCCAGCAGGCCGGCGACGACGGCCGCCAGCAGCCCGGCGGTGGTGGCGCGTCGTTCGACCGTCTCCAGGCTGGTCAGGATGTGCAGGGTCCAGTCGCCTTCCGGCACCGCGGCGGATTGCAGGAGGTACGGGCGGCGTGCGCCGTCCTCCTCCACCGCGACTTCGCCGTTCTCCAGCAGGCGCCAGGGCAGCGGGTTGACCGCCTCCGGATCGGCGGGCTTGGCGCCCGGCAGGCTGCGGTAGCGCCAGCCGTCCACGTCGGTGATGAAGACCATGCCGTCGCGGTCGGTGACCGCCACCGCGTCCGGCGTGGCGCGCCAGCCCTGCTCCAGCGCCTCGAAACCGACCTTTAGGACGACGACGCCCAGTGTGCGGTTTTCCGCCACCACCCGGTGCGCCGTGTAGTAGCCGGGCTTCAGCGATGTGGTGCCGAGCGCGAAGTTGTGCCCCTCGCCGTGCTCCACCGCGTCGCGGAAGTAGGGGCGGAAGGCGAAGTTCTGGCCGATGAAACTGTCCGGTTGGTCCCAGTTGCTGGCCGCGATCGTCGTGCCGGACTCGTCCATGACGTAGAGGGCGGAAGCGGGCAGCGCCCTTGCGATCTCCTCCAGCTTGCGGCTCAAGCGCTCGACCGTGCGCGGGGCGGGGATCATCAGCAAGTCCGCCACCTCCACGTCTCGGGCCAGGACGAAGGGCACGGCGCGGTGCTTTTCCAGCTCGGTGCGCAGGTTGGCGCCGTAGAGCGCGAGTTGGGCGCGCTCCTCCTCGCGCAGGGCATTGCGCGTGCGCGTCTCCGTCCACGCCGCCACACCCCAGCCGGTCAGCGACGCCGCCAGGAATCCCAGCAGCAGGGCGAGGCGCACCGTCGCCGCGAACGGCCGCCGTCCCGCGACACCACGCAACGACCGCATCACCATCTCGATCACACCGCTCTCCTCCCTTTTCCGGGGCAACGGTTCTGCGCCCCGCCGGCGGCACGGGCAAGATGGATTTTCGGGAAGGGGCTGGCCCGAAAGGCCGTCCCACGGCGGCTGCATAACGGAATGTCGCGCGCCGCGCCGCTCCTGCTAATCTCCTTCCCATTTTCGCTGCGGCGCAGCAAGAGTGCGTCGGCGTGTGTGGATTTCCACACATGGACAAAGTGGCGATTGTGCGGGATTCCCGCCGCTGCTCTGACTTAAGTCCGGCAGAATCAATGACTTGTTCGCTGGCACAGCGATTGCTCTCCGTCGTCTCCATCCGCCGGCCCCTTGGAAGGCCGGGCCAGAACGACACCCGTGAGGAGACGGTCATGCACGCCGACGCGCGCAAGCATCCCAAGAAGCCGCTTTACACCAACCTGACGTTCCAGGTTCTCAGCGCCATCACCATCGGCATCCTGCTGGGCCACTTCCACCCGGCGATCGCCGTGGAGATGAAGCCGCTGGGCGACGTCTTCATCAAGATGATCAAGATGGTCATCGGGCCGATCGTCTTCCTGACGGTGGTCACCGGTATCTCGTCCATCGGCGACATGAAGAAGGTCGGCAAGGTCGGCGGCAAGGCGCTTCTGTACTTCGAGGTGGTGACGACCTTCGCGCTCGGCCTCGGCCTGCTGGTGGTCAACCTCGTGCAGCCGGGCGGCGGCATGAACATCGTGCCGGGCCAGTTGAAGGCCGACGCGGTCGCCAAGTACGCGACCGAGGCGAAGAACCACACCACGCTCGACTTCTTCATGAACATCGTGCCCGACAACGTCGTGGGCGCGTTCGTGAAGGGCGACATGCTGCAGATCCTGTTCTTCGCGGTGATCTTCGGCGTGGCGCTGGCCGCCATGGGGCAGAAGGGCAAGCTGGTCGAGGACATCTTCGACAAGACGGCGCACGCGCTGTTCGGCGTGATCGGCATCCTGATGCGCGTGGCGCCGCTGGGCGCGTTCGGCGCCATGGCCTTCACCATCGGCAAGTACGGCGTCACCTCGCTCGTCTCGCTGGGGCAACTGATGGCGGCCGTGTACATCACCATGGCGCTGTTCGTGTTCGGCGTGCTGGGCTCGATCGCCAAGGCCTACGGCTTCAGCCTGTGGACGTTCATCAAGTACATCAAGCAGGAACTGCTCATCGTGCTCGGCACCTCCTCGTCGGAGTCCGTGCTGCCGCGCATGATGGAGAAGATGCAGAAGTTCGGCTGCTCCAAGCACGTGGTGGGTCTGGTCATCCCGACCGGCTATTCCTTCAACCTGGACGGCACCTCGATCTACCTGTCGATGGCGGCGATCTTCATCGCCCAGGCCTTCAACGTCGACCTCACGATCTGGCAGCAGATCACCATCCTCGGCCTGCTGATGGTCACCTCGAAGGGGGCGGCGGCGGTGACCGGCGGCGGTTTCGTGACGCTGGCCGCCACGCTCTCGGCTACCGGCACGCTGCCGGTGGAAGGTCTGGCGCTGCTGCTGGGCGTGGACCGTTTCATGTCGGAGGCGCGCGCCATCACCAACCTGATCGGCAATGGTGTCGCCACCGTCGTCGTCGCCAAGATGGAAGGCGAGTTCGACGAGAGCAGGGCGGTGGAGGAGTACCAGCACTTCTTCAAGGAACCGGCGCTGGCACGGATCTGATCCGCGGGGACGGGATGAGGGCGGAGCCGGGAGGTTCCGCCCCTTTTCCGTTTTGCCGGCCGAGGAAAACGCCGTCATAGTGACGCGCCGAGCGTTGGCACGCCTGACTTCCGTTGGGTTGAGCGCCAGCGAAAGCCCCAACGTCAAGCGCTGCATCGGTGGGCTGATATGTGTCGCGGCGGCTGTGCGGGGCGCCTGGAATACGCTATAAGCCGTCTAATGGTTGATCGATCCGATCACGATTAACCGAAATCAAGTTAATAATGCGGAGGGACGCGCATGTCCGAGGATTTCGATAAGCTCGCGCTGGATTATCACCGGCGGCCGAAGCCGGGGAAGCTGGCCATCGTCGCCACCAAGCCGATGGCCAACCAGCGCGATCTGGCGCTCGCCTACTCCCCCGGCGTGGCGGCGGCCAGCACGGCCATCGCCAACGACCCGGCGCAGGCGGCCGAACTCACGGCGCGCGCGAACCTCGTGGCGGTGGTCACCAACGGCACCGCCGTGCTCGGCCTCGGCAACATAGGCCCGCTGGCCGCCAAGCCGGTGATGGAGGGCAAGGCCGTCCTCTTCAAGAAGTTCGCCGGGCTCGACTGCTTCGACATCGAACTGAACGAGAACGACGTCGACGCGCTGGTCGACACCATCGTGCGGCTGGAGCCGACCTTCGGCGCCATCAACCTGGAGGACATCGCCGCCCCCGCCTGCTTCGAGGTGGAGCAACGCTGCCGCGAGCGGATGAAGATCCCCGTCTTCCACGACGACCAGCACGGCACCGCCATCGTGGTGGGCGCCGCCATGCTCAACGCGCTGAAGCTGGTCGGCAAGGACATGGCCTCGGTCAAGGTGGTGTCCACCGGCGGCGGGGCGGCCGGCATCGCCTGCCTGGACCTGCTGGTCGGCCTGGGCATCCGGCGCGAGAACGTCTGGCTCGTCGACCGCATCGGCGTGGTCTACAAGGACCGCAACGAGGAGATGAACACCTACAAGGCCGCCTACGCCAAGGACACGGCGGCGCGCACGCTGGACGAGGTGATCGACGGGGCCGACCTGTTCCTCGGCCTGTCGGGCCCGAAGGTGCTGACGCCGGACATGGTCAAGCGCATGGCCGACCGGCCGATCATCCTGGCGCTGGCCAACCCGGAGCCGGAGATCATGCCGGACCTGGCGCGCGAGGCGCGGCCCGACGCCATCATCGCCACCGGCCGGTCGGATTTCCCGAACCAGGTCAACAATGTGCTGTGCTTCCCGTTCATCTTCCGCGGTGCGCTCGACGTCGGCGCGACGACGGTGAACGAGGCGATGAAGCTGGCCGCCACGCACGCCGTGGCGAACCTCGCCCGCGCCGAACCGTCGGACGTGGTCGCCGCCGCCTACACCAGCGAGGATCTGCGCTTCGGTCCGGCCTACATCCTGCCCAAGCCCTTCGATCCCCGCCTGATCATCGAGGTGTCGTCGGCGGTCGCCAAGGCGGCGATGGACAGCGGCGTGGCGACGCGGCCGATCCACGATTTCCGCGCCTACCGGGACGAACTGGGGCAGTACGTCTTCCGCTCCGGCCTCGTCATGCGGCCGATGATGCTGCGCGCCAAGCAGGCGCCCAAGCGCGTCGTCTACGCCGAGGGCGAGGACGAGCGCGTGCTGCGCGCCGCGCAGACCGCCGTTGACGAAGGCATCGCCCACCCGGTGCTGATCGGCCGGCGCGAGGTGATCGAACGCTCCATCGCCGAACTCGGCCTGCGCCTGAAGCCCGGCCAGGACGTGGAGGTGATCGAGGTCATCCGAGACCTGCGCTACCACAACTACGCCGAGGTCTACCGGCGCCTGATGGGGCGGCGCGGCGTGTCGCCCATGCACGCGGTCAACGTGGTGCGCACGCAGCCCGCCGTGTTCGGCGCGCTGATGGTCAAGCGGGGCGAGGCCGACGCGCTGATCTGCGGCACGTCGGGGCGCTACGGCGACTACCTCAATCAGGTCATGGACGTGATCGGCCTGCGCAAGGGCGTGAAGGTCGCCGGCGCCATGAACCTGCTGATCCTGGAGGCCGGCACCTACTTCCTCAGCGACACCTACGTCAACGGCGAGCCGACGGCCGAGCAGGTGGCGGAGATCGCGCGGCTGGCGGCGGAGGAGGTGCGGCGCTTCGGCATCGAGCCGAAGGTGGCGCTGCTCTCGCACTCCAACTTCGGCAGCGCCGACACGCCGTCGGCGCGCAAGATGCGCACCGCCTGCCAGCTCCTGGCCCAGGAATTCCCGGAGCTGGAAGCGGACGGCGAGATGCACGCCGACGCCGCCCTGTCGGAGGCGATCCGCACCCGCGTGCTGCCGGATTCGCGCCTGAAGGGGCAGGCCAACCTGCTGGTGATGCCGACGCTGGACGCCGCCAACATCGCCTTCAACATGCTGAAAGTGCTGGGCGACGCGCAGAACGTCGGGCCGATGCTGCTGGGCGCCGCGCGCCCCGCGCACATCGTCACGCCGTCGATCACCGTGCGCGGGCTGGTCAACATGACGGCCATCGCCGTGGTGGACGCCCAGCTCGCCGCCCCGGTCGCCGCGGCGCCCCGCCCGCCGGTGGTGGACGCCGCCGCGGAGGAGTGATAGGGACGGCGGCATGACACGATTGCCGCCGCGCCTGATCGAAAGCCCGCAGAACCCGCAGTTCAAGCTGTGGGAGTCGCTGCTGGAAAGCCGCGGGCTGAAGAAGCAGGGCCGGTTCCTGCTGGCCGGGCTGAAGACCGTGCCGGAGGCGCTGGCCCGCCACCCGGCGCGCTTTACCACCGTGCTGGTCACTGATCCGGCGCAGGTCGCCGGCTGGGCGCTGCCGCCGGGGGTGGAGCCGGTGCAGCTCGCACCGGCGCTGTTCCGCCGCCTGGACGTGTCCGGCACCGACTTCCCGCTGCTGGTCGGCACCGTGCCGGACCTGCCCATGGTGGACCTCGCCCGCCCGCCGGAAGGGCTGGAGCTGGTCTGCGCGCTGGGCGATCCCAGCAACCTGGGCGCACTCCTGCGCAGCGCCGCCGCCTTTGGCGCGCGCCGGGTGATCCTGCTTGAGGAGTCGGCGCACCCCTACCATCCCAAGTGCCTGCGCGCCGCGTCCAACGCGCAGTTCGAGCTGACGCTCCTGAAGGGGCCGCGCTGGCCGGCGCTGGCGCACGCCGCCGGGCCGCTGTTCGCGCTCGATGCCGGGGGCGAGGATCTGTCGGGCCTGGACTGGCCGCGCGACCTGCGCCTCGTGCTTGGCGAGGAGGGGCAGGGTGTTCCGGCCGATCTGCCGGCGCGGCGGCTGTCGATCCCCACGACCGGGGCGGTGGAGTCGCTGAACGCCACCGTGGCCGCCAGCCTGGCGCTGTTCGCCCGCTTCCTGACGGTGCGCTGAGCCCCGGAACCTTGCGGGCGGAGGGGCGGTTTGCGGAGACGAGTCCGCAGCCAGGGAGACGCGCCGTGACGCAACCCTCCGACGACCCCAACAAGGTCGATCCCAAGACCCTCGAGGAAACCCGCGAGCGGCTGGCGCGCGCCGATACGGCGCACGGCACGACGCAGACCACCGGCGGCACCGGCAGCGGCAGCTCCGGCCCCGTGGAACGCAGCCCGGCACAGAGTATCGGCCGCACCGAGGGCGCGGCGTCGAGCCCGCCGCCGGCCACCGGCTCGTCCGGCGTGTCGTCCGGCCTGCATCCGGGCGGCGCGAAGCCGCGGACCGGCGCCGGCGGGCACGGCGACGTGCAGGGCAACATGCGGACCTCCGGTCCGGGCGGCCGGCCGAAGCGGTAGGAGCCGCCTCTTCAACCCGGCGGCGAAGCGGAGTAGTATTACCCTCATCGCCATGTCGCCGGGGTTGAGGTATGCAGCGGGTGGGGCCGTCCACCAGTCTTCCGGTTCCGGACGAGGACCTGCTCGTGCTGCATTGGCGCGATGTCGCGGGGCTGCCGCTCGACGCGGTGTCGGCCAGCGTGCCGGCCCTCCTCGGCCATCCGGTCGCGTCGCTCGCCGACGTGCTGCACCCCGACGACCGCAGGCACTTCCTGGACGAGGTGGCGCAGGTCCGCGCCCGCGGCGCCGATCGCGTGCGCCACGCCGACCACCGCGTGGCCGGCCGCGACGGCCGGTTCGCGTGGTGGCAGACGGTCACCGTCCTGCGGACCGGCGCCGACGGGCAGGAGCGCTGCGTCAGCCACGCCTTTGACATCACCGGCAGCAATCCCCGTGCCGGGGAGGAGACGCTGCGCCTGCTCTCGCACGCGATGGCGCACAGCCCGCAGGCGGTGGTGATCACCGATGTGGCCGGGGCGGTCAAGTACGTCAACCCGCGGTTCACCGCCATGACCGGCATTCCGGCGGCGGCGGTGATCGACCTGGACGCCTTCGTGCGCGGCTTCGGCGGGCCGGTGGGGGAGACGTTGCGCGCCGTCTGGCAGGCACTGTCGGCGGGCGAGTGGTGGCAGGGCGAGTTCCCGGCCGTCAAGCCGGACGGCGGCGTCTACTGGGTCGCCATGAAGGCGTCGCCGATGCGCGATGCGGACGGCCGCGTCGTCAACCTTGCTGCCACCGCCGAAGACGTGACCGAGCGCCGTCAGGCGGAGGAGCACATCCGCCGCGCCCAGAAGATGCAGGCGGTGGGCGTGCTGGCCGGCGGCATCGCGCACGATTTCAACAACATCCTCACGGTGATCCTCGGCTACAGCCATCTGGCGCTCGACGCGCTGTCGCCGGGCAGCGAGCCGCACGACGACGTGACGCAGATCGCCACCGCGGCCAACCGGGCCAAGGGGCTGGTGCAGCAACTGCTCACCTTCTCGCGCAAGGAGGCGGCCGGGCGCGAACCGGTGGACCTGCGCCCGGTGGTGGAGGAGGCGCTGCACCTCGTTCACCCGGCCATCCCGGCGGAGGTCGAGCTCTGCCTACAGGCCGAGGACGGGCCGATGGTGGTGCTGGCGGCCGCCATGCAGATCCAGCAAACCGTCATCAACCTGTGCCGGAACGCCGTCGACGCCATCGCTGAAAGGGGCGCTGAAAGGGGTGACTGCGGGGGCACGGTCACGGTGTCCCTGTCGCACGCCGTCGTCGAGCACGCGAAGGCGCCGGCGCGCGCCCAGGTGGCGCCAGGGCGCTACGTCCGCCTGAGCGTGGCGGACACCGGCTGCGGCATGGACGCGGCGACCCTGGAGCGGATCTTCGAGCCGTTCTTCACCACCAAGGCGGTGGACAAGGGCACCGGCCTGGGGCTGGCCGCCGTGCACGGAATCGTTGCCGACCACGGCGGCGTGATCGACGTGGCGAGCGCGCCGGGGCAGGGCACGACGGTTTCCATCCTCCTGCCGGCCTTCGATGCCGGCCCCGCGCACCGTCCGGTGGGGCGCAGCGGGCGCGGGCGGGTGCTGCTGGTGGACGCCGACCGCGCCATGTGCGCCATGTCCGGCCGGCTGCTGCGCTCGCAGGGGTTCCGCGCCGTCGCCACGGTGAACAGCCGGCGCGCGCTCGCCCTCTTCGCGCTGGCGCCGGAGCGGTTCCACCTGATCGTCCTGGTGCAGCGCGACGCCGCCGAGGTGTGGAGGCTCTTGACGCTGGCCCGGGCCTTTGCGGCATCATCGCCCGGCATCCCCATCCTGGTGTGCGCCGATGCCGACCTCGCGGTCGAGGGTGCCGCCGCGCGCGCCGCGGGGGTGACGCGGGTCGTCCGGACGCCGGTGGAACCAGCCAACCTTGTGTCCCTCGTCGACCGGATGGTCGCGGAGCGGCGCGACCCGCAGACATGACTTCGCAGACGTGAGTGACGGAAGGAACCCGCCATGGCGACCGTGCTGGTGATCGACGATGACGACATGGTCCGCACCATGCTGCTGCGCACCCTCACGCGCGGCGGCCACACAGCGGTAGGGGCCCGCGACGGGGTGGAGGGCGTGGCGCGCTTCCGCGAGAGCCCGGCCGACCTCGTCATCACCGACATCTTCATGCCGAACCAGGAAGGCTTGGCCACCATCATGGAACTGCGGCGAAGCTTCCCGTCCATCCGCATCATCGCCATCTCCGGCGGCGGTGCCCGCGCCTCGCTGGACGTGCTGCCGGTGGCCGAGGCGCTGGGTGCCCAGAAGACGCTGCGCAAGCCCTTCACCCCGGCCGAGGTGATGGATGCGGTGAAGGACGTGTTGGGGGGGTAGCAACCCCACAAAACGAAACCGCACCCGGCGGCGGGGCGTCGGGTGCGGGGCGTCAGGCGGTCGTGCCGCGGCGTGCTAGGCCGCGGCTCGCCCGTTCTGGTCACGGAGGTTGCGGCGGATCTGCGCCATGAGCTGCTGAAGGTGCTCGCGACTCACGCCATCACGCCTCATTACGGCCACGACGAGCGGGTCGTCGAGGAGTTCGGACAGGGTCGGGTCCTTCCTGTGCTCCATCGTCTCCTCCCCATGGTGAATCCCAGAACGGCCGATACCTCGTTATCAGTATACGCCAGCAACGGAATTTCGCAATTCTAGTGCAACGCGAAATTTTTCGTCATTAACGCTTTGGGCGAATAGCCATGCGGCGTAGGTCGCTTCGCCTTACGGATGAAGCGATGCGGGGCTATGCCGGTCGGCTCAGGGGCGTTCGCGGGTGATCGTGACGCCCGCCACGGCCTCGCCCGCAGTGCCGGCGCTCAGTTCGACCTCGACGCGGACCTTGCGCACCTTGGCGCGCTCCAGGCACAGGGCGGCGGCGCCTTCCGCGAGGTCTTCCGGGCCGGGGACGGCGGGGCCGGCGCACAGGCGGCGCAGATCCTCGACGATGTCCTCGTACGACATGACGGCGTGGATGCTGTCGGGGAAGCCCGGTCCGGGATGGGCGACGGTAAGCCGCACGTTGAAGCACGCCGGCCGCCGCTCCGCCTCGCCCCGGATGGCCACCGGCGCGGTGAAGTCGCGCAGGAAGATGGTGTAGGTCGGGGCCGCGCCGGTGCTGTTGGCGGCGCGCCGCGGGAACATGTCGTCGGCCAAGAAATATACTCCATGACGCCCGCGGCTGTGCCGCGCCGTCCCCCGCACTATAGCGGACGGCGGCGGCCGAACGCCACCGGCGGCGCGCTCAACCCAGCGTCAACCCAGCGTCAACGCGGTGGCGACCACCGTGTCGGCGCCGGGAACCTCGGCCAGAAGCTCGGCGACGGTGCGGCCCAGCACCGGGTGCCGCACGTCCGCCGCCACGTCGGCCAGCGGCGCCAGCACAAAGGCGCGCTCGGCCATGCGCGGATGCGGGATTTCCAGCGCCGGTGTGGCCAGCACGGTGTCGCCGTACAGCAGGATGTCCACGTCCACCTCGCGCGGGCCGAAGCGCACGCCCCCCGTCTTGCGGCCCAGGTCCGCCTCGATCCGCTTGGCGTGGGCCAGCAGCGCGTCGGGTGTCAGGTCGGTGTCGGCCCGCAGCGCCATGTTGAGGAAGGCGGGCTGGTCGGTGACGTACATGGGCGCCGTCTCGTAGACGCGCGACAACGCGGCGACGCGCACGTCCGGGGCCAGCCGCGCCACCGCGTCGCGCAGGTTCGCCAGCCGGTCGCCGAGGTTGGAGCCGAGCGCCAGATAGACGGTGGTCATGCGGTCCTCGCGCCATCAAGAACGAAGAAGAATGGGCGACGGGCTTTAGCACGCCCGGCCGATCCCCGAAACCGCCTTCTCGGCTCACGCCGACGTGGTGCGCGGGGCGCGAGGTGCTATTGTCGGCTCACGGTCCCGCCCACGCCGCGTGAGGCTTTCCATGAAGCTGTTCCCCGTCATCGCCGCCGCCGTCCTGGCCTTTGCCGCACCGGCTGGCGCGCAGCAGCGTCCGGCGGAGCGGGTGCAGCAGGACATCGACGCGGTCGATCAGAGCCTGCTGGCGCTCCTCAACCAGCGCGCGGCCCTCAGCCAGGAGGCCATGGCCGCGGCTGCCGGCGAGGGCGGCCCGGCATTCCGGCCGGGCGCGCAAGCGGCCCGGCTGCGCCGGCTCGCCGCCGTCAACCGTGGACCGCTGCCCAACCAGGCAGTGTTCCGCATCTGGCAGGAGGTGATGGGGGAGACCATCCGCCAGATCGGCCCATTCACCGTCGCCTTCGCCGGGCCGGAGACGGTGGCCTCGCCGCTGGCGGTCGATTACTTCGGCCGCAGCCCGACGCTGGTGCGCGCCGGCACCTCGGCCACGTTGCGCGGCTTGATCGCCACCGGGCAAGCCCACGTCGGCGTCATCACGCTGGATACGGGGGAGCGCGGCACGCCGTGGTGGCGCACACTGGCGGAGCGCGGCGACGCGCCAGCGTTCCAGGTCGTGGCGCGCCTGCCGCTGGTGACGCCGTCGCCGGGGCACGTGAAGGCGCCGGGGTTCGTGGTGGCCACCTACGGCGCCGATGCCTCGGGCTGGGACAAGGCGCTGCTGGTGGTGGACGGTGCGGCCGGTACGACCGCCACGGCCGTGGCGGACGCGCTTGGCTTCCTTGGCTGGCGGCGCGTGGCGGTGCTGGCCGATGCCGAGGCCGATCCGGGGCACAGCTGGCTCGTCGAGGCGGACGCGCCCAACGAGGATCCGCGTGGAATCGAGCCGGGCAAAGGGCCGCTCTCGCGGATCGTGCGCATCGGCCGTTACGCCGAGCCGCTGGCCGCGAACTTCTGAACGGGAACCTTAAACTGGGCGCCGGGTTCTTCCTGAGGATGTGAGGGGAGGGATGCGATGCGGACCCTGGTCTTCCTGGCCCTAGCGGGTGCGACACTGGCTGGATGCGCCGACACGGAGCGGATCGAGGTGGCGCAACGCGCCCAGGGGGCGCTGGTCGGCATGCCCAAGGGCGCGCTCCTATCCTGCGCCGGTGTGCCCGAGCGGCAGGCGAACGCCGACGGCACCGAGTACTACACCTACGTCGCCCGGCCGAACTACGCGTCGGCCGGGCCCACGACCAGCATCGGCGTGGCCGGCGGCAGCGGCGGCGGCGGGGTGGGCCTCGGCTTCGGGCTGGGCGTGCCGCTGTTCGGCGGCGGCGGTGGCGGGCGTGGCTGCGAGGCCACCTTCGTGCTGCGCGGCGGCGTGGTGCAGCAGGTGAACTATGGCCCTGGCGCCGACCTCGCCGCCTGCGCGCCCATCGTCAACACCTGCATGGCGCGCTGACGCCCGTGATCCCGCGTTCCCGGCCCGCGCCCGACACCGGCGCGGGGAATAAACGACTGCGTCGAATGTTCTATTTGCGGCCGGCCCCGCCAACGCTAGCTTGGCGTGGCGCCCGGCCGGCCCATCGGACAGGAGTGCGGTCATGGATCGGAAGGACGCCCGCCAAAACCAGCGGATGGAAGCTCCACCCGAAGTGCCGCTGCCGCTGCCGGCGGTGCGCTCGGGACGGGGCGCGTACGTTCCCTGGGTCGCGCTGGCGGTGGCGGTGGTGCTTGTCGCGCTGCTCTTCGGGACGGGGTGAAAGCCGTTGGAGAGTGGGGAGCGGCGTCAATCCTCGGGGTTGGCGTTTTCCCGAATCTGTGTATGCTGCGCGCGACCCCGGCCGGCGCCTGCCGGCCAGTTCAGAGCAGCGAATTTCGCCGGCCGCGGCCGGCTTGCGAGGAAGGAAATAAGCTGATGAATAAGAACCTCTTCATGGGTGTGATCGCCCTCGGCCTCACCATGGGCGCCACCGGTGCGCAGGCCGCCGGCGATGCCGCGGCGGGCAAGGACGTGTTCAAGGAGTGCATGGCCTGCCACACCGTCGAGCAGGGCAAGAACAAGGTCGGCCCGAGCCTGTTCGGCGTCGTCGGCCGCAAGGCCGGCTCGATCGAGGGCTTCAAGTATTCCAAGCCGATGCAGGAGAAGGCCGCCGGTGGCCTGACCTGGACGCCGGACATGCTGAAGGCCTACGTCGAGGCTCCGAAGGAGATCGTCCCGGGCGGTACGATGGCCTACGCCGGTCTGAAGAACGCGCCGAAGTTCAAGGCCGATCCGGACAAGGCCGCCGACGATCTGATCGCTTACCTCAGCGAGAATAAGTGATCGAACGAGATCGCGCGAGTCTTCGCCGCGATCGCCGGGCCGGAGGGGAAACCCTCCGGCCCGGTTCGTTTTCGGGGTCAGGATTCGAGGCTCTTGGACGCCACCTCGAAGACGTCGGGCGACAGGCCCGGCTGAGCGACAATTCGCCGCAGCTGGGCGCGCATCTGGTCCTGCCGGCCGGTGTCGTAGCGCTTCAGGCGCGAGAACGGCCCCATCAGGCGCGAGGCGACCTGCGGGTTCATGGGGTCGAGCCGCAGCACCTGGTCCGCCAGGAAGGCGTATCCGGCGCCGTCCGCCTCGTGGAAGCGCACCGGGTTGCCGCCCGCAAACGCGCCGATCAGCGCGTAGACCTTGTTGGGATTGCGGATCTCGAACGCCGGGTGGCCGAGCAGGCGTCTCACCTCGGCCAGCGTGTCGGGGCGGGACGAGGTCGCCTGCACCATGAACCACTTGTCCACCACGAGAGGGTCGCCCTTCCAGCGCTCGTAGAAGGACGCCAGCGCTTGCGTGCGCTCGGCGGCGTTGGAACCGGCGAGGAACTGCAGCGCGGCGATGACGTCGGTCATGCCGGCCGCCCCATGGAACTGGCCCAGGCACAGGCCCACCGCCTCGTCGTCCTCCAGCGCCATCAGGTAGGCGAGGCCGACGTTCTTCAGCGCCCGACGGCCGATGGCGGCGGCGTCCACCGAGAAGGGCTCGTTGCTTGCGTTGGCGCGGTAGGCGGCCGACCAACGGTCGCGCAGCCGCTCGGCCAGGGTGCGGCGGGCGAACTCGCGCACCTCGTGGATGGCGACCGGATCGATCACCGCCATGCGCGTGGCGAGGTAGGATTCGGCCGGCAGCACCAGCGCCTGCGCGGCGAAGGCCGGATCGCGCCCGGCGTCGTCCAGGATGGCCGCCACCGCCCGCACGAAGCCGTCGGGCAGTGCCAAGTCGCGGTCGGCCTGCCGGTCCTCCACCAGCTTCAGAAGGATGCGCGTGGCCAGCGTCTGCCCGGCCTCCCACCGGTTGAAGGCGTCGCTGTCGTGCGCCATCAGGAAGGTGAGGTCGTCGTCCGAAGCGTCGGTCTTCAGCATCACCGGTGCCGAGAAGCCGCGCAGCAGCGAGGGCACCGGGCGCGCCGGCACGTCCGTGAACTCGAAGACCTGCTCGGCTTCCGTCACGTGCAGCACGCGGCTGGTGCCGCCGGGCTCCCTCTCGCCCTTCAGCGTCAGCGGCAGGTCCGCGCCGTCGGGGCCGAGCAGACCCAGGGCCAGCGGGATGTGCATCGGCTGCTTGACCGGCTGGCCCGGCGTCGGGGGCACCGTCTGCCTCACGGTCAGGCGGTAGGTGCGGGCCGCCTCGTCATAGGCGCCGGACACCGCCAGTTCCGGCGTGCCGGCCTGATGGTACCAGCGCTTGAACTGCGACAGGTCCACGCCGCTGGCGTCGGCCATGGCCGCCACGAAGTCGTCGCAGGTCACTGCCTGCCCGTCGTGGCGCTGGAAATAGAGGTCCATTCCCTTGCGGAACCCCTCCTTGCCCAGCAGCGTGTGGATCATGCGGATGACTTCGGCCCCCTTGTCGTAGACGGTGGGGGTGTAGAAGTTGTTGATCTCCACATAGGTGTCCGGGCGCACGGGGTGCGCCATGGCGCCGGAATCCTCGGGGAACTGCACGGTGCGCAGCCGCTGCACCTCGGCGATGCGCTTGACCGGTCGGGAGTTCATGTCGGCGCTGAACTCCTGGTCGCGGAAGACGGTGAGCCCTTCCTTCAGCGACAGCTGGAACCAGTCGCGGCAGGTCACCCGGTTGCCGGTCCAGTTGTGGAAATACTCGTGCGCCACCACGGCTTCGATGTTCAGAAAGTCCTGGTCAGTGGCGGTTTCCGGCTTCGCCAGCACGTACTTCGTGTTGAAGACGTTCAGCGACTTGTTCTCCATCGCCCCCATGTTGAAGTCGCCGACGGCGACGATGTTGAAGATGTCCAGGTCGTATTCCAGACCGAAGACCTCTTCATCCCACGTCATGGACTTCTTCAGCGAGGTCATGGCGTGATCGACCTTGTCCTCGTTGCCGGGCTCCACGTAGATGCGCAACGTGACGTCGCGCCCCGACCGGGTGCGGAAGCGGTCCTCCACCATGCGCAGGCTGCCGGCGACCAGGGCGAACAGGTAGCAGGGCTTGGGGAACGGGTCCTCCCAGCGCGCCCAGTGGCGCCCGTCCGGCGCGTCGCCTTCGTCCACGAGGTTGCCGTTGGACAGCAGCACCGGGTAGCGCGCCTTGTCCGCCGCGATGGTCGTGGTGTAGCGGGCCATCACGTCCGGGCGGTCGAGGAAGTAGGTGATCTTGCGGAACCCCTCCGCCTCGCACTGGGTGCAGAAGTTGCCGGAGGACTTGTACAGCCCCTCCAGCGCCGTGTTCTCCTGCGGCTTGATGCGGACCACGGTTTCCAGCGTGAAGCGCTCCGGCACGCGCGGGATGGTCAGGTGGTCGGCGTCCGTCGTGTAGCATTCGGGCGCCAGGACCGTGCCGTTGAGCTTGATCGACACCAGATCCAGCCGCTGGCCGTCGAGGACGAGCGGGGGATGCGCCGCATCCTCGTTGGCCGGGTTGCGGCGGACCGCCAGCACGGCGCGCACGGTGGTGGCGTCCTCGCGCAGGTCGAAATGCAACTCGACCGTGTCGATGAGGTGCGCGGGCGGGCGGTAGTCCTTGAGGTGGATGGCCTTCGGCGCGGCTTTGTCCATGGCGGCGTCTCGTTCGTCCCTTCGGGGGTGGCGCGTTCTGGTTAGGTGTGGCGTAGAACGGCCGCTTCAACCCGGTCAAGTGGCGGATGACGCCGGACCGCCCGCCGCTCAATGCACCAGTTCACCCCTGGCCATGGCAAGGTGGTGTTCCTGGTGGTGCGCCCCTTGTGCCATCAGGCCGATGAAGCCCAGCGCGCGGACCTTCGCGACCTGCGCCGGATCGGTCGTGGTGACGGTCAGCACGGCGCCGTCCGCCTGCGGTTCGACTTTCCAGGTCCAGCCATGGACGCCGGTCATCTGCGCGGCGTGCGCCGGCACCATGCGGTGGATGGCGTCCAGCGTGCGGCCGGTGCCAGTCACCGCCATGCGCAGGCCGCCGTCCACCGGCATCTCGGTCGAGGTGGCGCGCAGCGTCACCTCGTTCATGTCGACGAGGTGTTCCCGCAGCCGCCCGATGGACACCTTGGACCAGTCGGTGCGTGGGTCGGCCTCCAGGATGCCGACGATCTCCTGGATGGTGCCGAAGGCGTCCTGGCCGGGCATGGTCGGCATCGGCCCGGAGTGCTGCGGCCCGGAGTGCTGCATGCCGGCGTGGTGGGAATGGTCCATGGTCTGGGCCAACGCGGGGCCGGCAGACAGGGCGAGGCCGAGGATCAGGAGCGTCGTGCGGATCATGCTGGTTCCTCCCGGTGGTCGTTGTGTGCACGACCGTAGCGCTTGCCGCATCAGTGCCCTATGATCGCGATCATATCCGGACGGGGAGGGCGCGGTGCGTTCGGGGACGGGATGGATCGCGCTGGTGGCGCCGGACCGGCTGGTGCCGCGCCGGGTGGCGGCGGGGGAGGCGGTGTTCCGCCAGGGTGATCCGACGGTGGCGGTGTACCGGGTGGAGCAGGGGCGGGTGCGGCTGGTCCGGCACCTGGAGGACGGCGCCTCGGTGGCGCTGCACGTGGCGCGGGCGGGAGGCGGCTTCGCCGAAGCCGCGCTGTTCTCCGACGTCTACCACTGTGACGCAGTGGTGGAGGTAGACGCCGTGCTGACCCTGGTGCCGAAAGCCGACCTGCTGGCGGCGCTGGAGGCCGACCCGCGCGCCAGCCTCGCCTTCGCGCGGATGCTGGCGGCGCAGGTGCGCGACCTGCGCGCCCGGCTGGAACTGCGCAACATCCGCTCCGCGCCCGAGCGCATCCTGGCATGGCTGAAACTGCAGGCGTCCGGATCGCCGGCCACGGTGCGGCTCGACCGCCCCTGGACGGAGATCGCCGCCGAGATCGGCCTGACTCACGAGGCCATCTACCGCGCCCTGGCGGCGCTGGAACGGGATGGGAGGATCGAACGGGCGGCGGGGGAGGTGCGGGTAACGGCCCCCTCTCCGCCGCTGCCAAATCCGTAGGTTGGGTTAAGCGCCACCAAAACCCAACATGTCCGCGGCGTGACGAGCGTTGGGTTTTTGCCTGCGGCTCAACCCAACCTACGGGATTCTCTCATCCCCTGGTCACACGTGGAAGCTCTCCCCACAGCCGCAGCGGCCCTTTTCGTTCGGGTTGGTGAACTTGAAACCGGTCTCGAACTTGTCGTCGCGGTAGTCCATCTCCGAGCCGATCAGGAACATGACGGCATCCGGGGCGATCATCACGGTGACGCCCTTGTCCTCCACCACCTCGTCGAACTTCATCCGTTCCTTGGCGTACTGGATGTCGTAGCTGAGGCCCGAGCAGCCGCGGGCCTTGACGCCGATGCGCAGGCCGATGACCTCGTCCGGGGCCTTCGCCATCAGTTCCTTGACGCGCGCGGCGGCGGCGTCGGTGAGCGTGATGGCCTTCTGGGCAGCGAGAGCCATGGTCGTCCTCTTCTCCTCAGAACATGTCCAGCTGGATCTTCGCGACATCCGACATCATGTCCGGACGCCACGGCGGATCCCACACCAAATCCACCTTGCATGTGGTGATGCCGTCCACCGACGCAACGGCGTTCTGCACCTGGAGCGGCAGTTCGCCGGCCACCGGGCACATCGGGCTGGTCAGTGTCATGTCGATCTCGGCCGCACCGTCGGTGCCGACGTCGATGCGGTAGATGAGGCCCAACTCCCAGATGTCGACCGGGATCTCGGGGTCATAGCAGGTCTTCAGCGCGTCGATGATGGGCTGCATCATGTGCGCCATGGGGTGGTCGGCGTTCGCATCGCCGATCACGGCGGCGGCCGGCGTGTTGGGGCCGTCCTCGTCCGTGTGGGTCTGGTTCGCGACAGCGGGTTCGGTCATCGCGGTTCTCTCTTACTCGCTGGAGGCCTTGGCTTCGCCGGTCAGCGCCGCGTTCATGGCGTGCCAGGCGAGCGTGGCGCACTTCACGCGCACCGGGAACTGGCGCACGCCGGACAGCACCATCAGCTTCTCCATGGCCTCCTCGT
>DASPIO010000358.1:0-51166 GCA_035629155.1 Azospirillum sp. | reverse complement strand
CCTCCACCGAGGCCGCCGGCCACCACGAAGACCGGCAGCATCCCAGAGTTTCGGGGCCATAGCTCAGCTGGGAGAGCGCTACAATGGCATTGTAGAGGTCAGGAGTTCGATCCTCCTTGGCTCCACCAAACAAGACAAGGGCTTGGCTCAGAGATGAGCCAGGCCCTTGTCGTTTTGAGGAGGCGGTCTCGGCGGGCCGGTTGAGCCGGCGGGAATCAGCCGCCCCGCACCTTGGTGATGAAGCGCTCGACCTCGGAGCGCAGCATGTGCGACTGCCCAGACAGGTCCGACGCGGCGCCCAGCACGTGGCTGGCGTGCGTTCCGACTTCCCGCGCCGCCACGGTGACGCCGCCGATGTGGGTGGTGACCTGCTGGGTGCCGGTGGCGGCCTGCTGGATGTTGCGGGAGATTTCCGCGGTCGCCTCCCCCTGCTGCTCGACCGCCGCGGCGACGTTCGCCGAGATGTCGCTGATGCGCGTGATCGTGCGCCCGATCGCCTGGATGGCGGCGATCGCGTCGCCGCTGGCGCGCTGCACCTCCGCGATCTGCCCGCCGATCTCCGCCGTCGCCCGCGACGTCTGGTTGGCCAGCGCCTTCACCTCGCTGGCGACGACGGCGAAGCCGCGTCCGGCCTCGCCGGCCCGCGCCGCCTCGATGGTGGCGTTCAGCGCCAGCAGGTTGGTGCGGCCGGCGATGTCAGAGATGAGCTTGACGACCGTGTCGATGCGGCTGGCCGCCACCCCCAGGCTGCCGACGATGGCGTTGGTCTGGTCGGCCTGCGCCACCGCCTCGTCGGCGATGCGGGCAGCCTGGGTGACCTGCTCGCCGATCCCGCGGATGGAGGCCGACAGCTCCTCCGCCGCCGAGGCGACGGCCGCGACGTTCCCCGCCGCCAGGTCCGAGGCGCCGGCCACCGTGGCCGCCTGCTGCGTGGTATCCTCCGCCACCTGCGAGAACGACTGGGCCGTCGAACGCAACTGCGTCGCGGCGGAGGAGACGGTCTCGACCACGCCGCTGACGCTGAGTTCGAAGGCCAGCGCCAGTTCGGCCATCATCCGCGTCCTCTCGGCGTCGGCGCGCGCCTCCTGCTCCTCCCGCTCGGCCTTGAGCCGCTCGGTTTCCACCAGATTGTCCCGGAACACCCCGAGCGCGCGGGTGATGTCGCCAAGCTCCCGGGCGCGGAAGTCGGGAATGCGCGTGTCCAGCGCGCCGTGCGCCAGTTCGCCGGTGGCGCCGGCGACGGCGGCCAGCGGGCGCAGGATGCCGCGCAGGACGAACAGCGTGACGGCCACGCAGGCCAGGAGACCGATGCCGGCCGCGGCCATCATGACCCGGGTGAAGCCGGTCATCGCCGCGTCGTTGCGGTCCGCCATGGCGGTAAGGTCCAGCCTTTCCCGGTTCGCCAGGAGGCTCACGCCCTCCGCCATGCGGTCGAGGTGCTCGAACAGCCCGTCCACCCGCGCGCTGATTTCCAGCATGGCGTCCGGCGGCACCGCACCGCCGTGCCGGCCGGCCGCCTCGATGGCCGTCATCGTCCGGGCCTGCAGGTCCTTGAACGACACCCCCGCCACCTTGATGCGGTGATCGACGTCGTCGATTCCGCCCAGCGTCGTCATGTGCCGTTCCGCGGCGATCTTCGCCAGGGTCGCGTGCGCGGCCAGATAGTCGTTCGCCACCTTCTTCAAATCGATCCGCACGTTGGCGAGATCATCCGACGCGGCGGTCGCGACCTTGTTCTGCGTCGCCAGCGCGTGGACCTGCATGTCCTTGATGGTGCGCAGCAGGTCGAGGTCCGCCATCAGGGCGGCCACGGACTCGCCCGTCGCGGCGCTCATGCCGCGGCTGCGCTCGGCGACGCCCCAGCTCAACGCGCCCTGAAGAACGACCAACGCCACCATCAACGTCGCGAACAACAGGAACCTGCGACGCAAAGACGCCGTCAGGAAAAACCCGGACCTGTGGATGAACGAGGGAACCCATGCGGGCAGTACCCAAACCTTACCCCCGCCATCAGTGGAGTCCAAAGCTGCGGATCCGGCTTTGTTACAATTACCTGCACCCATGAATCCAACTCCATCACAGGAAAGGACCACGATCTTCTGGTGACGCGGCCTCAGGAGCTTCGGGTTCCAGGTACAACCTTGAGCGCACGAAATACAGTGACGTTTCCATTAAGATTTCCGCGTCCGGCGTTCGGCCTTCCGAACGGTGGCATCCGGCCTGCCGCGACAGCCGGCCCGGAACCTTCGCCGCCGGAGAAGCCGCGGGCGAAGGACCTCGATGCGGCTTGACGCCCGCCTTATTATTCGATAGTCGTCAAAACATGGAACAGAAGCCCGCCATCGCCGCGCTCGCGGCACTCGCCCAGGATTCCCGGCTGGAGGTCTTCCGGCTGCTGGTGCGCCAGGGCCCGGACGGCCTGCCGGCCGGCGCGATCGCCGAACGCCTCGGCGTCCAGCCGGCCACCCTGTCCTTCCATCTGGCGCAGCTCAGCCACGCCGGGCTGGTGACGTCGCGGCGCCAGGGGCGCTCCATCATCTACAGCGCCGACGTCACGACCATGAAGGACCTCATGTCCTTCCTGCTCCACGATTGCTGCTCCGGGCACCCGGAGCTGTGCGGCGTCGGCGGGGCCGCCGCGCCGGCGGAGGCGCCCCGCTGCGCTCCGGCACAACCGAAAGCCGCCGGAACGGCCTGAAGGGGAGACGATCATGACGGTGCGCGTCGGCATCAACGGTTTCGGGCGCATGGGGCGGCTGGCCTTCCGCGCCGCCCACGGCAACCCGGACTTCCAGGTGGTGCACGTCAACGAGGTGAAGGGCGGCCCGGCCGCCGCCGCGCACCTCATCGAGTTCGACAGCGTGCACGGCCGCTGGCCGGTGCCGGTGGCGGCCGGGGACGACCACATCGCGGTGGACGGCCGCCGCGTCGGCTTCACCGAACACGCCCGGCCGGCCGACATTCCCTGGCGGGACCTGGGCGTCGAGGTGGTGATCGAAAGCTCCGGCAAGTTCGTGAAGACCGACGCGCTGCGCTTGCACTTGGACAACGGTGCCCGCAAGGTGGTCGTCGCCGCCCCGGTGAAGACGCCGGGGGCGCTCAACATCGTCATGGGCATCAACGACCACCTGTATGACCCGGCAACGCACGATCTGGTCACCGCCGCGTCCTGCACCACCAACTGCCTCGCCCCGGTGGTCAAGGTGGTGCACGAGGGGCTGGGCATCCGCCACGGCGTCATCACCACCATCCACGACGTGACCAACACCCAGGTCATCGTCGACGCGCCGCACAAGGACCTGCGGCGGGCGCGCTCGGCGCTGGCGTCCCTGGTGCCCACCTCGACCGGTTCGGCCACCGCCATCGGGCTGATTTACCCGGAGCTTCAGGGCAAGCTGAACGGCATGGCGGTGCGCGTGCCGCTGCTCAACGCCTCCATCACCGACTGCGTGTTCGAGGTGGCCCGGCCGACGGGCGCCGAGGAGGTCAACGCCCTGTTCGAGGCCGCCGCGGCGGGACCGCTGAAGGGCATCCTGGGCTACGAGACGCGGCCGCTGGTGTCGGTCGACTATCGCTCCGACCCGCGCTCCTCCATCGTCGACGCGCTGTCCACGCTGGTGGTGGATGGCACGCAGGTGAAGGTCATCGCGTGGTACGACAACGAGATGGGCTACGCCCACCGCCTCGCCGAACTGACCGCCAAGGTCGCCCGCCTTCTGGAGCGCTGAACGCCGATGGAAAAGGCCGGGTCGGATCTTCGCAACTACGCCATCGTCACGGCGGCCTACTGGGGCTTCACGCTGACCGACGGCGCCTTGCGGATGCTGGTGCTGCTGCACTTCCACACGCTGGGCTATACGCCGTTCCAGCTCGCTTTCCTGTTCGTCCTGTACGAATTCTTCGGCATCGTCACCAACCTGCTGGGCGGCTGGATCGGCAGCCGGCTGGGGCTGAAGGTGACGCTGTTCGCCGGGCTGGCGCTGCAGGTGGCCGCGCTGGTCATGCTGTCGGCGGTCGATCCGGGATGGACGATGGCGCTGTCGGTCGCCTGGGTGGTCGCCGCCCAGGGTCTGGCCGGCATCGCCAAGGACCTGACCAAGATGTCGTCCAAGAGCGCCATCAAGCTGGTGGTTCCGGACGGCCTGGGGTCGACGCTGTTCCGCTGGGTGGCGCTGCTGACGGGATCGAAGAACGCGCTGAAGGGGGTGGGCTTCTTCCTGGGCGGGCTGCTGCTCGCCGCGCTGGGGTTCGCGTACGCGCTGTGGGCCATGGCGGGCGCGCTGGCGCTGGTGCTGCTGGCCAGCGTCACGCTGCTGAAGGGCGACTTCGGCCGGTCGAAGGCCAAGGTGAAGTTCACGCAACTGCTGTCCAAAACGCCGGCCGTGAACCTGCTGGCGGCGGCGCGCTTCTTCCTGTTCGGGGCGCGCGACGTGTGGTTCGTGGTGGGCGTGCCGGTGTTCCTGGCCGAACGGCTGGGCTGGGGCTTCGCCGAGGTCGGCGGCTTCCTGGCCGCCTGGGTCATCGGCTACGGGGCCGTGCAGGCGGCGGCCCCGGCCTTCGTCCGGCGCTCCACGGATGGGCTGACGGGCGAGGTGCGGGCAGCGCGGCTGTGGGCGCTGATCCTCGCCGTGATCCCCGCCGGGCTGGCCGGGGCGCTCGCCGCAGGGGCCGATCCGGGGGTGAGCATCATCGTCGGGCTGGGGCTGTTCGGCGTGGCGTTCGCCGTCAACTCCTCCGTTCACTCCTACCTGATCCTGGCCTACACCGACGCCGACACGGTGGCGGTGAACGTCGGCTTCTACTACATGGCGAACGCCGGCGGGCGGCTCGCGGGCTCGCTGCTGAGCGGCCTGTCCTATCAGGCGGCGGGCGTCGTCGGCTGCCTGGCCGTGGCGGCGGCGCTGGTGGCCGCATCCTTCCTCCTCGCCCTCTTCCTGCCCACGCCAAACGCTGAACGGAGACTGCCGGCATGACCGCGCACACCGACATCGCGGCCCCCGAGGCCGCCGCCCCCGCGCTGGGCCTGTTCGAGCGCTATCTCAGCGTCTGGGTGGCGCTGTGCATCGTCGCCGGCATCACGCTGGGGCACCTCGTGCCGGCGCCGTTCCAGGCGTTGGGGCGGATGGAGGTGGCGCAGGTCAACCTGCCGGTCGCCGTGCTGATCTGGCTGATGATCGTGCCGATGCTGCTGAAGATCGACTTCGGCGCGCTCCACCAGGTGAAGGAGCACTGGCGCGGCGTGGCGGTGACGCTGTTCATCAACTGGGGCGTCAAGCCGTTCTCCATGGCGCTGCTGGGCTGGGTCTTCATCGCCACGCTGTTCCGTCCGCTGCTGCCGGAGGCGCAGGTCGACAGCTACATCGCCGGGCTGATCCTGCTGGCGGCGGCGCCGTGCACGGCCATGGTCTTCGTCTGGTCGAACCTGTGCCGGGGGGAGCCGCACTTCACGCTGACGCAGGTGGCGGTCAACGACGCCATCATGGTGGTGGCCTTCGCGCCCATCGTCGGGCTGCTGCTGGGCCTGTCGGCGATCACCGTGCCGTGGCAGACGCTGTTCCTGTCGGTGGTGCTGTACATCCTCATCCCGGTGATCGTGGCGCAGGTCTGGCGCAAGCGCCTGCTGGCGGCCGGCGGGCACGCCGCGCTTGATCGCACGCTGAAGGTGCTGGGGCCGGCGTCGCTGCTGGCGCTGCTCACCACGCTGGTGCTGCTGTTCGCCTTCCAGGGGGAGCAGATCATCGCCCAGCCACTGGTCATCGCGCTGCTGGCCGTGCCGATCCTGATCCAGGTCTATTTCAACGCGGGGCTGGCCTATCTGCTGAACCGCCGCTTCGGCGTGGCGCACTGCGTGGCCGGGCCGTCGGCGCTGATCGGCGCGTCGAATTTCTTCGAACTGGCGGTGGCCGCCGCCATCGCGCTGTTCGGCTTCCAGTCGGGGGCGGCGCTGGCGACGGTGGTCGGCGTCCTGGTCGAGGTGCCCGTCATGCTGTCGGTCGTCCACCTCGTCAACGCCAGCCGGGGCTGGTACGAGCGCCGGACGGGTTGATCCGGTGCCGGTTAATCTTTTGTGACGGGCGCGGCCCCGGCTTGACCGGCCCCCATCGTCTCGATAATCAAGCAAGTATCGAAACGATGGAGTCGGCCATGATGCCGGACAAGGTCTACAACGTGCTGTTTCTGTGCACCGGGAATTCGGCGCGCAGCATCATGGCGGAGTGCATTCTGCGCCGCTGGTCGAACGGGCGCTTCAACGCCTTCTCCGCCGGCAGCATGCCGCGCGGTTTCGTCGATCCGCACACGCTTGATCTGCTGAAGCGGCTGCACCACCGCACCGACGGGCTGCGCAGCAAGGGCTGGGACGAATTCGCCCGGCCGAGCCCGGACCTCGACTTCGTCTTCACCGTCTGCGACAAGGCCGCGGGCGAAGCCTGCCCGATCTGGCCGGGCCAGCCGATGACGGCCCACTGGGGCGTCGACGACCCGGTGCATTTCGAAGGCTCGGACGAGGCGCGCGCCAAGCTGTTCCAGCGCGTCTACTTCGAACTGGACAACCGCATCAAGATCTTCACCAACCTGCGCATCGAGAAGCTGGACCGCCTCACGCTGAAGCGCCGCCTGGATGAGATCGGCGCCGTCCACCTGGCGGACGCCGAGACCCGCTGATCCGACGGCGGGCCGCCTCGTTGGCGCCGACAGGAAGGCAGGGCGAAAGGGTGACAAGGATGACGCCTTCAGGCGCCGTCCTTGTCATGCCCTTTCTCCGCGCGGGGCGCAGGGCACGGCGTCGCGGCCGAGGTCGAGCCGGCAATGCCGGCCCAGCCGCTCACGCAGCGCCGCCCGCGCCCGGTGCAGCAGCACGCGCGCGTTGCCTTCGGCGACGCCCAGCGCCTCGGCCACCTCGGCGTGGCTGGCGCCGCCCACGTCGTGCAGCGTGAGGACTTCGCGCTGCCGGTCCGGCAACGCCAGCAGGTGGTCGGCGATGCACGCCCCCATCTCGTCGCGCATCAGCACCAGCACGACGTCGTCGCCGTCGGCCGGCATCTCTTCCAGCGCGACCGCGTCGGCCTCGGCGCGGGTGGCCGGTCGACGGTAATGGTCGCGCAGCACGTTGAGCGCGATCGCCGATAGCCAAGTGAGCGGCTTCGAGCGGCCAGCGAAGCCCGCCGCCGAGGTGATCGCCCGCAACAGCGTCTCCTGCACGACGTCCTCGGCGAGGTCGGCGTTGCCGACGACGCGCAGGACGAAGCGGTGCAGATCGGCGCGGAGGGCGGCGAGATCCAGGGTGATCGCGGAAGCGGTCATTCCATCCTCCTCAAGGTCCGATGGGGCATGCCGCCCTCCGTTGTTCAGGCGGGCCCGGCGGCCCACTCCCCCATGGGACGAAGCGGGCGGCGGAAACGTTACACGCCGACCGGCCTATCCCTTCGCGGGCGGGCACAGGGCCGCGCCCCAGAAGGCCGCGGCGACGACGAGGGAGCCGGCGAGCGCCGCCAGCAGCACGGCATCATAGGAACCGGCCGTTTCCCACAGCAGCGCGGCGCACAGCGGCGCGGCGGCCTTGGCGACGATCGAGGGAAGGGCGAGCGCGCCGTTGATGGCGCCGTAGGCCTGCGGCGTCAGCATTTCCGGCACGGCGAGGCCGCGCACGATGGTCATGATGCCGTTGGCCGCCCCGTACACAACGGCGAAGACCGCCAGCGCGGCGAAGCCCGGCGGCAGCGCCAGAAGCAGCAGCAGCGCCGCCGGCAGGCCGAGCACCGTCACCACGCCCACCGCGCGGATCGACCGCCGGTCCGCCAGCAGCCACACGGCCACACGGCCGGCGACCTGCGCCGGACCGACCACGGCGATGGCGCCCACCACCGTCGCCGCGTCGTACCCGCGCTCCAGCAGCAGCGGATAGAGGTGGAAGGTCAGGCCGGAGAAGACGCCGTAGTACACGGTGAAGGCCACCGCCAGCCCCCAGAAGGCGGGGCGGCGCAGCGCCCAGCCCACCGCGTGCCGCCCGGCGATGGGCGCCGTTGCCGGGGCCGGCGCGTCGGCGGCGCCGTCGATGGCCAGCCGGTTGGGAAGCGCCGCGAACAGCAGGGTGAGGGCCGCCAGCGCCAGCAGCGCGCCGCGCCAGCCGACGTGGTCGAGCAGGAACTGGATCACCGGCACGAAGACCGTGCTGGCGAAGCCGCCCCACAGGGTGAGCGCAGTGATGCCGGCGCGCGCGTCGGCGCCGTAGCGGCGGGCGACCACGGCGAACGCCGGCTCGTACAAGGTCATCGCCTGCGCCAGCCCGATGCCGATGAACAGCGGGTAGAGCGACCACAGCCCGCCGGTGAACGACCACGCGGCCAGGAGGAGCGCCGCCAGAAGCGCCCCGCCCCCCATGACGGCGCGGCCCCGGCCGCGATCGATGGCGGCGCCCACCGGATAGGCGGCGAGGCCGGCAACGACCAGCCCGAGCGTCGCCGCCCCGTACACCGCCGGCTTGCCCACGCCGAACTCCTGCGCCATCGGCCCGGCCAGCAGGGGGAAGCTGTAGTAGAGCGTGCCCCAGGAGACGATCTGGCCGACGCCCAACGCGGCGATGAACCGCCGCCGGTCGCGGCGCTGCGTGGACTGCGGCGCCTCGACGGCGGCGGTGCCGGTCATGCGCTCCTCGTGCAGCAGCCCGTGACCTTGACCGGCGGGACCACGGCGGGAGCCGGCGTGCCGCAGCAGCCGCCCGCCGCTTCCCGTTCCTCGGAAAGCAGGCTGTCGGAGCTGCAGACGCCCGTTTCCGGCAGCACGAGGTGGACGTCGCGCGCGGCGGCATGGTCGCCGGCGATCTCCGCCACGACCGAACGCGCCTGTTCGTACCCCGTCGCCATCAGGAAGGTCGGCGCGCGGCCGTAGCTCTTGCCGCCGACGATGTAGAAGCCGGGCTCCGGGTGCGCCAACTCCTCGACGCCGTGCGGCGGTACGGTGCCGCAGGAGTGCAGGTTGGGGTCGATCAGCGGCGCCAGCTTCGGCGGCGCCTCCACCAGCGGATCCAGCTCGACGCGCAGCTCGCGCAGGATGGACAGGTCCGGGCGCAGGCCGGTGGCGACCACGACGCGCTGCACCTCCATCACATGCGGCTGTCCGCCCAGGCGCCCGGCGATGCGCAGACCGTCGGCGGTGCGGTCGACGCGCTCCGCCGCGTAGGGGCTGAGCAGTTCCAGCCGCCCCTCCTCGATGGCGCGCGTGGCGGCGATCCCCAGCGCGCCGCGCGCCGGCAGCTTGTCGTTCAGGCCGCCACCGAGCAGCCGCGCCAGACGATTGCGGCGCAGCGCCCACAGCACGCGCGTGCCCGGCGCCTCGTCCTGGAGGGCCAGCAGGTCCAGCACGGCGTTCATCGCCGAATGGCCGGAACCGACCACGACGACCGTGGCCCCGGCGTAAGCCGCGCGCGCCGCCCCCCGCACGTCGGGGATGCCGTAGGAGATGCGGTCGGCGGCCTCGCGCTCGCCGGGCACCGGCAAGCCGTCGACCCCCATCGGGTTCGGCGAGAACCACGTGCCCGAGGCGTCGAGCACGGCGCGGGCGCGTGTCCGGTGCTCCACGCCGGCGCGGTCGCGCCAGCTCACCACAAGGGGCGCCTCGGCGCGGCCGGGCGTGGTGAGCTTGTCAAGGCCGTCGCGGGTGATCGCCAGCACCTCCGCACCCAGCCGCAGGTTCGGCGCGATGGCGGGAAGGGCGGCCAGCGGCTCCAGGTAGTCGCGCACGATCTCGCCGCCGGTGGGCAGGGCGTCGTCATCCGGCGCGCTCCAGCCGGCCTCTTCCAGCAGCGCGCGGGCGGCGGCGTCGATGTTGTGGCGCCAGGGCGAGAAGACGCGGACGTGCGCCCATTCCCGCAGCGAGGCGCCGACAGCCGCGCCGCGCTCGAACACGACGGGCGTCAGGCCACGCCGCGCCGCGTGCGCGGCGGCGGCGAGGCCGACGGGGCCCGCGCCGATGATGGCGATGGGAAGGTCGGACAGGGAGACTTGGGCCATTCTCAGGGTTCTCCTACACCTTGGTTGCCGATGCCTCGATGGGCGATGTATATAGCCAAAAAAAGGGGGGGTCAGCCGCAGCAGCCGCCCGGCGGCTGGTCCGCGACGCGCTTGCTGTCGACGAGGATGCCGGTGATCTCCATCCAGGCGTCCACGGCGACCTTGAAGGCTTCCCGACCGCGTTCGGTGAGCGTGTAGACCCTGCGCTCGCGGCCCGACACAACCTCGGACTCCGACGTGACGTAGCCGCCCTCCTCGAACTCCCGCAACGCCGGATAGATGGTGCCCTCGGTGGGGGAACAGCAGCCGTTGGTCGTGCGCTCCACGGCACGCGCGATGTCGTAGCCGTGCATCGGCCGCTGGTGCAGGACGCTGAGGATGAAGAACTTCGACAGGCTCATCTTGATCGTGCCGTTCCAGTAGGCCCGGCTGGTCAGGTCCGGGGCCGGCTTGGAAACGGGACGGGGGCGTGCGGCGTTCATGCTCATGGGGACACCATATACCTTGCCGGCCGATGCATCAAGGGAAAAAGAACAACTCCGGGCGAAGCGGCACGCCGTGGCGTTCCGCCGCGCCCGGAGCCGGATCACGGCGCAGCCAGCCACGTCTCGATCGCCTCCGGCTTCGGAACGCCGCCCGCGTGCACGACCTTCTCGTCCACGACCACGCCCGGCGTGCTCATGACGCCGTAGCCCATGATCGCGGCGATGTCGGTGACCTTTTCCACCTGCACGGCCACGCCCAGGGCCGCGGCCTTGTCCTCGATCAGCTTGGCGGTGGTGACGCAGTTCTTGCAGCCGGAGCCCAGCACCTTGACGGTCTTCATGGTATCCTCCTTGTCCGGAACGTCCGGACGGTCACGGGGTCAGGTGAAAAGCACGTTCAGCAGATAGCCGACCAGCACGAAGGCCACGGTCAGGAAGCCCCCGAAGAAGACCAGCATCGGCACCTTCAGCACCTTGCGCAGCATGATGAACTCGGGTGGGGAGATGGCGACGACGCTCATCATGAAGGCGATCACCGTGCCGACGGGCACGGCTTTGGCGAGCAGCGCCTCGGCCACCGGGATCACCCCCGTGGCGTTCGAATAGAGCGGCAGCCCCATCAGCACCGCCACCGGCACGGCGAAGGGGTTGTCGGCCGCGGCGTAGCGGGCGAACAGCTCCTGCGGCACGTAGCCGTGCAGGGCGGCGCCGATGCCGATGCCGACGATGACGTACAGCCAGATCCGCCCGACGACGTCGCGCACCTCGCCCCAGGCGTACCGCACACGCCCCGCCGGCGAGGTGTCCACCTCGACCTGCGCCAGCGCCCCCATGCGGATCTTCCAGACGTAGTCCTCGACGTAGCGCTCCATGTGCAGGCGGTCGATCAACACCCCGCCGATGATGCCGATGCCCATGCCGGCAGCGACATAGACGCCCGTCAGCTCCCAGCCGACGATGGAGGCGAGGATGACGACCGCCACCTCGTTCACCAGGGGCGAGGTGATGAGGAACGCCATCGTCACGCCCACCGGGATGCCGCCTTCGAGGAAGCCGATGAACAGCGGCACCGAGGAGCAGGAGCAGAACGGCGTCACCGCGCCGAGCACGGCGGCGAGCACGTAGCCGACGCCGCGCGATGTTCCCTCGATGTAGCCGCGCACCTTTTCCGGCGACAGCAGCGTGCGGAACAGCCCCATCACGAAGACGATGACGACCAGCAGCGCGAAGATCTTGGTCGTGTCCTCGACGAAGAAATGGACGGCGTCGGCGAGCTTGCTGTCCGGCGCGAGGCCGAGCAGGCGATAGGCCGCCCAGTCGGCGAGCAGGGTGAAGACCTCGAACATGACAGCCTCCTGGACGCCGGTCAGGCGGCCCGGTTTCGGGAAGGACGGCCGGCCATGCCGCGCAGGCGCGCCTGGTCCGCCCGATGCCCCGCGTCATCCTCCAGCCCGTCCGCCGCCGCCGCCACGACCGTGCGCGCCCACGGCGGCAGGTCGCCGGCGACGGAATAGAGCATCCACTGCGCGTCGCGCCGCACTTGGACCAGCCCGCTGTCGCGCAGCACGGCCAAGTGCTTCGACACCTTGGGCTGGCTTGTCGCCAGGGCGTGGGTCAACTCGCACACGCAGAGTTCCCCCTCTCGCGCCATCAGCGCCAGGGCACGCAGGCGGATCGGGTCGGAGAGTGCGGCGAAGACGGCATTGACGCGTTCCATCGAAAGAATATGCGCTTTTTCGGATATGGATGGTACAGCATATCCGAAAAAGCGCATGTGACATTCCGACGCAGGAGCTGCGGGCACACGCGCCGGCACCTCGGTCCCGACTTTCTGCCCGGCCCCGGATGCCGCCCCGTCGAACGGACGGCATCCTCAGGCGGGCTCTTGCCAAACGCGGACGCGTGGTCCAGTTTCCATGCCCTTATCGTTCACAGACACTGTCCGGCCGGGGAATTCATCCTGTGCGACGCAGCCAGATCGACGCCGCCTGGAAGGGAACCGCCGAATGCCGCAATTGCGGCATTCGCGACCTGGTTCTCTTCGCCGACCTCGCCGCGCCGGACTTCAACCTGATCCACCTGCCCATCGACGAACTGGTCTTCCAGCCGGGAGCCACGCTGTACGACGCGGGGGACGACGGGCGCTCGCTGTTCACCATCCGCAGCGGGCTGGTCAAGCTGGTCCAGTACCTGCCGGACGGCACGCAGCGGATCGTGCGCCTGCTGCGCCGGGGATCCGTGGCCGGCCTGGAGATCCTGGTCGGGGCGCCCTACGAACACACCGCCATAGCCTTGCAGTCGGTCAGCGTCTGCCGCATCCCGCACGACGTGGTCGAACGGCTGAACCGCGAAACGCCGCGTCTCCACAACCAGCTGATGCAGCGCTGGCATCAGGCGTTGCGCCAAGCCGACGAATGGCTCACCGAGTTGTCGACCGGCAGCGCGCGCCAGCGGCTGTCGCGCCTGCTGCTCCAGCTCTCGGCCGACGAACCGGAGCGGCCGGTGCGCATCTTCGGCCGCGAGGACCTGGGCGCCATGCTGGGGATCACCATGGAGACGGCGAGCCGCACCGTGGCCGAGTTCAAGCGCGCCGGGCTGATCACCGAGACGGCGCCCAACATGGCGGTCTGCAACGTCCCGGCGCTGCGCGAGGCGGCCGGCGCGGAGTAAGGCTCAAACGAAGCTGCGCTCCAGAAAGCGCCGGAACGGGCCGTCGCGGCCGGCCAGCGCCCACGGCGGCCCCTGCTCCAGCACCCGGCCGCGGTCCATCATCACCACGTGGTCCATCCGTTCGAGACACGTCACCCGATGGGTGATCAGCAGCACCGTGCGCGTTCCCGGCGACGACAGCACGCCGTCCAGCAGGCGCCGCCCGGTGGCCGGATCCAGCCCCTCGCCGGGTTCGTCCAGCACCAGGATGGGGCCGGAACCGAGCAGCGCGCGCGCCACGGCGAGGCGCCGTGCCTCGCCACCCGACAGCGGACGGCCACCTTCGCCGATGGCCGTGTCGAGCCCCTCGGGCAGGCCGGCGAGCCAGGGGCCGAGGGCGGCCCGCTCGCAGGCATCGACCAGGGCCGCGTCATCCGCCCAGGGCGCCGCCACCTGAAGATTGCGGCGGACCGATCCGGCCAGCAGGTGCGGCGTCTGCGGGGCCGCCGCCAGCAGGCCGGCAAGGGCGCCCGCGTCGCCGGGCGCCACCGGCCGACCATCCAGCAGCACCTCTCCCTTCTCGACCGGAAGGAAGCCGGCGAGCAGCGCGGCGACCGTGCTCTTCCCCGACCCGCTCGGCCCCACCAGGGCGACGCGGGCGCCGGGAGGCAGGTCCAGCGTCAGCCCGTCGAGGGCGCGGCCGTCGCCGGCGGGGTAGCGGACGGCGACGGACCGGAGCCGCACATGCGGCGGCCGCGATCCCGACGGCACCGGGAGGGGGGCCGGCGGCGGGGGCGCGGCCAGCAGCGGACGGATCCGGTCCGCCGCCGCCGCCATCGCCCCCCACGCCTGGAAGGCGCCGGCCAGCGGCCCCGTCACCTCGACGCTGGCAAGCGCCAGGAAGGCGAGCATGACGAGATCGGGTGCCGCCAGCGTGCCGGCCGCCACCAGCGGCGCCCCGGCCACCACCGCGCCCCACAGGACGCCCCACAAGACGAGGGAGCCGAGCGACTGGCCGACGGCGGCGCCGACGGCTTCCTGCCGCGCGGAGCGGGCCTGGGCGGCGGCGAGGCGTTCCTGTTCCCGGATCAGGCCGTCGCCGTGGCGCGCCGTGGCGCCGAACGCCTCCAGCTCGTCAAGCCCCTGCGCCCGGTCGACCGCCCAGGTCCGCAGCGCGCTCGCGGCGGCCACCGCGTCCCGTCCCGGCCGTCGACCGGCCAGGGCGAGCGCACCGGGAAGCGCCACCCCGCCCAGGACGAGGCCGCCCGCCAGAAGGATGGCGACGCCCTGGTCCCTGGTCGCGGCGTAGCCGACGGCGGCGGCGCCCACGATCGCCGCGGTAAGGACCGGCACGGCGACCTGAAGGTAGACCCGTTGCAGGCTGTCCAGGTCGGCGCCCGCACGCGCCGCCAGATCGCCGCTGTGCGCCCCCGGCAGCCCGAACGGCAGGCGCGGAGCCAGGGCCAGGAAGACGCGGACCCGCAGGCCGCCGATCAGGCGGAACGTCGCCTCGTGCGTCACCAGCCGTTCGAGGTAGCGGCCGGCGGTGCGGGCCATGGCGCAGCCGCGAATCACCGCGGCGGGGAGGAAGTAGTTGAAGCCGGCCGCCCCGGCGCCGGCCAGACCGGCGGCGGCCATGCCGGTGATGAACCAGCCGGAGACGGCCATCAGCGCGATGTTGGCGAGCGCGGTCGTCACGGCGAGCGCCACGCCCGCCAGCACCCAGGCCCCCTGCCCCTTCAGCAGGCCGAACAGGAAGGCGAGGCGCTTCATGCCACGACCCTCCCCGCCCCGGCCGCCAGCAGCGGCGACGCCGATCCGGCGAGGCGGGCGAAAGCGCCCTCCCTCCCGGCAAGGTCGGCGAAGCGGCCGGCCTGGACGATGCGGCCAGTGTCGAGGACGAGGATCCGGTCGGCCGTCCGCACGGTCGTCAGCCGGTGCGCCACCACCAGGATGGTGCAGGCCCGACGCAGGTCGTCGAGCGCGGCGACCAGCGCCTCCTCGCTGTCCTGGTCCAGGCTGGCCGACGGCTCGTCCATCAGCACCAGCGGCGAGCGCATGACGAAGGCGCGCGCCAGCGCGATGCGGCGGGCCTCGCCGCCCGACAATCCCGCACCCCGCTCACCCACCCGCGTGGCATAGCCGTCGGGCAGGCGCTTGATGAAGGCGGCGGCGTGGGCGCGCGCGGCGGCGGCCCGCACCGCCTCGTCCGTCGCGTCCGGCACGCCCAGGCGGATGTTGTCGGCGATGGTCCCGGCGAACAGGTGCGGCTGCTGCGGAATCCAGGCGGGCCGGAGAGCCGGCGGCCCGGCGGCGGCATCGCCGATGCGCACGCCGCCGCTCCAGGGTGTCAGCCGCCCGCGCAGCAGCGCCATGACCGTGCTCTTGCCGGCCCCGCTCGCCCCGACGAGCGCGGTGAGGGTGCCGGGCTCCAGGGTGAAGGACAGGCCGTCCAGGATCGGCCGGCCGGGGTCGTAGCCGAAGCGGACGCCGTCCACCGCCACCCGCGGCGGCTCCCCGTCCGGGACGGCCACGGCCGGCGCTGGCGCGGCGGCGTCGGTTCCGCGAACGGCGTCCCGCAACAGCGGCGCCATCTGTTCGGCGGCGCCCAGCGCCTCCATGCGGGCATGGTACTGGGCGCCGAGCGCCCGCAGGGGCAGGTAGAATTCCGGCGCCAGCAACAGGATGAACAGGCCGCGCTCGTAGGCCATTTCCCCCCACAGCAGGCGGAAGCCGATGAACACGGCCACCAGCGCGATGCTGACCGTCGCCAGGAACTCCAGCGCCAGCGCCGACAGGAAGGCGACGCGCAGCACCCGCATGGTGTCCCGGCGGTAACGTTCGGCCACCCCGGCCACCCGGCGCGCCTCGCGGTCCACCGCGTGGAACAGCCGCAGCGTCGGCAATGCCTGCACCGCGTCCAGGAGATAGGCCGCCATGCGCGTCAGCGTCGCCCATTGCGCGAGGTTGAGCTTTTCCGCACCCCGGCCGATCAGGATCATGAACAGCGGGATCAACGGCGCCGTCAGCGCGAACACCGGCGCCGACAGCCAGTCCAGCGGCAGCACCACCGCCAGGATGGCGAACGGCAGGAAGACGGCCTGCGCCATGGCCGGCAGGTAGCGGGCGACGAACGGCTCCAGCGCCTCGACACCCTCCACCATCAGCCCGGCGTAGCGCCCGGCCTCGGGCCGCGGATGGCCGGCGGGCAGCCGGCCCAACGCCTCGGACAGGCGGTGGCGGACCATCCCCTTGACCGCGATCGCCGTGTCGGCGGCCAGGACGTGCGCCAGCCACAGAATTCCGGCGCGCGCCGCCAGCACCGGCAGCACCGCCGCCAAGCGCGCGGCGGACGGCGGCGCCGGGCCGAACACGGCATCATCGAGGATGCCGGCGACGAGCCACGCCTGAAGGATCAGCAGCGCCCCGGCCGCGCCATGGCAGGCGGCGGCGAACAGCAGACGCCGCCGGTGCGGGCGCAGCGCGTCGGACAACGGATGAGGGATGCCGGGCATGGGAATCGCGGTGGTGGGAGGGCCGCCCCCTCCCGCGGGAGGGGGCGGATCGGACGGACGCTTACGGCCGCCGGCCGGCGGCGGCATCCTCGGCGTCGAGCCAGAGCACGTTGATGACGCCCAGCGACAGGGCGGCCGTCAGGCCCAGGATCCAGGTGAAGTACCACATGGCAAGTCTCCTTCCCGCCGCTCAGTAGGCGGTCGAGCTGTTGGCGGCGATGTCCTCCACCGTGACCTTCCCCCACATGCGGGCGTAGCACCACACCGTGTAGGCGAGCACCAGCGGCAGGAAGACGACGACGGCCCAGAACATCACGGTGAGCGTCAGGTGGCTGGACGGCGCGTCCCACACCGTCAGGCTGGAGCCCGGATGGCTGCTGGACGGCATGACGAACGGGAACAGCGACAGGCCCGCCGTGCCGATGATGCCGGTCATGCCGAGCGCGCTGGCGACGAAGGCGAGGCCGGGCCGGCCGAACCGGCTCAGCGCCATGGCCAGCGCCGCCCCGCCGAAGCCGGCGGCCGGCGCCAGCAGCGCCACCGGCATGCGGCCGTAGACGTCCAGCCAGGCGCCGGAGGCCGCCACCACCGTCTTCGCCAGCGGATTCGGCAGCGCGCCGGGCGCCGGCTGGCTGACGATGCGGTAGCCGTCGATGCCCAGCGCCACCCACAGCCCGGCGAACGCGAAGCCGGCGATGACCACCACGCCCATGACCTGCACCGCGGCCCGTGCCCGCCCGGCCACCGGGTCCACGGTGCGCATCTGCAGCCAGATGGCGCCGTGCATGGTCAGCATGGCGAAGCTGATGACGCCGGCAAGCAGCGCGAAGGGGTTGAGGAGCGGCAGCAGCGCCGTCAGCAGCGATCCCTCGTAATGCGGACGCAGCAGCGAATCCAGGTGGAAGGGCACGCCCTGCAGCAGGTTGCCGAAGGCCACGCCGAAGATGATCGACGGGATGGCGCCGCCCGCGAACAGGCCCCAGTCCCAGGCCCGCCGCCAGCGGTCGTCGCCCAGCTTGGAGCGGTAGTCGAAGCCGACCGGGCGGAAGAACAGCGCGAACAGCACCAGCAGCATGGCCATGTAGAAGCCGGAGAACGCCGCGGCGTACACGGCCGGCCACGCCGCGAAGATCGCGCCGCCGGCGGTGATCAGCCACACCTGGTTGCCGTCCCAGTGCGGGCCGACGGTGTTGATGATCACCCGGCGCTCGGCGTCGGTGCGGCCGACGAAAGGCAGCAGGTTGCCGACGCCCATGTCCATGCCGTCGGTGATGGCGAAGCCGATGAGGAGCGCCCCGACGAGCACCCACCAGACGAGCTTGAGCGTTTCGTAGTCCAGGATCATGACAGGGTCCTCCGCGTCACTCGGCCGGGGTGGGCATGGGGGTGGCGCCGGGACCGGCGTGGAAGCGCCCTTCGCCCCCGTGCTCGCCCCCGTGCTCGCCGTGATAGCGGCCGGTGCCCAGCGTGGCCGGCCCCTTCCGGGCGAAGCGCACCATCAGGAACAGCTCGATGACCAGCAGCGCCGTGTAGAACGTCAGGAAGCCCGTCAGGCTGAAGATCAGGTCGCCGGTCGTCAGCGAGGAGGTCGCCAGGAAGGTCGGCAGCACCTCGCCGATGGCCCAGGGCTGGCGGCCGAACTCGGCGACGAACCAGCCGACCTCGCAGGCGATCCACGGCAGCGGGATGGCCGCCACCAGCGCGCGCAGCAGCCAGCGCTGTTCCGCGATGGTGCGGCGCATGTTGAACCAGAAGGCGGCGGCGATCAGGAACATCATGAGGAAGCCCAGCGCCACCATCAGCCGGAAGCTGAAGAACAGCGGCGCCACCGGCGGAATGGTGTCCCGCGCGGCCTTGGCGATCTGCGCGTCGGTGGCGTGCGCCACGTCGGCCGTGTGGCGCTTCAGCAGCAGGCCATAGCCGAGATCGGCCTTGTGCGCCTCGAACGCCCGCACCACCGGTTCCGAGCGGTCGCCGGCGCGCAGCTTCTCCAGGTTCTCGTAGGCGATCATGCCGCTGCGGATGCGGGCCTCGTGCTTCGCCATCAGGTCGGCGATGCCGGTGACCTCCTTGTCGGTGGAACGGGTGGCGATGAGGCCGAGCAGCCAGGGGACCTTCACCGCGTAATCGGTGGTCATGGCCGCGTCGTTGGGCAGGCCGAACAGGGTGAAGGGGGCGGGGGCCGGGGCCGTGTGGTACTCCGCCTCGATGGCGGCCAGCTTGGTCTTCTGCACATCGCCCAGTTCGTAGCCGCTCTCGTCGCCCAACACGATCACCGACAGGACGGCGGCGACGCCAAACCCCGTGGCGACCGACAGCGAGCGCTTGGCGAAGGCCATGTCGCGACCCTTCAGCAGGTACCACGCGCTGACGCCCATCACGAACATGGCCGCCGTGACATAGCCGGCGGCGACCGTGTGGACGAACTTCACCTGCGCCACGGGGTTGAAGAGGACCTCGGTGAAGCTGCTCATCTCCATGCGCATGGTCTCGGCCGAGAACTCGGAGCCGACCGGATTCTGCATCCAGCCGTTCGCCACCAGGATCCACAGCGCCGACAGGTTGGAGCCGAGCGCCGTGAAGAAGGTGACCGCCAGGTGCTGCACCCTGGTCAGCTTGTCCCAGCCCAGGAAGAACAGGCCGATGAAGGTGCTTTCCAGGAAGAAGGCCATCAGCCCTTCGATGGCCAGCGGAGCGCCGAACACGTCGCCGACGTAATGGGAGTAGTAGGCCCAGTTGGTGCCGAACTGGAACTCCATCGTCAGGCCGGTGGTGACCCCCAACGCGAAGTTGATGCCGAACAGCTTGCCCCAGAACCGCGTCATGTCGCGGTAGATCACGTTGCCCGTGATGACGTAGACGGCCTCCATCATGAACAGGATCCACGACAGGCCGAGCGTCAGGGGCACGAAGAGGAAATGGTACATGGCCGTCGCGGCGAACTGCCAGCGCGACAGCTCAACGAACACGTCGTCGATCATGCTCTGCTCCTTGCGGGGACGCGCGCCGTACGGTCGAGCGGACGGCGGCGTGCTTGCCCCAAGGCTGGACGATCGGGCGGACGCCGGCATTGAAATGTGCGGCGCGCGCGACGGCTATTTTTGAAGAATTCTCAATGATCGTACAACTGGGTCTCCGGAAAGGAAAAACGCCCCGCCCGGCGGGAAGCCGGGCGGGGCGCTGGTCCGCTGGTCGGCGCGCCGGTCAGGCGGTCTTCAGGCCCAGGACCCATCCCCGCATGGTGTCGTTGGCCGGGGTCAGCGGGGCTTCCTGGAAGCTGACGACGAAGCGGTCGCCCAGATCGGCGATGCCGATCGCGCGCGGGCGCAACGCCAGCATCCGGGGGTCGGGCAGCGCCGGGCCGAAGCAGAACACCAGGTTCTTGGCCGCCTGGATCTCCGGCGCGATGGCGCCGCCCCGGCGCGTGGTGTGGGCGTGGTGGTCGAAGACGGCGATCAGCGCCACGTTGGGGTCGGCCTCGATCTTCGCGGTCAGCGCCGCGATGACGTCGTCGACCGTCCGGCACTCCGTCTCCGTCTTGGCGATCTCGGTGTTGAGGACCGTGTACTTTTCCATGAACTGGGTGGTCTTCATGATGCGCGTTCCTGCCTTGTCTCAGAAGGTGAAATAGCGGACGTTCGGCTTCAGCATGTATTCGGCGACCACCGGCGGGCGCGTCGGGGTCACGCCCTCGACCAGATCGGCCTCGGTCTTGCCGCCGCTGTTGGGCAGGTAGAGGGCGCACAGTTCCACCTTGGCGCCGCCCTGGATCAGGCCCTGCATCATCTGCTGCGGCGTCTTGCCGGACGGCTTCATCGCCGGGGCCGCGTTGCCCTTCAGCGCGAGGTCGCCGCCAGGGCCGCACAGCAGCATGCGGACCGGCACCTGCTTCTTCGCCGCCTCGCCGGCCAGGATCATCGCCATGGCCTGGGTCTGCGCGTCGGGGCTGGTGACCACGACGAACAGCGCCTGATCGTCGGCGCGCGCGGGCATGGCGGCGGTTGCGGTGGTCGCGGCCAGCAGCGCCGCGGCGAGAAGTCTTCCCTTCATCGTTCCGTTCCTGTGTGGGTGTGAAGACGTGGCCCGGCGGTTCATTCCGCCGCGGCCGGGTGATGGGGTTTGCCGTCGGCGGGCGGCTCCTCGTCGAGGTCCTCCCAGCCGGAGATCATGGCCTTGATGTGCGCGAAGACGGTGTGGCCGGTGGTCGTCAGGTAGACGTGCACGCCGACGAAGGCCGCCATCAGGAAGGCCGCACCCGTGTGGACGAGCGCCACGGTCTCCAGCGGCAACCCGCCGAGACCCCAGGCCGTCCAGTCGTTGACGTACAGGTACAGGAGCCCCGAGACGATCAGCAGCGGGTTGATGACCAGCTTGAGGAACAGGTACGCCAGCCGCTGCAGCGGGTTGAGCTTGGCGGCGGCGGTCTTGTGGTAGGGGTGGTGGTCGCCCCGGAAGATGCCGAACGCGTAGAAGCGTCCGATCTCCAGCAGCCGGTGCGTGGTCGGCACGTACTGCTTCCACTCCCCCGTGGTGAAGTGCCAGAAGATGGCGAAGGCCCACAGGCCGAGCAGCGCGTAGGCGAGCAGCGTGTGCACCTGCGCCGCGCGGCCCCAGCCCAGCAGGTGCCAGGTTCCGTGGACCTCCCCGCCGGTGGCGAGCAGCGACAGCACCAGCGCCGCCTGCGACCAGTGCCAGAAGCGTTCGAAGCGCTTGTAGACGTAGACCTTCATCACGACCTCCGGCGGAACAGACGGGACAGGATGCGCAGCAGCGCGTGGCCGGCGACGCCGGCGCCGACCAGCCCGGCCAGCGCGAAGCCCGCCAGGTCGAGCAGGGCGTTGCGGTCGCGGCCGGGCATGTAGAAGCCGCCCAGGTCCGCCAGCCGGCCGTCGCGGGCGTGGCATTCCTCGCACGCCACGGCGTCCTCCTTCGGCGCCACCATGTGGGTGATCGGCCAGTACATGCGCGTTTCGATGAAGCCGTACGTACCGCTGTACGGCATGCCGGCGTACGCCATGCCGGCCTTGATCGACTTCTCGTAGTCGAAGCCGTTCCAGAACGCGGTGTCGTCGCCCTTCGGCCCCCAGACGTGGTTGACGACCAGCGTCTTGTTGACCGGGTCGTAGGGCTGCTTGCCGCGCATCTCCTTGAAGGGCCAGATGCGCGCCTTGGGGTCGTCCGCGCCGCCGGCGAAGCGGTTGAGCACCAGGATATCGCTGTCGTCGATCTTCTCGGTCAGCGTCGTCTGATCGGTCACGCCGTTGAACCAGGCGTAGTGCGGGCGGACGTTCTCGCCGTAGGCGAAGTCGCCCTTTTCCGCCGAGTAGATCAGATGGCCGTGGTCGTCCTTGATGAACACCGGCTTTCCGTTGGCGTCCTTGCGGCCGCCGGTCGACCAGTCCCACAGCATCTTGGTGGCCACACCGCCGCGGGCGAATTCCGGAATGTGGCAGGTCTGGCAGGCGACGCGGTCGGTGTGGTCGTCCAGCTTCGGCTTGCCTTGGGCCGCGTGCGGGCGGTCGCCGTGGCAGGATTCGCAAGTGGCGCGGTTGTGGTCGTCGTGCGGCAGGTCCTTGCCGTGCGTGTCCTTGGCCGTGGTGGCGTAGCGGCTGCCCGACGGGATGTGCGCGTTGAAGGTGTGGCAGTCGGAGCAGGCCATGTTCGCCCCGTCCGGCGACATGTGCACGTCGACGTGACGGGCCGGCTTCACCAGCGAACTGTCCAGGTCGCCGTGCTTCACGCCGTCCCCGCCACCGCCGTTGAAGTGGCAGGCGCCGCAGTTCTCGCGGCCCGGATCACCCACGCTCTGCGCGACCTTGGCGAGGTCGGGCGGATTCATGATCTTGCCGCTGCCGGCGGGGAACTCGGTCGGTTCGTACACCGGATGGCCGGCGCCGTGGGCGATCTTCTTGTAGGTGCCGGTCTTGTCGTGGCAGACGAGGCAGTCGACGTTCTCCTGCTTGGCGAAGTCGAAGCTCTTGTCGGTCCAGCCATAGCCCGCGTGGCAGGAGGTGCAGCGCGGCTCGTTGGACAGCGGAGAGCCGCAGAAGCTGTTCATGGTCCGCGTCTTGCCCAGACGCTCGCCGGTCTTTTCGTTAAGGTAGTCCCAGGTCCAGTGGACGGACTTCATGACCTGGTGTCCGGCCTCGTTGTGGCAGGTCAGGCATACCTTGGTGACGTCGGGGCCGTCCTTGAACGGTCCCTTCAAAGCCTCGAAACGGCTGTGGTCGGCCGTGCTGGAGCCGGCCGTGCCGGGCGACGGGGCGGAGGCGGGCCGGTCGGCGGCGCGCGCCGCGAACGCCAGCAGGAACACGGCCAACAGGGTCAGCAGGGCGGGGAACAGACCGGGCGCACTGTGTCTTCGGTGGGGCGGCATCGTGTGGGGCTCGGAACTCGACGTTGCGATATTAGAATTGTCTCATGTCCTAGCGTCGGCCGCGTTGACGATCCGCAATCCCCCGCGATGCCGGTCCACGGACGGCCAGCCGCCGGCAAAAAGACAGGCGCCATCGCCCGCGGGAGCGGTGGCGCCCAAGTACTGGGAGAGATTCGTGCTGGGAGAGATTCGTGCTGGGAGAGGCCGTATCAGTACCGCATGGTCACGGTGATCGCGCCGCCGCCGTCCGGAAGGGCGAAGGCGGAGTCCTCGAAGGCCGGCGGGCCGGTAACCTCCGGGTTGTTGGACAGGCCGTAGCCCTCCGTCGGGATCATGCCGAGAAAGCGGTCGAGGGCGCCGTCGCCGTTCTCGTCGTGATAGGCCATGACGGCGTACCGGCCGGGCGCCAACCCCTCGAAGGTGACGGCCACCGTGCCGGGCGACGCCGCCGCCTGCCGGATGGCGAGGCTTTTCTCCTCCTTGCGGAAGCCTTCCGCGCGGTCGAACAGCATCACGCGCACGCTGCCGGACGCGCTGTGCACGCCGTCCAGCCGGACGGACAGGTCCGCGGCGGAGGTCGTCGCCACGCCGGACACAAGGCCGCCCAGGACGAGAACGCCGATGAGGAGAGGGGCGGGACGGACGTGGAACATCGCGCGAGGGCCTCGATACGGCGGAACGGGGAAGAGCGGGGATCGATTTAGAGTGCTTCTAATGAGCCGTGCGGCGGCGCGACATGACAATTCGCAAAGCCCCCGCCGTTTTTGCCGATGTCCCCGAAGGCGGCCCCCGTTACTCCGGGGCGCGGCGGCCGCGGCGCCGTCCCCCCGGGCCGCCGCCGTGAGCGCGGCCCGGCGCGCCCGCCCGCCCCTCGGCGCAACGCCGGAAGGCCGGCAGGTGACGCTCCTGAGAGGCACGGCGCAGGTTGTCGAAGACGCGCAGCACCTCGGCGTCGTCGGTCATCGCCATGATGCGGCGGTACAGGTCGGCGTTGGCGATTTCCGCCGCCACCCCGGTTCGGCAGGCCTCGGCCATGGATGCGGGCGCGCGGACGGCGTCCGCCCAGCGGTCGGCCGGCGGTTCCCAGCCGAAGCGGTCGAACTGGCGCTTCAACGCCGCGATGTGCCGCTCCTCGGAGGCCAGGATGTTGACGAAGGGAGGCACCGGGCCGAACGTCTCGATGACCCGGCGGTATGTGGCGCGGGCGTGGTGCTCGTCGTCGATGGCATCGCACAGCGCGGCGCGGGTTCCGTCGGCGCGCGCGGACTGGGACGTGGCGAAAGGCATCGCTTCGGTCCCGCCCTGACGGGGGCACGGCATGGTCAATGGTGTCCGCAGTCGTCGTGGCCGGCCGCGGGCCGGAGCGTGCCGTCGAGGTAGGCCGCGACCGCCGCCTGCGGGTCGGTCTCCACCGTGGCCACGGTGACGATGCCGCGCTCGCGCATGCGGGCGACGAAACCCGGCCCGGCGCTGCCCGCGATGACCACATCGACCGCGTCGAGCGGATGCGGGCCACCCGCGAAGCCGTGGAACGCCAGTTCCTTGGGGAGATCCAGGCGCCCCGATTCCACGGGGGGAGCCCCGGCCCCCGCCTGGAACAGCAAGAACCGCCGGGTCTTGCCGGCGTGCGGGGTGATGGTGCGGAAATTCTGGCTGGCGACGGCGAACTTCATGGCGGGACTCCTGCGGAGATTTTCCGGAAGGCTATCGTCCGCGGAACGTCCTTGTCTTTGCGGATCCGCAAGGCATGCGGCGGACGCGCGACGAACGGACGGGACAGCGAAGCACCTCGGCCCGCCCCCGCCGCCCCTCCCCCGTCGCGAACCGTGTGATTGCGTTGCTTCGCCCGGGGATCCGGCGGTACCATGTGGACGGCAGACGCGCCGCATCTCTCCGATGGAGGGATAACATGGCCTTCTCTTTCCGGATCGCCGCAATCGTTCTGGTCCTGGCGCTTGCCCCTGAAAAAGCAGCGTCACCGCAAGAAAGGCTGGAGAACGGCGAGGCGTGTTCGGACGGACGCCCCCGGAGCATCCCGACCGCCGACGCGCGCTGCCGTTCCGGGAAATGCCGGCCCGGCCCCGCCATAAACGCACAGGAGCCGGACTGGTACTGCCTCGATTCATTCATGCAATGCGCGCTTCCCGGCACCGATGGCAGAAGGGAAAGCGCTTTCATCGATCTGAACGGCACCAGATATCAGTGTCTCGATCCCGGCACGGGGAGTCCGCACCGGTTCGCACCGATCCGTTAGGGAACGCGCGACGTCGAACGCGCCATCACGGCGGCACGAACGGAAACCCGGGCCGCGCGCACGGCCATCAGGCCTCTCCGGAAACGCCCCACCCGTTACCGTTTGCGCACCAGGGAGTAGGTCTCGTCCGGCGTCAGCGTCAGGTCGACCGCCATCTTGATGGCCACGCCCACCACCATCAGCGCCAGCAGGATGCGCAGGGTGCGCGCCGGCACCTTGCTGCTCAACCGCGCGCCGATCTGGGCGCCGATCACGCCGCTCATCAGCAGGAACACGGCCAGCACGGCGTCCACCGTGTGGTTCATGGTGGCCTGCAGAAAGGTGGCGTTGGCGGCGACGAAGATGATCTGGAACAACGACGTGCCGATCGTCACGGCGGTCGGCATCTCCAGCAGGTAGATCATCGCCGGCACCATGACGAAGCCGCCGCCCACACCCATGATGGCCGACAGGATGCCGACCGCGACGCCGATCACCACCGGCGGGATGACGCTGATGTAAAGGCGCGAGCGCTTGAAGCGCGTGCGGAACGGCAGGCGGTGGATCCACGGGTGCGCATGCTTCTTGCGGCGCAGCGCCGGGTTGGGGCCGCGGCCCATCAGGTCGCGCACGCCGTCGCGCAGCATGATCGCCCCGACCGTGCCGAGAACCAGCACGTAGCTGAGCGCGATGACGATGTCCACCTGCCCGAGCGAGCGCAGCAACGCGAACAGCCAGACGCCGGCCGACGATCCGGCGAAGCCGCCGGCCAGCAGGATCAGCCCCATCTTCACGTCGACGTTGCCGCGCCGCCAGTGCGTCAGCACGCCGGAGACGGAGGCGCCGACCAGTTGGTTCGCCCCCGTCGCCACCGCCACCGACGGCGGGATGCCCAGGAAGGTCAACAGCGGTGTCAGCAGAAACCCGCCGCCCACGCCCAGCAGCCCCGACAGGAAGCCGATACCGCCCCCCAGGGCCAGCATGACGGGAACGCTGACCGAGATGCCGGCGATCGGGAGATAGGCGTACATCGCACGTCCTGCGCAGCTGAAGCGGGGCCGGCTCTTTCCATAACGCATCCCCGTTCGCACTGCAATATGAACAATAGCTAAAATTCGGCCGGCGGTGTGTTCCCGTCGCCGGGAGTCAGTCGTTCGCGATCGACCCCGCGCCGGCGAATTCCAGAAGGGCGGGAGCATCCTTGCGCGCCTGATCCCAGGCCAGTTCGTGACCGAAGTACAGGAGGCTGTTGACGACCGCCCCGGTCGCGGCGAGTCCCCCGGACAGCAACGGATCCCCGGTGAACGCGTAGGCGAGCCCCACGTCGGCGGCGGTTCCGACGATGCGCCAGCTCACCATCTTCATGAGGCCCACCCCCCATGCGGGTGTACCAGCATCGTCGCCCTTCACCACGGGAGGCGACACCCGGTACGGGGCCGACGCGACCGAAAGCAGGGGCATGGCAAGCGGCCCGTCGCCCTCCAGGCGGCGGCGCAGACCGCGCTCGGCCTTCGCCAGCGCCTGTTCGGTCCAGGCGGCGGCGATTTCCGGAACGCCTCCGAGGAAGTGGTAGCGGACGTCCACCACGTCCCGCCGGTCGGTGATCCGTACCCCCGCCATCAGCCACAGGGACGGCAGGGTCCAGTCCTTTCGCGCCGCCGTCTCCGCCGCGGCGATCCACGCGGGCGAGGAGTCCGGACGGGCGCTGGTCGTGACGCGGTTGACGAAGCGGCAAGCACCGTCCATGGCCGAGACGTACTGGATGGCCGCGAAGTCGAAGTCCGACCGCGAACAGTCGCGGGTCAGGCCCCAGCCGGCCTCCGCCGGCTCCGTGTTGGTGGTGGCGATGACGAAGGCGCGGACGTCGCCTCCGGAAAGCTGCACCAGAACCGCGCTCTCGAACGGTGCCGTACCGCCCTGGCCGGCCAGCACCCATTCGCCTTCCGGCAGCGGGATCTGTTTGCCGGCGAGGGCGAAATGGCCGGCGTACCGCTCGTCACCGGCGGCGGCTGGTGCCGAAGCGAGCGCGACGGCCGCCAGGCTCATGACAAATGGGCGCAGCATTCCGTTTGTCCCGATGCCCCGACGATCATTGGCCCACACTATCATCGCACCGCCACGCGGGCCACGCTTATGAGCACATCTGTTCCCCCCGCGAGTCTCGGGGAGCCAAACGGAGTGTAACGTTACGGCAAACGTCCCCGTCCAACGGACATCGGGCGCGGATCGGCCGCGCCGCCCAACGGATGGAAGCGACAATGTCCCTGACGATGCTGGAAAAGGAACTGGTGGCGGTGGCAATCTCGGTGGCGGCGGGGTGCCGGCCCTGCACCACCCACCACCTCACCGCGGTGAAGCGGGCCGGTGCCACCGAGGCGGATATCGCGAAGGCGGTGGCGGGTGCGGTGTGCGTGCGGACCAGCGCCACCGAGGGGATGCGCCGCCATGCCCTCGGCCTGGAACCGGCGCAGGACGGCTGCGGCTGCGGCTCCACCGCTCCGCTGGCCGAACTGGTCGCCATCGGCGCCTCGCTGGCCGTCAACTGCACGGCCAACCTCGACAAGCACCTCGCCGCGGCGAAGGCCCTGAGCGTGCCGCAGGAGCACGTCGACGAGGTCGTCGCCCTGGCGGCCATGATCCGCTCCGAAGCCATCCACCATGCCGAGAAGCGCCTCGGCGCCACGACGGCGCGGGGTCCGGTCGGCGGCTGCGCGCCGACGGGGGCATCGGCCGGCTGCGGCTGACGAACACCCTCCCTCAACCGGACGAAGCAACTCCCGGCGCCCGCACCTTGCGTGCGGGCGCCGTGACGCCGACGCTCGGCCCTGTCCATCGCCCTGCGAACCACGTCGGAGCGCACGCCGGAAGGGCGCGATGTCGGGCCGGAGGCAAAGCCGGGGCAGGCCACCGGTCTTCCAGGCTCACCACGGTATCGGGCTGGTTCCCGGTATTGCAAAGAAGATGTTCCACCCCTTGTCGGCGCCGCACCGATCCCCATCTAGGAGGTCCTGCCGGAAAGGGTCGGACGGCGCCGTTAAAAATCGCCCCGGCCTTCTTGGCGAGAACTGCCCACGGTCACCCGGTGACGGTTTCTTGCCGGCATCTTCGAGGAAATCGACGGCGAATGATCCGGCCTCCTCTTGAACAGGGCGGTCGAGTGCTTACATAAAGCTCCGTGCGTTGAGCCTTTCTTGAAGGCATCCCCTGCCTCTCGCCAACAACCCAACCAAGCACCCCAACGGCATTCTTTCCCTGCGCGCAGGGCATCCCAGGATCGGTGTCGCCGGCAACGGCGCGCCCACCCCCTCCTCTCCGGCCCGTGCCGGCTGGCCGCCTCTGCGCCCCCGTCCTGGCGCCGCCGGTGCGGCGCCGGAGAGGTCCCTGAACCTCGCATCGCCCATTTGGCATCGCTCCTTCAGCATCGCCCAGGCGATGCACGCCCGGTCGGCAGCGTCGAATGCCGGCTTGTCTCGAACGCCTGTCCAGAACCGTCGCAACGACGCCCGACGCGGAGCGCCACCCCCATCGGGCATGGGAAAGGTCTGCATGCAACGTCGTTTCACCTCCGCCGAGCCGATGCAGCTCTACCTGCGGGAGGCCCGGATCTACACCTATCTCACCCCCGAACAGGAGCACGGCTACGCCACGCGCTGGCACGACGCGCAGGACCGGCGGGCGCTGGACGCGCTGGTCGGCAGCCACCTGCGCCTCGTCGTCAAGATGGCGCGCGGGTACCAGGGCTATGGCCTGCCGCTGGCGGATCTGGTTGCCGAAGGCAACGTGGGCCTGATGCAGGCGGCGCAGAAGTTCGATCCGGGCAAGGGGTTCCGCTTCGCCACCTACGCCACCTGGTGGATTCGCGCCGCCATCCAGGAATACGTCCTGCACAACTGGTCGCTCGTGAAGATCGGCACCACGGCGGCGCAGAAGAAGCTGTTCTTCAGCCTGCGCCGCCTGAAGGCCCGCATGCAGGAGCTGGAGGGCGGCGACCTGCCGCCGGAGGCCGTGGCGTCAATCGCGACCGAGCTGGACGTGCCCGAGGCGGAGGTGGTGGCGATGAACCGCCGCTTGTCCGCCGACAGCTCGCTCAACGCGCCCATGGGCGAGGACGGCGGCGAGTGGCAGGACCATCTCACCGACGACCGCATCAACCAGGAGACCACCTTCGCCGACGCCGAGGAGCGCCGGCAGCGCGTGGACTTCCTGAAGCTCGGCCTGGACGTGCTGAACGACCGCGAACGGGCGATCTTCGTCGCGCGCCGCCTGGCCGAGAGGCCGCTGACCCTCGACGAGCTGAGCCAGCGCTTCCAGGTGTCGCGCGAGCGCGTCCGGCAGCTTGAGGTCCGCGCGTTCGAGAAGGTGCAGAAGGCCGTCATGGCCCACGCCAGGGAGCAGCAATTCCCGGCGTCCGAAAAGAGCCGTGCATTCGCCCGCGCCTGACGCGCGGGCACTGACAAAAGGATCACATGGGTACCCATCACGCCATCGAAACACAGCGCCCAGGGTCCGGCCGCGCCCTCATCCTGCACCCCGTCCTGCGCGGCACCGACGCCGGCCGCAGCCCCGAGGCCTCCCTTGACGAGGCCGTCGGCCTGGCGGCGGCCATCGACCTGGACGTGGCGCACGCCGCCGTCGTGAAGGTCAACCAGCCCCGCCCGGCCACCCTGCTGGGCGGTGGTGCCGTCGAGCAGTACGCCGCGCTGCTGGAGACCGCGCGCGAGGCGAGCGAGACCATCGACCTCGTCGTCGTCGACCACGCCCTCAGCCCGGTGCAGCAGCGCAACCTGGAACGCGCCTTCAAGGCCAAGGTCATCGACCGCACCGGCCTGATCCTGGAGATCTTCGGCGAGCGGGCCCGCACGCACGAAGGCCAGCTTCAGGTCGAACTGGCGGCGCTGACCTACCAGAAGTCCCGCCTCGTGCGGTCGTGGACCCACCTTGAGCGCCAGCGCGGTGGCTTCGGCTTCCTCGGCGGCCCCGGCGAATCGCAGCTTGAGATGGACCGCCGTCTGATCGGCGACCGCATCACCCGCATCAGGAAGGAACTGGAGGAGGTGCGCCGCACCCGCGGCCTGCACCGCAAGGCGCGCGCCAAGGTGCCCTACCCCGTGGTGGCGCTGGTCGGCTACACCAACGCCGGCAAGTCCACGCTGTTCAACCGCATGGCCGGCGCCGACGTGTTCGCCCGCAACCTGCTGTTCGCCACGCTGGACCCGACCATGCGGCAGGTGACGCTGCCGTCCGGACGCAAGGTGATCCTGTCCGACACGGTGGGCTTCATCGCCGACCTGCCGACGCATCTGGTCGCCGCCTTCCGCGCCACGCTGGAGGAGGTGCAGGCGGCGGACGTCATCCTGCACGTCCGCGACGTCGCGCACCCCGACACCGAGGCGCAGAAAGCCGACGTGGAGGCCATCCTGCGCGACCTCGGCATCGATCCGGACCGCGATCCGCGGGTGGTCGAGGTGGCCAACAAGATCGACCGGCTGGACGGGGAGGCGCTCGACGCCGTCCTGGCCCGGACGGCGCGGTCCGACGGCGCCTGCGCGGTGTCGGCGGTGACGGGACAGGGGCTGGACACGCTGTTCGGCATTCTCGACCGCCGCATGACCGCCGGCCGCGCGGTGGTGGAGGTGGACGTGGAACACGGCGACGGCGCCACGCTCGCCTGGCTCTACGCCCACGGCGAAGTGATCGGGCGGCGCGACGACGACGGCCACGCCCACCTTCGGGTGGCGATCGAACCGGCGCTGCTCGCCCGCATGGGGCACCGGCGCGGGGAATGGGCGGCCGCGTAAGGACGGGTCGAGCGAACGGGAAAGGGGCTGCCGGAAACGGCAGCCCTTATTGCGTTTCGGCGCAGGCCCGCATCGGCCGCCGTTCGAGGAACCAGACGAACGCGCCCGGGTTTCTCCGTCATGACGAAAAAGCCGGACGACGCGCCGACGGCAGCGCAACTGGAGCGGGTCCGCCGCTATCAGGAGATCCTGAACGACTTCGGGCGGGCCGTCCTGGAAACGAAGCAGCTCAACCAGCTCCTTCACCTGGCGTGCGTGCAGAGCGCGCGCGGCATCGGCATCAAGCACACCAAGGTGATGCGCTACCGCCCGGCCAAGGGCGACCTGCTCGTCGAAGCCGGCGTCGGCTGGAAGCCGGGCGTGGTCGGGCACACCAGGCTGGGGACCGATGTCGCGTCCGCCCCCGGGCGCGCCCTGCAGTCCCGCCAGCCCGTGCGCGTCGACGACCTGCCCAACGATCCCGCGTTCCGCTATTCGCCCTCGCTGCGGGACCATGGCATCGTCTCGGTGCTCAACGTGCCGGTGGCGATGGACGGCGTGGTGTGGGGCGTCCTGGAGGTGGACAGCGACATCCCCCGTCACTTCGCCGAGGACGACGTCGTCTTCCTGAGCGCCCTGGCGAACATCCTGAGCCTTGCCATTCAGGGCATCCTGCACGAAAAGCGCGCCGAGGACGCCACGGCGCGGGCGCTGCGCGATGCCGAGCGGCAGAAGATGCTCATGCGCGAGCTGGCGCACCGGGACAAGAACGACTTCCAGATGGTCATCGCGATCCTGCTCATGCAGATGGGCAAGCAGCAGGACCCGGAGGCGGTGCGCGGGTTCAAGCACTGCATCGACCGGGTTTCGGCCATCAGCATGGCGCACGACCAGCTGGCCATGCGCCCCGACCAGCCGACCATCGACATCGCCGCCTACCTGGAAGCGCTGTGCGGCAACCTGAGGCACCGCAACGGCGGCATCGGCGTCGAAACGCGGATCGACAGCGCCCAGTTGACGCATGAACGTGCGGTGTCGCTGGGCCTGATCACCAACGAACTGGTGACCAACGCGCTCAAGTACGCCTTCCCGGACGGCAAGGGCACGGTGCGGGTGGAGTTCACCGCCGATCCAGACAGCGGGCAGGGCTGCCTGATCGTCGCGGACGACGGCATCGGCCTGGGACCGCCGCGCCAGGGGAGTTCCGGGCTGACGCTGGTGAGGGGGCTGGCGCAGCAGATCGGCGGCTCGGTCGAACAGGAGCCGGTGGAGCACGGGACGACGTTCCGCATCTGCTTCCTGATGGTGCGCTGACCCGCCTCAGGCTCCCGAGCATCGCTCAGGCCGAAACGGACCCTGGAACCGGAAGGTCGGCGGTTCCGTCCCCGCGCCGATTGCGTTATATAGTCTCGGTACACATCGCCTTGGCCGCCGATCGGAGAAGGAGATCCGGGAATGAAGAAGCTGCTGCTCGCCACCGCCCTGCTGCTGTCGGCCGCCACCGGCGGCGCCACAATGGCCCGGGCCGGCGAGACCAACGTCGCCGTCGCCGCCAACTTCACCGAGCCGGCCAAGGAGATCGCCAGGGCATTCGAGGCGAAGACCGGCCACAAGGCGGTGCTGAGCTTCGGCGCCACCGGCCAGTTCTACGCGCAGATCAGGCAGGACGCCCCCTTCGCCGTGTTCCTGGCGGCCGATGACGAAACGCCGAAGAAGGCGGTGGAGGAAGGGCTGGCCATCGCCGACAGCCGCTTTACCTACGCCACCGGCCGGCTGGTGCTGTGGAGCAAGAGCCCGACCGCGGTGACCGGCGAGGAGACGCTGAAGACGGCCGCGTTCGAGAAGGTCGCCGTCGCCAACCCGGCCACCGCCCCCTATGGCGCCGCCGCCGTGCAGGCGATGAGGAAGCTGGGCGTCTACGAGGCCCTGCAGCCGAAGCTGGTGCGGGGCAACACCATCGCCCAGGCCTTCCAGTTCGTCGAGACGGGCAACGCCGAGGTCGGCTTCGTGGCCCTCTCCCAGGTCATCACCAGGAACGAGGGTTCGCGCTGGCCGGTGCCGGATCTGCTGCACGAGCCGATCCGCCAGGACGCCGTCCTGCTGAAGAAGGGTGCCTCGGACGACGCGGCCAAGGCGTTCCTCGCCTTCCTCAAGGGGCCGGAGGCCGGCGCGGTGATCGCCAGGTTCGGCTACGGCACGGCGGTGGCGAACTGACGCCGCGCCGGACTGCCGGACTCCGCGACCCGTTCAGGCGTCGTTGGCCGGATGTCCGATGCGGGTGGCGAGCACGGCGGCGATCCGCCCGTCGGTCGGCAGCGGCCCCTGCCCTTTCAGGGCATCGCGCATCATGCGGTTGATGGTGTCGTCCGGTCTCTTGTCCCAAAGCAGCGCGTTGAACGTGTTGCCGAACACGGTGCGGTAGAGGCTCAGCAAGTCCCCGTCGATCATTCCGGCCCTCCCTTCGAACAAGGCCTATGATCCGACTTTGGAACGCGCCGCAGTCCGATCAAGCCCTCCGAACGAGGAAGAGGAGAGCCGCCCGCCTCACACCGGGCGGGCGGGAGCGAGCGTCCCCAGTGTGCGCAGGAAGGTGGTGGCGCCGCTGCTGCGCAGCGGGATGAAGGGCTTGCGCATGCGCCGGCACAGCCCCTTCACGCGCAGGCAGGCGTCATGGCTGACGCAGTCGATCGGGCAGACGACGAGATCGGCCCGCTCCACCAGCCCTTCCAGGCAATGCGCGGCCTGCTCGACGCCGCCGTCGTGGTGCAGCAGGTCGCCGTTCAGCGTCTGCACCGTCTCGCGCAGGCGCGGCACCAGGTTGGGCCGGCCGCCCACGTAGAGGATCGCCTGCCCGCCGAGGTCCGGCGGCGCAGCCGGCCCCGTCACGGCCGGGCGCGGCCCGGCGGCCGGTGTGGTGGATGGTGTGGCGGATGGCGCAGCATCGAGCAGCGCGCGCAGGCGGGTGGCCTCGCCCTCCGCCGCGCGGGCGCGGGCGCGTTCGGCGGCGACACGGCGGTTGGCGCGGACGAGGCCGCGCTCCAGCCGCTCCGCCGAGGCCGCCCGCCGGGCCGGACGGGCGGAAGCGGTGACGGCCGTGCGGGCCTGGGCCAGTTCGGCCTCCAGCGCGCGGATGCGGGCGTCCTTCTCGGCGATCCGCTCGGCGGTCGAGCGCTCGGCGCGCGCCAGCCGGTCCTCCAGCTCCGCGCAGCGCGCCTCCAGCGAGTGTTGCTGGCGCAGCGTGCGGCGGTTCTGGGCGCCCAGCAGGTGAGAGAGCATGTGCACGTCACCATAGGCGCGCATGGCAACGCTCTCCGGCACGCCGGCGTGGCTCAGCACCGCCCAGTAGGCGGCGGCGACGCTGCCGGAGGCGACCGCCTGCTCCCACAGGGCCAGCCAGCCGGCCTCGTCTGTGGCGCGGGCGAAGCGGCGGACCTCTCCGGCGTACTTCTCGTCCAGGCGCTTGTGCAGCAGCCGTGCCGGCGCCCCGCTGCCGCCGACCTGCTCGACGAAGTAGCGGTGCAGGTCATAGTCCCGCAGCCCCGCCGGCCGCTCGATGCCCAGCCGGCGGCAGGCCCACTCCAGATCCTCATGGCTGAGGCAGGTGCCGACGATGGAACAATGATGTTTGCGGTCGATCTGCCAAATCTTGCGGCGCTTGGCGTGGCTGATCAGGCGCGCCGGCTCGGTCTTCCTGCACTGCTCGCACATCGTCGCTCTCCACAGACGGCCTCGGCCCCTTCTTGATAATGCGACTGATTTGCATTTGCAAGCACGAGAGCGCGCCTGCGACATCGTGCGTTGACGCGGGTCAAGGCGATGCGGCACACCGGCGTGCCACAACGCCGCCCACCATCGTTCACAAAGCCATTCACAAGGACCCCGTCATGACCGAGCCGCTCGGCGCCGACACGCGCCTGGACACTCTCGCCGCCAGCGACCCCGCCGCCATCGCGCGGCTGGCGCAGCTCCATCCCGCCTTCCACCCCGAGACCGGCCGCGAGATGGGCGTCCCGCCCGAGGCGAGCCTGGGCGACCTGGCGCGCGCCATCGGCCTGCCCGTCGACGCCGTGCTGTCGATCGCCCGCGGCGAGATCCGCGTGCAGGTGCACGAGGGCGGCGGCTGCGGCTGCTCCTGCGGCGGCGGCAAGCACTAGCCCCGGCGGCGGCAGTCCCCACCTTCGGGCGGGTTGGCAGGCGGGCGCGTCCGCTTCATCGTGTAAGGATGCCGCTCGTCCACACCGCCATCGTCCTCCTCGCCGCCGCCGTGCTCGCGGTGCCGCTCGCCAAACGCATGGGGTTCGGCAGCCCGCTGGGCTATCTGGCGGCCGGGCTGGCCATCGGACCCAGCGGGCTCGCCCTCGTCACCGACGTGGAGGCCATCGCGCACGTCTCCGAACTGGGCGTGGTGATGCTGCTGTTCCTGATCGGGCTGGAGCTGCGGCCGCAGCGCCTGTGGGTCATGCGCAAGGCGGTGTTCGGCCTGGGCGGCGCGCAGGTGGCGCTCTCCGCGGCGGTGCTGGCCGGGGGTGCCCTGGCGCTGGGCCTGCCGTGGCCGGCGGCGATGGCGGCCGGCGCCGGGCTGGCGCTGTCGTCCACGGCCATCGCGCTGCCGCTGCTGGCCGAGCGCGACCTGCTGGCCACGCAGGCCGGACGCGACAGCTTCTCCATCCTGCTCTTCCAGGATCTGGCGATCATCCCGCTGGTGGCGCTGCTGCCCCTGCTGGGCAACGGCGGCGCCATGCCGGACCACGGCGACGGCCTGGGCTGGTCGGTCGCCAAGGCGGCGGGGGCGGTGCTGCTGGTGCTGGCCGGGGGCCGGCTGCTGGTGCGGCCGGTGTTCCGGCTGGTGGACGCCGCCAGGACGCCGGAGATCTTCACGGCCACGGCGCTGCTCATCGTGCTGGGCACGGCGGCGCTGGTGGACGCGGCGGGGCTGTCGATGTCGCTGGGCTCCTTCCTGGCCGGCGTCCTGCTTTCCGACTCCGAGTACCGGCACGAGGTAAAAGCCGACATCGAGCCGTTCGAGGGCCTGCTGCTGGGCCTGTTCTTCGTGTCGGTCGGCGTGTCGGCCGACGTCGCCGGCTTCCTGGCCGATCCCGGCGGGATGCTGCTGCTCGCCGCCGTCCTGATCGCGGTGAAGGGGGTGGTGCTGGCCGCGCTCGCCCGCCTCGCCGGGCACCGGCCGGGCGGCGCCTTGCGCATGGCCGCGGCGCTGGCCCAGGGTGGAGAGTTCGGTTTCGTGCTGTTCGGCGTGGCCGTCACCGACGGGGTGATGACCCAGCCGCAGGCCGGGACGGCCATGCTGCTGGTGACGCTGTCGATGATCGCCACGCCCTTCCTGTTCGCCGCCGAGGAGCGCTGGCTGGCCCCGCGGCTGGTGCGCAAGCTGGCCCGGCCGTTCGACACCATCGACAAATCAGCCGACGACGCGGTCTCGCCGGTCATCATCTGCGGCTTTGGCCGGGTCGGGCAGATCGTCGGCCGCATCCTGCGGCTGCGCGGGATCCCCTTCACCGCGCTGGAGAAGGACGCGGGTCAGGTCGACTTCGTGCGCCGGTTCGGCAACCAGGTGTTCTACGGCGACCCCTCCCGACCCGAGTTGCTGCGCGCCGCCGGGGCGGACACCGCGCGGCTGCTGGTGGTGGCGCTGGCCGACGTGCAGGAATCGCTGACGGTGGTGGACATGGCGCGGCGCCTGTTCCCGCACCTGCGCATCGCCGCCCGTGCCCGCAACCGGCGGCATGCCCACCTGCTGATGGACCGCGGCGTCGAGGTCATCGTGCGCGAAACTTTCGACTCGAGCCTGCGCCTGACCGAGCGGGTGCTGGAGTCCTATGGCCTGCCGCCCGCCGAGATCCGCCACACCATCGATACCTTTCGCGCCCACGATGAACGGGCGCTGGTCGCCCAGCACGGCGTCCACCACGACGAGGCGCGCCTGATCCAGAGCGCGCAGGAGGCGGCGCGCGAGCTGCGCGAGCTGTTCGAGGCCGACCGCCCCGACGACTGAGGATCCGGCCATGCATGCATTTGCATGCAGATCCAATGGGCGCTCCGATAGCATCCTTAGCTTTCTAAGGGATGCTTTCAATAAACATCAAACGAATCAGGGGTAGCTATAACGCAGCCCCCGCGCCTCCGCAAAATCTGCAATATTAGTGACTGTTAAGCGCATGAGGTCCGCCATAACGGACAACGCATAATGAGACACACCGCTCATCTCTGGATTGTTGCGCTAGGAACGACATTTCCCGTCGCCATTTTGGTGACGATCGGGCTCCTGTTGTTCGGCAACCAGCATGTGGGCGCGGTCCATCGGCAACTGGCGCAGGCCGCGTATTCATCTGTTGCGGCCGTGGAAAACAAGATTTCGAGCGACCTCGATCTCCTGGAAACGTTGGCGCTGGACGCCGGGCAATCCTCCGCGGATCTGGCCGCCCTCTACCGCAGGGCGAAACTGGTCGAGGCCCGGCGGCCGGACTGGCTGGGCGTTGTGCTGACCAACCAGCAGGGGCAGGTCCTCAACACCAGCTTGGCGTTCGGGACGACGCTGCCGCCGCTCATCGATGCACGCGGCATCGAGACGGTTTTGCGCACCGGCCGCCCGCACGTCAGCGGCGTGCTGCGCAGCGCCGCGACGATGAACGAGCCGGTGATCATCCTGCGGGCGCCGGTCACCACCGATGGAATGATCAGCCACACGCTGGCGGTGCTGGTGCGCGCGTGGTCGTTCGCCGAGCTGCTGCGCGAGCAGGGCCTGACGCCGGAGGGCAGCATCCTGTTGGCGGACCAGGATCACCGGCTGATCGCCCGCACCGGCGCCACCGATCCCCAGGAAGGCGCCATCGGCTCGCCGGTGTCGCAATCCATGATCCAGGGCATCGAGCAGGTGCGCAACGGCTACTTCTACGCAACCACGCTCGACGGCACGCCGATGATGGGCGTCAGCGCCCGCGTGACGGCGACCGGCTGGACCGTGCTGACCGTCATTCCCTCCGCCGCGCTGGTGTGGGAGGCGCGCTGGTCGCTGCTGCTCGCCGTCCTGGGCGGCGTCGCCGTACTGGCGACCGCGCTGGCGGTGACGGCGGTCATGCTGCGGGCCCGGCAGCGGCGGATCGCCGCCGAACGCGAACGCCTGGGGTTGGAGGCGGACCGGCAGGCCGAACGGCGCTTGGCCGAGATCGCCGCCAACTTTCCCGGTATCATCTACCGCCGCGAGCTGCGCCCGGACGGCCGCATGGCCTACACCTATCTCAGCCCCAACCGCGAGCTGGTGGAGACCGCCGGGCGTCCGCCGCCCACCCTCAACGATTGGCAGCCGCTCGACCGCGTGGTCGAGATCCTGCCGCGCGAGATGCGGTTGGAATGGCTGGCGGCGCTGCGCCGGTCGGCGGAAACCCTGACGCCGTTCGTCTTCGAAAGCTCGATCACCGACGTGCACGGGCATGTGCGCTGGGTGCGCAGCACCGCCGGCGTTCACCGGCGCGGCGATGGCACGGTCGTGTGGGACGGTGTCCTGCTGGACGTCACCCACATCAAGCGGACGGAGGACGCGCTGGCCACGGCCATGCGCGAGGCGGAGCGGGCCAACACCACCAAGTCCCGCCTGCTGGCCGCCGCCAGCCACGACCTGCGCCAGCCGTTCCAGGCGATGAGTCTGTTTTCCACGCTGCTGCTGGCGCACCTGCCCCAGGGCGAGCCGCGGCGCATCGCCGAGCGCCTGGACGAGGCGGTTCGCACGGCGATGGAGCTGTTGAACGCGCTGCTCGATCTGTCCACCGTCGAGTCCGGCACCTTCACGCCGGTGATCGGCCCGGTCGTGGTGGAGGACCTTCTGGAGCGGCTGCGGCGCGAGTTCGAGCCGCTGGCGACGGCCAAGGGCCTGATCCTGCGCGTGGTGCCCTGCGGCACCGGCGTTCTGAGCGACCGGGTGCTGCTGGAGCGCATGCTGCGCAACCTGCTGGTCAACGCGCTGCACTTCACGGAGCGCGGGTGCATCCTGGTCGGCTGCCGCCGGCGCGGGTCGGAGCTGGCGATCGAGGTGTGGGACACCGGCCGGGGCATCCCGGACGAGCAACAGGACGCCATCTTCGAGGACTTCTACCGCATCGACGGGCCGGAGCCGGTGCGCCACCGCGTGCGCGGGTTGGGCCTTGGGCTCGCCATCGTCCGCCGGCTGGCGCAGTTGTTGGGGCACCGCGTCGGCGTCCAGTCGCGGCCCGGCCGCGGCTCCTGCTTCCGCATCCTGGCACCGAGGGTCGGGGCGCCGCCACGGACACTCCAGCCGCCGGCCGCTGAGCGCCCGGCGCGGATCCAGCGCATCCTGCTGGTGGAGGACGACGAGGCCCAGCGTTCCGGCCTGCGCCTGACCCTGGAGACCTGGGGGCACGTCGCCTGGGCGGCGGCCGACGCCGACGGGGCGCTGGCCCTGACCCGCGGCGGCGGGGAGCGGCCCACCCTGATCGTCAGCGACTACCGCCTGCCGGGCGACCGGTCCGGCGCCGATCTCGTCCGGCAGATCCGCGGCGAGCTGGGAGAGGACATCCCCTGCATCCTGATGACCGGCGGCGAGGACGCCGCGCAGATGGCCGCCGCGCGGGGGACCGGCTTCCGCCTGCTTCGGAAGCCGTTCCGGCCGGAGGACCTGGCCGATGCCTTGTCCTCCACGACCACCACGCCGCGCGATCGCCCGTTCTCTTGACCGTGGTCAAGTCCACTCCATCAGGCTATCCTAACATACAAAGAACAATGTCGGATTTGGGAGGACGACATGCCCGGAGCCTTGCCGCGCACCGATGATGAAGGTTATTTGATCGACCCCGGCGACTGGACGGACGAGGTCGCGAAGGAGCTGGCTCGGCGCGAAGACATAGATCTTACGGACGATCACTGGGAAGCCTTGATGTTCATGCGCCGTTACCTTGACGAACATCAGGTGGCGCCGGACGCCCGCCACGTCATGAAACATCTCACCCAGACGCGCGGTGCGGGCCGCAACCGCCTGTTCGAACTGTTCCCCTACGGTTACGTGCAGCAGGCCTGCAAGATCGCCGGCATGAAGCGCCCGCGGGCCTGGAGCACGGGGTGATCACCGCCTGAACCCCAGCGCCTCCAGCGCCGCCGCGATCTCCGGCGCATCGAGGGCGGCGAGAAAGCGGCGGACGGGGGCGCGGTCCAGGCGGTCACGGGGGATGGCGAAGTCGTAGTGCTCCTCCTGCAAGGGCAGGAAGCCCAGGCCGTAGAGGCGCGCCACGCTGTCGATCGCCACGCCCCAGTCGGCGCGCCCCTGCGCCACCGCGGCGGCCACCGCGTTGTGCGACTTCGCCTGCGTCCAGTAGCCGGCGGGCCGTAGACCGCCCAGAGCGCGGTCCGTCAGGATGCGCGTGCCGCTGCCGGTGTTGCGGTTCATCATGATGCAGGCGGCGTCCGCCCCGGCGGCGGCGATGGCCTCTTCCGCCGTGCGGCCCTCGAACCGGGCGTCGCCGGGGCGGTACACCACGCCCTGCAGGCGGCGGTAGCCGGCCACCAATTCCAGCGCCGGGGTCAGGAACGGGCGGTTGTAGGCGCCCGAGGCCGGGTCCATCAGGTGGATGGGGGCGATGTCGCACTCGCCGCGCCGGGCGGCGTTGAGGCCGCCCATGCTGCCGACGTTCAGCGCCTTGACGCTCACGCCCTCTTCCACCAGCCGGCCGACGACGGCGTCCAGGCCCACGCAGTGGCTGCCCACCACGATGAGGTCGGCCGGTTCCACCCGGCGGCCGATGAGCTGCACCGACACCGGCGTGCCGGCCTCCACCGCCTCCGCCTGGGCATCGACGGCGATGAAGCCGTCGGCTTGGGAAAAGGCGGTGACGGCGCCCGAGCCCTTGCCCATCGGGTAGGCCGCCAGCCCGTCCGCCCCGCGCACCAGCGAGACCATGACGTATTCGGTCCGCCCCCGTTCCGAGGCGAGGCGCAGCGGCAGGGTGGCCGGCACGCTCTCCTTCGCGGCGGGGGGCAGGCCGGCCAGCGCGCGGATCACCGGGGCCAGGAACTCGTGGAAGGTGAACATGGCCGAGGTCGGGAAGCCCGGCAGGATGGCCACCGGCTTGCCGGCGCTGACGGCGAGGCAGAGCGGCTTGCCCGGCTTCAGCGCCACGCCGTGCGCCACGATGCCGGGGTCGGCGAGGCGGCTGATGATGCGGTAGGACAGATCCCCCGCCCCCTTCGACGTGCCGCCGGACATCAGCAGCACGTCGTGCTTCAGCCCTTCCTCGACGAGGCGGGCCAGCGTCGCCTCGTCGTCCGGGCTGACGCCCAGGCGGACGGGACGGCCGCCCAGCTCCTCCACCGCGGCGGCCAGGATGGCGCCGTTGGAGTCGTAGACGGCGCCCGTGCGGATCGGCTCGCCGGGGGACACGATCTCGTTGCCGGTGGAGAGAATGGCGACCGTGGGCTTGCGCACCACCGGCACGGTGGCGCGGCCGACGGCGGCGAGGACGCCGATCTCCCGCGCGCCAAGGACCTGTCCCTTGCGCAGGACGGTCTCGCCCCGGCCGATGTCGGAACCGGCGGCGGCGACGAACTGCCCCGGAACGGCGGTCTTGCGGATCTCGACGCGGACGGCGCCGCCGTCCTCGCGGATGTCGGTGTGCTCGACCATGACGACGGCGTCGGCGCCGCGCGGCAGCATGCCGCCCGTGGCGATCACCGTGGCGGTGCCGGGGGCGACGGTGCCGCGCGGCACGGTGCCAGCCGCCAGCACCTCGTCATTGAGCGCCAGCAGGACCGGGCTGTCCTCGCCCGCACCGGCGGTGTCGGAGGCGTGCACGGCGAAGCCGTCGACGCCGGAGCGGTCGAAGCCGGGCACGTCCACCCCGGCCACCACGTCCCGCGCCAGCACGCGGCCGAGCGCCAGGCCAAGCTCCATGTCCTCCGCCCCGCGCGGGGTGAGGTCGAGGTGGGCGGTGAAGCGCGCCCACGCCTCGTCCCGGCCGATCACCTCCAGGAACTGTTCCTGCCGCGCCGCCTGATGGACGAACCGCCGGACATCCTCGTTGGACACGCTGTGCTCTCCCGAACTGCGCCTACCGTTGTTCTCCAATCAGCATAGCGCGTTCGGCGACGGATCATAGAGCCAGACATTGGTCTCAGCCCCCGGCGCCACCCCCTCGCTTTCCGCCGGGATCAGCACGAATCCGTCGGCCCGCGCCGCGGCGGCGAGACCGGGCACGGCGGCCGAGGCCAGCGGCTCGACCCCGCCGTCGGCGGTGAGGCGCACGCGGTACAGCTCGGCCGTGCCGATCTCCGACACCAGCTTGCGGGCGGCGATCCGCCGCACCACCGTGTAGGGCGGCCGGCCGTCGAGCCCGGCGCAGCGGCGCACGGTGCGCCCCCCCAGCAGGTCGTAGGTGGCGAGGCAAGCCGCCGGCTCGCCCGGCAGCAGCACGGCCGGCACCGCGCCGGCCAGCCCGAGCCCGGCCGAGTCGCCGGGGCGCAGCGCCACGCCATGGATCGCGAGGGTACCGGCGTCGGCCAGCGCCAGCGGGGCCACGTCGTCCTCGCCCACGCCGGTGCGGCCGCACACCAGCACAACGTCGGCGCCCGGTTCGGCCAGCGCGGCGGCCAGCGCCGCGCGGTCGGCGGGCAGCGGCCCGCGCACCTCGGCCAAACCGCCGTCGCGCGCCACCAGGGCGGCCAGCAGTGGGCCGTTGACGTCGGGGCCAACGTCGGGGCCAACGTCGGGGCCGCCATCACGGGGTCCGCCGACGACCAGCACGCGCACCCACGGGCGCCGCACCACGGCGACGCCGTCGAGACCCAGCGCGGCGAGCAACCCGACGTCCTGCGGCCGCAGCACCCGCCCGGCGGGCAGCAGCGGCGCGCCGGCCCGAGCCTCCTCGCCCCGGCGTTCGACGCCGTCGCCGACGGCGAGCGCGGCCAGCACCTCGACGCCGAGCGGCGACGCCTGCACCGCCTCCACCGGCAGCACGGCGTCCGCCCCCGGCGGCAGCGGCTGCCCCGCCGCGACGGGCGTGGCGGCGCCGGCCATCAGCAGGACGGGGGCGTAGGCGCCGGCCCCCAGCGTCTCCTCCGCCCGCACGGCGACGCCGTCGCGCGTGGCGCGGTCGGCGGCGGGACGGTCGACGGGGGCCGCGACGTCCACCGCCAGAACGCGCCCGGCGGCGGCGGCCAGCGGCACCGTCTCGCCCGGCAGCGGGGCCGTGCGGGCGTCGATCCAGCGCACCGCGTCCGCCAGCGTCGCGCGCGCGGAGAAGCCGCGCCCGCGCACGTCGTTTACCGGGTTGGGGGCGTCGTGTTGCGGCATGGCGTCACCGTCCGTCTCTCGTTCGTCGTGCGCCATTGTGCACCGTTGTGCTGTCCGCGCGGAACGCACCGTTTGCACAACGCCACCCGGCCCCAACCACCGGGACGGAGGGAAACGTAGCGGGGGAATGGGAACTTTTCAAGAACGATGGGGTGTCGGCGACGATGTTGGGTTTTCTCCTTCGGCTCAACCCAACCTACGAAGGTGCCTGTCGGTTGGGTCGAGCGCAGCGAAAACCCAACGGTCGGCCTCACACCTCGCGCAGCGCCGCCAGGGCGCGATCGGCGGCGGCGGCAAGGGCGGCGGTGAGGGCCGGCGCGTCGGCGTCGCCGGTGCGCAGGGCGGCGCAGAGCGCGCGGGCGGCCGAGGACAGCTCCCACAGGCCGACGTTGGCGGCCAGCGAGATCACCGCGTGCGCCTCGAAGCCCTGGCGTTCCGGGTCGTCCACGGCGGCCCGCACGCGGGCGACGCGGGCGGGAAGGTCCGCGGCGAACTCGGCGACCAGGGCGCGGCCGCGCTCCGGCCCGAACTCGTGCTCCAGCGTGCGCAGGACGGATGGGTCGAGGACCGGCGGTGGCGACTCGTGGACCGCGGGGACCGCGGGGACGGCGGGAGCGCGGGCCGCGAGGGCGCGGTCGACGGCCTCCAGCAGGTCGTCGCGCTCGATCGGCTTGGCGACGTGGCCGTCCATGCCGGCGGCGTGGCAGCGCGCCACCTCCGGCGGCAGGGCACCGGCGCTCATGGCGAGGATGGGAATGGTCCCGGCCGGCGGCGGCAGCGCGCGGATGGCGCGGGTGGCCTCCAGCCCGTCCATCACCGGCATCTGCACGTCCATCAGGACGAGGTCCCAGGCGCCGCCGCGCACCGCCTCCACCGCGGCGCGGCCGTCCTCCACCGCCTCCACGGCGTGGCCGGCGTTGCGCAGCAGGGTCACCGCCAGCTCGCGGTTCATCGCCAGATCCTCGGCCACCAGGACGCGCGCGGCGCGGCGCCCACCACCCGCCGTCCCCTCGCCGGGATCGGCACGGCCGGCGGCCGGCAAGGCGACGGTGAACCAGAAGGTGCTGCCGATGCCCGGCCGGCTCTGCACGCCGATGGCGCCGCCCATCCGTTCGACGATGCGGCGGCTGATGGCGAGGCCGAGGCCGGTGCCGCCGCGCGTGCGGTCGATCTGGACGAAGCGGTGGAAGAGCTGCGCCTGCCGGTCCTCGGGGATGCCGATGCCGGTGTCGGAGACGCGCACCATAAGGCGCGCGCCGTCCGGCGCGGGCGAACCGTCCGGCGCGTCCTCCACCCGCGTGACGTTGACGAGGATGCTGCCCCGTTCGGTGAACTTCACGGCGTTGCCGAGCAGGTTGAGCACCACCTGCCGCAGCCGGTCGGGGTCGCCGCGCAGCCGCTCCGGCACCTCGGGCGCCACGGCGACGTCGAGGGCGAGGCCCTTGGCGGCGGCGTCCGCGCGAACCATCGCCTCGCACCCCGCCATCAGCTCGCGGATCGGGACGTCGACGGCGCGCAGCTCCAGCGTGCCGGCCTCGATGCGCGAGAAGTCGAGGATGTCGTCGATGACGGTCAGCAGCGCCCGGCCGGCGTCGCGCACGTGCGTGGCGTAGCGGCGCTGCCGATCGTCCAGCGGCGTGCCGAGCAGCAGGTCGGCGAAGCCGACGACGCCGTTCATCGGCGTGCGGATCTCGTGGCTCATCGCGGCCAGGAAATCGTCCTTGGCGCGGTTGGCCGCCTCCGCCTCGATGCGGGCACGGACCAGGGCGCGCTCGTCCTCCTTGCGGGCGGTGACGTCGTCGATGACGCTGACGAACGCCTGCAGGTGCCCCTCCGCGTCGTGCACGGGGGAGGCGTTCAGCTTGGCCCAGAACGGCCGGCCGTCCTTGCGGTAGCACAGGATCTCCACCCACACGGGGCGCCCGGCCTCGCGCGCCTCCAGGATCCGCGTGGCGGCATCCGGGTCGGTGTCGGCGCCGTGCAGCAGGAAGCCGCCGCGGCCCAGCGCCTCGTCGGCCGCGTAGCCGGTGATGGCGGTGAAGGCGGGGTTGACGAAGACGATGGGGTGGTCGGCCCGGCGGGCGTCGGTGATGACGACGCCGGTGCCGGTCGATTCGATGGCCTTGGCGAAGCGGGCGTTGAGGCGGCTGGCGCGCTCGGCCGTGTCCCTGGCCTCGCGCAGTTGCTCCTCCTCGCGCTTGCGGTCGGTGACGTCGATGAGGATGCCGTCCCAGACGATGTCGCCGTTGGCCCGGCGGTAGGGGCGCGCGGTGGCGCTCAGCCAACGCACCTCGCCGTCGGGCCGCAGCAGCCGGAACTCCTCCCGCCATGGCGACAGCGTCTTGGCGGACGCCTGAACGGACGCGATCAGGCGCTGGTGGTCGTCGGGGAGCTCGACGGCGGCGAGACGCTCGACCGTCACCTCCTCCCCCTCAGGCACGCCGACGAGGGCGTGGAAGCCGGGGCTGCAGAAGGGAAAGGTCAGCCGGCCGTCGACGCCGAGCACCCGCTGGTAGACGCCGCCCGGCACGTTGGCGACGGTGGCGGCGAAGCGGCGCTGGCTTTCCGCCAGCGCGTCGGCGAGGCGCTGGCGCTGCACCTCCTTCATCAAAAGCCCGCCCAGCATCAGGATGCCCAGCGCGTTGGCGATGATGAGCGCCACCAGGACGGAGTGCAGCATCCGCTGCGGTATATCCGGCGGCAGCAGCAGGAAGGCCGAGGGCGTGACCAGGGTGGCGGCGGCGGCGAGCAGGACGAGGTGCCGCCAGCCGAAGACCCGCCCGGTGCGCCGCAGCCACACCTCCAGCGCGATGCCGATCACGGCGATCAGCGTGATGGAATAGACGCCCGGCCAGGCGCCGCCGCCGCCGAGCCACAAGCGGTAGCCGCCGATCGCCAGCGCCGTCACCACGCCGGCCAGCGGCCCGCCGAACGGCCCGGCCAGCGCCGCCATGACGTTGCGCCCGTCGACGATCAGGCCGGAGGCGAGGCGCACGGGGTCCATCATGCCCAAAATGGCGACGCCGCCGAACACGCAGCCCAGCAGCGCCTGCCGCAGCAGCCCGCGCAGGCCGTCCGCCGGGGCGCGCAGCTGCAGGAACACCAGCACCACCAGGGCGAACAGCCCGATGTTCTTGGCGAGGTCGAGGAGGAAGATCCTCACCGATTCATCCATGCCCGGCTTCCCCCCTCGTCCCGTTCCGCGGACGGCCGGCCCAGCGGGCCACCGTGTCCAGCAGCGCCTCGCGCTCGACCGGCTTCACCACCACGTCGTCCATGCCGGCGTCGCGGCACTTGGCGACCTCGTCGGGCATGGCGTTGGCGGTCATGGCGACGATCGGCACGTCGCGCGCCGGGCCGGACAGCGCGCGGATCGCCACCGTGGCCGCCAGCCCATCCATCACCGGCATGCGCACGTCCATCAGGATCAGGTCATAGACCGTGTCGTGCACGGCGGTCACCGCCGCCGCCCCGTCCGGCACCACGTCCACCGCATGGCCGGCGCGCCGCAGCATGGTGGTCGCCAGCTCCTGGTTCATCGGCAGGTCCTCGGCCAGCAGGATGCGGGCCGGCGCCGCGGCGCGCGGCGGGTCCGCCGACGGCGCATCGGCCTCGGCGCCGGGGGCGGCACCGGGGGTGGCGCCGGATCCGGCAACCGGCAGCGGCACGGTGAACCAGAAGGTCGAGCCGACGCCGGGCGTGCTGAGCACGCCGATCTCGCCGCCCATCAGCCCGACCAGTTGCCTGGAGATGGCGAGCCCCAGCCCGGTGCCGGGATGCGCCGGGTCGAGCTGGGTGAAGCGCTGGAACAGGCGGGGCTGCTCCTCTTCCGCGATGCCGGGGCCGCTGTCGGTGACGGCAAACTTCAGCACGGCGACGCCGCCACCGGGATCGCCACCGGAACCGGACGACACGGACAGCGCCACGCCGCCCTGGCGGGTGAACTTCACGGCGTTGCCCAGCAGGTTCAGCAGCACCTGGCGCAGCCGGTCGGCGTCGCCCAGCACGCGGTCGGGCACCTCCGGCGCCACGGTGACGCGCAGCGCCAGCCCCTTCGCCCTGGCGGCGTCGCGCAGCACGGCGCCGCAGGTGGACGCCACGTCGCGCGGGCTGAGCGGGGCGGACCGCAGGGCCAGCCGCCCGGCCTCCAGGCGGGAGAAGTCCAGCACGTCGTTGATGACGGTCAGCAGCGCGCGCGCCGCGCCGCGCACGTTGTCCACGTGGCGGCGCTGTTCGTCGCCCAGCGGCGAGTCGAGCAGCAGGCCGGCGAATCCCAGGATGCCGTTCATCGGCGTGCGGATCTCGTGGCTCATCATCGCCAGGAAGTCGGACTTGGCGCGGTTGGCGCGCTCGGCCTCCTCGCGGGCATGGGCGAGTTCCTGCTCGATGCGCTTGCGCTGCTCGATGTCCCGCACGCCCATGACGAACTCGTCCGCCTCCCCCCCGGCCGGGCCGCTGACCAGCCGGACCGCCGCCTCCACCCAGGTGAAGCGGCCGTCGCTGCGCCGCGCGCGGTACTGGATGGTGGCGCGCTCGGCCCCCGGCCGCAACGAGCGCAGAGCCGCCACCATGTCCTCCAGATCGGCGGGATGGCAGTACAGCGACACCGCCCGCCCCTTCAGATCGGCCGGCGGATAGCCGAGGATCTCCTGCGCCGCCGGCGAGGCGTAGAGGAAGCGCAGCTCCGGGTCGAGCCGGGCGACCATGTCGGTGGCGTTCTCGGCCAGCAGGCGGTAGCGCCCCTCGCTGGCGCGCATCGCCTCCTCGGCCAGGATGATGTTGGTGATGCTCTCGTGGCTGACCACGGCCCGCACCGGGCCGTCGCCGGCCAGCCGGCGGACGCGCAGATTGAACCAGCGCGGCTCCAGCCCGGCGTGGCTGGCGTAGGGCAGCAGGAACTCGTTGCGCCGCCCGTCCAGCACGGCGCGGATGCCGGCGGCGGCGGCGCGCGCGCCGGCGGCGTCCGGATTGCCGGCATCCAGGCCGGCGGCATCGCACGCGGCCAGGCAGTTGCCGCCCGGCGGCGCCGCGCCGAGAAGCCCGCCGTCGACGGCGAAGCCGTGCCACGCCTGGTTGGCGGCGATGATGGTGCCGTCGCGGTCGAGGATGACGACCTGCGCGCTTATCGAGTCGAGCACGGTGCGCACGAAGCCCGCCCCCTCCTCGGCGGTGCGGCGCGCCGCGTCCTCGCGCCCGATGCTGCGCAGGCCGAGCCCGGTCAGCCCGCCGAAGGCGAACAGCCCGATCAGCAGGATGCCGCCGTTGCGCAGCGTGCGCAGCCGCCAGTCGGCGAGCACCGCGTCGAGGTCGAGGCCGACGGTCATCACCATCGGCAGCCCCGCCGCCCGGCGGTAGGCCAGGACGCGCACCACCCCGTCGTGCGGCGAGGGGCCGACGAAGGTGCCGTGCGGCGCCCTGGGCAGGTGGACGCGGAGCAGCTCGCTGCCGGCGATGGTCCGCCCGACATCGGTGTCCTGCATGGGCTGGCGCGCGATCACCTCGCCGGTGTCGCGGTACATGTTGATGGTGGTCGGCACGCCGATGTCGAGTCCGGCGTAGAAGCCGCCGAAGTAGTTGACGTCGAGGAAGGCCACCACCACCCCGGCGAAGCGCCCCTCGGCGTCGGTCAGGCGGCGGCTGACGGTGAAGGCGCGGGCCTTCAGCACCCGGCTGATGACGGCGGGGCCGAGGTAGGCCTCCTCGCCGCGGTCGCGGTGGGCCACGACGTACTCCCGGTCGGGCACGGACAGCTTGGGCGGCGGAAACGACACGCCGGTGACCAGCACGCGCGCGCCCGCGTCGACCACCACCAGCGAGCTGACCTGCGGCAGCGAGTCCACGCTGCGGCGCAGGCGCTCCCACTCCTGGCGCGACTCGGCGAAGCGCTCCAGGCCCTGCTCGCGGATTCGCTCGGCGACGCGCTGGATCAGCAGGTCGCTGGCGTCGAGCGCGCGCAGCGCGTGCTCCTCCAGCAGGCGCACCGTGTTCTCCGCCGCCAGCGAGGCGCGGTCCACCGTCTCGTCGTGGTCCGTCACCGTCTCCAGCGCCACGGCCCCGATGCCCAGCGCGGCGCCGGCCAGGAAGACGGCGAGCAGGACGCCGCGCGGGCTGGGATGTCTCAGGCGGATCGGAAGCATGCTGTCTCGGAAGCTGGGGCGGCTCGGACGTTCAGCGGAGGCGGAGGCGGAGGCGGAGGCGGAGGCGGAGGCGGAGGCGGAGGCGGAGGCGGAGGCGGAGGCGGAGGCGGAGGCGGAGGCGGAGGCGGAGGCGGAGGCGGAGGCGGAGGCGGAGGCGGGCAGCGCCGACTATACCGTAGGGAATAGGCGCTTCGTATGCGTCACGATAACCGAAAAACGGAACAAATGCCTGTGGTATCCGGGTGCCCGGTCGCGGGCTTTTCCTGCGGGCTTTTCCACTGCCCCTTGCGCCGAAGCCCGGAATACGGCCACCTTGCGCGGCGGAATCGCGTTGAGAGGATGTAATGGAACGGGTGGAGTGCGTGGTCGTCGGTGCCGGCGTGGTGGGTCTGGCGGTGGCGCGCCGGCTGGCGCTGGCCGGGCGCGAGGTGATCGTGCTGGAGGCGGCGGAGGCGATCGGCACCGGCACCAGCTCGCGCAACTCCGAAGTCATCCACGCCGGCATCTACTACCCCTCCGGCAGCCTGAAGGCGCGGCTGTGCGTGGCCGGGCGCGAGGCGCTCTACGCCTTCTGCCGCGAGCACGGGGTGGAGCACAAGCGCCTGGGCAAGCTGATCGTCGCCACCGACGACACGCAGGTGGCCAAGCTGGACGCCATCCGCCGGCAGGCGGCGGCCAACGGCGTGGACGACCTGCGCCCGATCGACGCCGCCGAGGCGAAGGCGATGGAGCCGAACCTGCACTGCGTGGCGGCCCTGCTGTCGCCGTCCACCGGCATCGTCGACAGCCACGGCGTGATGCTGGCCCTGCAAGGCGACGCCGAGGAGCGCGGAGCCATGCTGGCGTTCCACAGCCCGCTGGCCGCCGCCCGCCTCGATGACGGCGGCATCGTCGTGGAGGTCGGCGGGGCGGAGCCGATGCGCATCGGCTGTTCCGTGCTGGTCAACGCCGCCGGGCTGGGCGCCTGGGACGTGGCGCAGGCCATCGACGGGCTGCCGGAGGGCGCCGTGCCGCCGAAGTTCCTGGCCAAGGGCAACTATTACGCGCTGGGCAAGGGGCGCTCGCCCTTCACCCGCCTCGTCTACCCGGTGCCGGAGGACGGCGGCCTGGGCGTGCACCTGACGCTGGACCTGGGGGGGCAGGCGCGCTTCGGCCCGGACGTGGAGTGGCTGGCCGGGTCGGCCTTCGACTATTCGGTCGACCCGCGCCGCGCCGACGGCTTCTACGCCTCCATCCGCCGCTACTGGCCCGCCCTGCCGGACGAGGCGCTGGTGCCGGCCTACTGCGGCATCCGCCCGAAGCTGAGCGGGCCGGGCGCGCCGGCCGCCGACTTCCTGATCCAGGGCCCGGCGGACCACGGGGTGCCGGGGCTGGTCAACCTGTTCGGCATCGAGTCGCCCGGCCTCACCTCCTGCCTCGCCATCGCCGACGCGGTGGTGGAGGCGCTGGGGTGAGGCCCGCCAACCGACGGTGCTCCGCGCCGCAATCTTGACCGGGGGACCCGCCTCCCCATCTAATGGACCATGGGCAGCGCCGCTTTCGCGCGGGCTGCCTCCCACCGGGCGCCGGAGCACGGGCCCACGCTGCAACTCGCTCACGTCCGAGGAGGATGCGCCATGTCGACCCGCCTCTCCCTGTTCAACAGTCCGCTGCTGCTCGGCTTCGACCAGTTCGAGCGCA
>DASPIO010000357.1:0-30538 GCA_035629155.1 Azospirillum sp. | reverse complement strand
CACGTTCATGAAGAAGTTGATGTTGTGGGTGATGTCGCGCTTGGTCAGGCCGAAGTGCTCGTTCTCCGCCACCGCCAGCATCCAGCTGTCGCGGCAGGCGTGCATGCACTTCTTCTCCAGGGCGTAGCGCACCGTGTTGCTTTCGGTGGCGCAGGCCCCGCCCAGCGTGTCGTGCCGCCCGACCGTGTCGGCGACGATCTCCAGCATGGGGTTGCCCATGGTGGACATCAGCTTGGTGCCCACCGACAGGTAGACGTTGCGCTGCGCCTGGATGGTGTCCACGGCGCTGTAGCGCTCGGCCGGGTCGGCGGCGCTGTAGAACAGGGTGTCGGCGGCCTGGTTGCCCTCCAGGTCGACGATGCGCAACGTCTGTCCCTTGCGCACCACCTCCATCCAGTAGTCACCGGCCGGGACGATCTTGCGGGTGACGGCGGCGTTGGGGCTGAGCGTGCTTTCCTTGATCATGGCGCGCTCCTCAACCGCAGACGTGGTACAGGCGGGTGTTCTCGAACCCGCGTTCGTTCTCGGGCCGCGAGCATTTGCAGCGGTCGTCGTCCGCCACCGGTGCGGCCGTGCGAAGCTGGTAGGTGATGGGCTTGCGCGGGTACTCCGTGGCGGGGTTCAGCGGGTGCGGGCAGGTGTGCAGCAGCACCAGCGTGTCCATCTCGAACCGCAGATCGACGAAGGCGCCGGCCTTCGCGTGCGTCGGGTCGAAGGCCAGCGCGCCGTCCTCCGCCGTCGCCACCTTGCTGAACCAGTTCACGTTGGCGGCGAGGTCGCGGCGGCCCAGCCCGTACTTCGCCCCCTCCACCAGGAAGCTGTCATGCCCGTTCAGCGTCCAGCCGTTGCGGTGCTCCTGGTAGCTCCTGTGGCCCCAGCGCCCGGCCACCAGCGCCTTGGTGGTGTTGCCGCACACCGTGTCGTGCCAGCCGGACGTGTCCTCGACGATGGAACAGAAGATCCGCCCCATGTCGGAATACAGGCAGTGCCCGGCCGTCAGCTTGAAGGTGTTCTGGCACTTCAGTGTGTCGGGAGCGTTGTAGCGCTCAAGCAGGTTCTGCGGGTTGTAGAACAGCATGCCGACATTGGCGCCGCCCTCGCGATCGATCAGGCGCAGGACCGTCCCGCGCCGGACGGTGAGCGACCAGTGCTTGCCCCCGGGGATCTCGTCCTCGTAAAGCACGTCCTCAGTGGTGTGGCCGTGGGCCATCCCTTGCCTCCTTCCCGTTCCGGGTCGTCCCGGCCGAGGCTCCGCGCACGGACCGCAAGGGTGGTCCGCGGGCCGGGTCGTCCCGGCCGGAGCATGACGTCCAAAGGAGGATTGCAGGCGTTGGGAAGTCCCACCGGAGCTGCAGCCTCCGTGTTCGGAACCTCCCGGGCTTTTGTCCCGCCGTGTGCCTGCCCGCTGTTCACCGGACAGGTTGCCGCTCTCGGACCAGTCACCGGGATGGCGCGTCTTGGCTCCCCGGCCGGAACCCTAGCGGCTCTCGATGCATACCTTTGCAAACCCCGTGCCAGATGGCGCGGCAAGGGCGGCCCTCGTGAAGCGCACGGTCATGCGCGTGCACAGGCGCCGGGCATTTCGGCAGATGCCTTGATTTTAAGCTTTCGCGATGACGAATTGTGCAGAAACACCGTAGGGTGGCTTGATGCCAAGGCCGAAAACCCCGCCGGCCATCAGGCCAGATCGTCCAGCGCCTGTTGCAGTGAGGGGTACAGCGCTTCCACCACCGATCCGTCCGCACGGACCGGGGCCGGCAGCAGATCCGCGGCGTCGAGCGCCCCGGCCAGGGCCAGCCCGTTGACCTCCACGAACCCGCCGTCGTCGCCATAGCGTCCGGCGATCCAGTCCGCGCTCGCCGGGTCGCCGTCCAGGGCGTTGTTGCAGGAGATCATGGTGTGCGTGCCGTCGTTGGCCGAGCGGCACCACGCCAGGCAGCCGTCGCCGGTGTCCACCGCCGCGAAGCCGGACTCGGCCAGCGCCTCACGCACGGCCGGCCGGACCTCCACCGCGTCGGCCGCGATGGGATGTGCGTGCCCGCCGGTGCCCGTGTTCGCCTCGTCCACCGCCGCCCCCGCCCAACTGTGATGCACCCCACCACAACAGGACGAACCCGCGAACGTGCCCCATCAAGGATCCGAATAGCCGAGCACCCGCAGGCGCAGGTCGTGCGCGGCCGGATCCCGGTCGAAGTACAGGCCGCCGCGCTGGGTCGACCCGGCGGGGATATAGTCGAACTCGACCTCCGCCGTCTCCACCACGGCTCCGTCGGACAGGAGTTGCCCGGCCACGCGCGCGCGCGCGGCCGCCGATCCGCCGGTGTTCTCCGCCCGGATGCGGGCGTGCCAGCGCTGGCCGTCGTGCGTCACCCCGTCGACGCTCAGCACGATCACTGGGTCGCCGTCGCCGCGGAACAGCCCCTCGTACCCCAGGATGCCCACCGATCCCACGAAGAGCAGCAATCCGATGCCCGACGCGATCCACGCCAGCCAGGAGACGGACGCCGGCCCCGCCCCACTCCGTGCACGGGCATCGTCACGATCCCGCCGCGCCGCCTCGACCATCCGCCGCCCTCCCTTCACACGATCAGCCGGGCCGTGGCGGCTCCCAGCGCCGCGGGGAAGCCTAGCACGACCATGGAGGTCACCAACTCCATCGCCGACAGCCCGCCCATCCGTTCGAACGTCCACAGCAGGTAGAAGCTGACCAGCAGCGCGACGCCGTACCCGGCCACCGTGAAGCGCAGGAAGACGGAGCGGAACGTGTCCTCCCCCCGGCTCTCCTGGCCGGCGAAGCCCACCGTGTAGACGAAGACGTGCAGCAGCCCCAGCGACAGGAAGGCCAACGCCACGGTGTGCCACGGCGTCATCTTGTAGGCGATCAGCACCATCTCCTCCGTCGGCGCCACGTTGAAGCCGACGAACAGCGCGCCCACCATCATGAGGAAAAGCTCGCCGGCGTAGGAGGAGCTCTGCCGCCGCTCCTGGTCCGGGCCGTCGCGCCCGCCCAGTTGCTTGCGCGCCAGCATGGCGCCGATGCTGGCCGGCACCGACTGCAAGGCGATCTTGCCGACGACCTCCGACAGCGGCTGGTCCGCCATGGTGATGCCGAACACGGTGAGCAGCGCCGCCGACACCAGGAAGCCGATGCCGAACGCCGTCAGCGCATCGATCAGGTCGTCCTGCCAGCAGAAGGTTTCCTCGAACCCGGAATAGTAGGACAGGCCGAACAGCACCGGCAGCGTCACCAACATGAACAGCGCCAGCCGGAAGCGGTCCATGTAGAAGCCCAGCTCCCACATCTCCATGGTCATCAGCAGCGGGAACGCGAAGATGACCGCCCCGGCCGCCGCGCGCGCCAGCGCCCGGGCGAAATGCTCCTCGTCATGGATGAGGGCGCGTTGGCGGGTGACGTCCATGACAGGTAAATGCCCGGACGGCAGCCATGTTCCCCTCGCGCCCCCGTCACGTCCCTGGGCGATGGCCTCCCTGCCGCCTCCGGACACGCGCAACGCCGGCGCCGCCTAACGCCCGACGAACGCCGGCGGCCGCTTCTCGATGAAGGCCGAGATCCCCTCCCGGATGTCCTGCGTCGCCGCCATCCGGGCGAAGTGGCTCGCCTCCACCGCAAGCCCCTCGTCGATCGGCAGGTTCAGGCCGCGCGTGGTGCTCGCCAGACAGGCGGCGACCGCGAGCGGCGATTTGTCGGCGATCCGCGCAGCCAGATCGCGGGCGGCCTCCAGCAAGTGGTCGTGCGGCACCACCATGTTGACGAGGCCGGCGGCGCGCGCCTCCTCCGGACCGATGGGATCGCCGGTGAGCAGCATGGCGAGCGCCCGCTTGCGGCCGATCAGGCGCGGCAGGCGTTGCGTGCCACCGTAGGGCGGCGGGAAGCCAAGCCTGATTTCCGACTTGGCGAAATGCGCCCGGTCGCTGGCGATGGCCAGCGGCACCGCTTCGGTAACCTCGCAGCCGCCGCCGAAGGCCAGCCCGTTGACCGCGGCGATGATCGGCTTCGGAAACGCTTCCAGCCGGCTGGTCAGCCGCTGGCCGCGGCGGACGAACTCGCGCAACGCCGTCTCCGGTCCGGCGCGGACCGTGGCGGAGAATTCGTGGATGTCCGCACCCGCCGAAAATGCGCGTTCGCCGGCTCCGGTCAGGATCACGGCGCGCACCGTCTCGTCGGCCTCGATCCCGTCGAGCAGGTCGTGCAACCGCGCGATGGTGGCGAAATCGATGGCGTTGAGCTTGTGCGGGCGGTTCAGCGTCAACGTCGCGACCGCGCCGGCGACGGTCATGAGAACGGTGTCGGACATGGGGGAACTCCTGTCGGTTTGGCCGCGTCGATGCCGCGACTGTGACGGCGCATCGCCCCCATGGCGAACGAGGAGTTCTCATCGTCGGTTGAGCGGAAGGAAGCCGGGGACGGTTAGGAAGTCGCCGGCCGCGGGGTCCCGGTGTCGGCGGCGAGTTCCCGGCGGATCCAGTCACGAAACGCCCGCACGTCCGGCCGCCCCAGCGATTGCGGTGCGCACACGAGCCAGTAGGAGGAGGTGGACGGCACCGGCGGCCCCAGAACGCTCACGAGCGCTCCGGATTCCAGGTCGAGGTCGACCAGGGGGTGACGCCCCAGCGCGACGCCCAACCCTTCCGCCGCGGCGTTGAGCGCGTACTGGATGGTGTCGAACCGCAACCCGCCGCCGAGGTCCAGTCCCCTCACGCCGCGGGCGGCGGCCCAGTGCTCCCATTCCTGGCTGACTTGCGTGACGTGCAGCAGCGGCAGGCCGGCGAGGTCGTCGGCGCGGGTTATCCGGGCCGCCAGCGAGGGGGCGCACACCGGCACCAGGGCTTCGGTCACGAGGTGGAGGACGTCCAGGTCCGGCCACGGCCCGCTTCCCATGCGGATAGCGAGGTCGATCCCGTCCCGTGGAAACTCCACCGGCCGTTGCGCGGTGTCCAGGGTGATCGCGATCCCCGGACGGGCCGCCTTGAAACGCCGCAGACGCGGCATGAGCCAGCGCAGGCCGAAGGTCGGCGCCGCGCTGATGGACAGCGTTCCATGCGAGCGGCGGCCCGGCACCGCCTCGGTCGCCCGTGCCAGGTGGTCGAGCGCCGCGCGGACGTGGGGGACGTAGGCGGCCCCGGCCTCGGTCAGCGCGATCGTCCGGTTGCCGCGCACGAAGAGGGGCGTGCCGAGCCAGTCTTCAAGGGTCTGCACGCTGCGGCTGACCGCGCTCGGCGTGAGGAGCAGTTCATCGGCGGCGGCCTTGAAGCTGAGGTGCCGGGCCGCCGCCTCGAAGACCCGCATGGTGGACAGGGGAGGAAGCCGGTAAGCCAAAGTCGCTGCTCCAACACGGCGGCCGGGGACGACCGCCAGCATCGGCCCGGCCGGGGGAGCCTGGCAAGCCCATCGCGGCCTTCAGGCGCCGTCCCCATCACAGGAAGAACTGGATCACAGGAAGAACTGGTCGAGATCCTCCGTGGCCGGAGCGGCGGCGGGGCCTGCGGCCGTCTCGGCGAGCCCGTGGATCACCCGCTCGCTCGCCATCGTGTAGTGCTTCTCCAGAAGCCGGCGGACGTCCTCGTCCAGGCCGTGGTAATCGGTGGTCCCCGTCGACAGCATGATCGCAAGTGATCCGAGCGACGCCGCGATCCGTGCCGTCGCGGCCTCGGTTTCGTGGTGGATGGTGATGCCCTCGGCGATCTCCGCCAGGGCCGTCGACAACCGCTCGCACGTCGCCGTCAGGTGGCTCAGCATGGCGTGGACGCCCGTTCCCAGCCCCTGCAGGGACTGCATCGACGTGGTGATGGCGGCCCGGAGGGTCGCCGCGTGGGTCTGGCCGCCTTCCACCCATTCCGCCAACTGCCGCGCTTCGTCGCGCGCCCCGGCGACCAGCGCCACGATCGCCTCGGACGCCTCCTGCGTCCTCCGGCTGCAAACGCGCAGCTCCTGCGCCACGATGCCCAGGGCCCGCCCCTGCGAGCCGAGGCGCGCGCATTTGAAGCTGGCGTTCAGCCCCATGATCCGCATGTCCGTGTCGACGGTGTGGACGGTGCGGATGTCCTTGGACACCGCATCGAAGCCGTCCATCACGCCGGCGATGGCATCGCGGACACGGCCGCTCGCGGCGGCATAGGCTTCCAGGATGCACAGCGCCTCGTCCGTGTCGCGGCTGAGGTCCAGGAGAAAGGACCCGCCGCTCTCGACGCCGGCAAACAGCGATGCCGCGTCGCTCATCGCCTCGGCCGCGTCGTCGGCCAGAGCGCGGATGTTGCGCTTCATCCGGGCGACCTCGGCGGCGAAGTCCCGCGAGGCGCGTTCGAGCTGCTCCTCCTGGAGGCGGCAAACGGCGGCCATCAGGGCCCTCCTCCGCCCGACGTCCAGGTCCATCACCCAGGCGGCGCCGGTCGGCAGGTCGGTGGTGCGCAGCAGTTTCAGCGCGTCGCGGACATGTTCGAGGCGTTGCCGGGTCAGGTCGTTGACCTGCATCTGGGCGATGCTTTCGGCGACCCGCCGGGCAATGCGGTCCGACCGTTCGCCGATGGAGGCCATCGCGGCGCGCGCGCGGCGGCGCCGGTCGGCGAAGGCCGAAATGCCGCGCCCCAGCCGCTCCCGGATCCTGTCGAGTTCCTTCGCGTCCTGTCGCTGGAAGGCGTCATCCGCCTCCCGCGCCGACGCGATCGAAAGCCGCAGTCCATCCAGGTGCTCCACGGCCTGGGCGACGGCGCCGTCGGCCAGCGTGTGCAGCCGCCCGATTTCCGTCGTGAACACGGTGAAGTCGATGGACGCGGCGCTGATCTGGGCCGCCTGTATCCTGGCGTTGATGGCCAGGGCGCTGACCTCTGCAAAAGTCTTTCGCAGGGCCTCCGCCGGCCCCGAGGAGGACCGGACGGTTTCCGCCACGTGCGCGAGAATGCCGCCAGTTCGGCCCGAGGTGTCCGACAACCGCCCGCACTGCCGGATGGCGTCGACCAGCGCCTCTTCGGCCTGCTTGCCGGCCGCCGATTCAAGCTCCTGCGACAGGCCCGAGAGATCGGGCTGGAGACGCCCCAGCATCTCCAGCGCCTTGCCCAGGCGGTCGCCGATGGCGACGAACACGCCCTCCATGGGGGCGGCCAATGCGTCGACGCCGGCGATCAGCCGATCAAGATCCTCCAGCGGCGGAGCGCCGCCGTCCACCGGTTCGCGAAGGTTGTCAAACATGGCGATGCCCGTGCGTGTCGGAAACAATGCCGGCTCCCAGCCGAAGGATCTGCGCGGCAATGTCGTGGAGCGGCACGACGTCCCGGGCGGCACCGGCGGCGATCGCCTCCCTCGGCATGCCGAAGACGACGCAGCTCTCCTCGTCCTGCGCGATCGTCGCCGCACCCGCGTCACGCATTTCCAGCAATCCCTTCACTCCGTCGTCCCCCATGCCGGTCATGATGATGCCGATCGCGTTGGGGCCGGCCGACAGCGCGGCCGATCGAAACAGGACGTCGACCGAAGGGCGGTGGCGCGAGACCAGCGGGCCGTCCTTGATGGCCACCTGATAGCGGGTGCCGACACGCCGCAGAAGCAGGTGGCGATCGCCGGGGGCGATCAGCACGTGCCCCGGCAACACCGGGTCGCCGTCGGCCGCCTCCTTGACGGCCACCGCGCACAGCGCATCCAGGCGGCGCGCGAAGGCGGCGGTGAATTTCTCCGGCATGTGCTGGACGATGACGATGCCGGGGGCGCGGGGCGGAAGCCGTTCGAGGATCGCTTTCAGCGCCTCCGTTCCGCCCGTGGAGGCGCCGATGCACACCAGCTTCTCCGTCGCCTGGAAGGCCGTGGTGCCACGCGGCGGGGGCAGCATCACCTCGGCGGAGAGTTTCGGTTCGGGCCGGTGCGGCGCGACGCTTCCCGCCGGCCGCCGGTTCGGCCGCGCGTGCGCGGCGGCCTTGACGGCGTCGCAGATGCGGATGCGCGATTCCATCAGCATCCTCCTGGTGTCGACACGCGGCTTCAGGATGACGTCGACCGCGCCGGCTTCCAGGATCTGCATGGCGATGTCGGATCCCTCATCGGCCAGCGACGAGCACATGACGACCGGAACCGGATGCTGGGCCATCAGCTTGCGCAGGAAGGTGATGCCGTCCATGCGCGGCATCTCCACATCCAGGGTGATGACGTCGGGGGTTTCCTTCTGCATCCGCCGCGCGGCCGCGAAGGGGTCCGGCGCGGTGTCCATGACCTCGATGCCGGGATCCGACGACAGGATCTCCGACAGGGTTTCGCGAACGACGGCCGAATCGTCGACGATCAACACTCTTATCGCGCGCGCCATGGCCGGATCATTCCTTTGCGAAGACCGAAACGGCCACTTGGCGGAGCGGAAGATTCATGCCGTTCACGGTTTCGGTGTGGCTGACGAACAGCAGGCCACCCGGGCGCAGGTGGTCGCACAACCGCCCCAGCACCGCGCGCTGCACTGATTTCTCGAAATATATCAGGATGTTGCGGCAGAAAATGATGTCCAGACCGTCCTCCACCGGGTAGGCCTCGTCCATCAGGTTGAGCCGTCCGAAATGGACGGCCTGCCGGATCCGGGGAACGAGCCGGACCGTGCCCTGCAAGGGATCGCGCGCGCGCATGAAGTAGCGGCGCTGCCAGTCGCGGGGAACCGGGTCGATCATGTCCCGCTGGTAGATGGCCAGCCGGGCCTTTTCCAGCGCGTCGGTGGAAATGTCGGTCCCCAGGATATCGAAGCGGAATCCATGGTGCCGGTGCGCGAAATCGTCCAGCACCATGGCCAGGGTGTAGGGCTCGGCGCCAATCGAACTGGCGGCGCTCCAGACCTTCAGCGGGCGGTCGAAGCCGAGACGCGACGATCCCCCGGCCCAATCGGGCAGGACGCCGCCGGCCAGCAGGCTGAAATGCTGCGGCTCGCGGAAGAAATCGGTCTTGTTGGTCGTCACCACGTTGATGAGGTCCACCAACTCCTTGTCCAGGCCCCCGCCCTCGAAGAGGTGGCGGCAGTAGTCGTCCAGGCTCGGCAATCCCAGCGCCCGCACCCGTCGGCGCAGGCGTCCCTCCACCATGGTCTTCTTGACCGGCGGCATGCGGATCCCGCTGTAACCCTGGATGAAATCGGCAAGCCGCCGGAAATCGCCCGAACTCAGGGTGTCGGAGGCGGCCGGAGCGGTCACGATCATGGCCTCACCCCGCTGCCCCGACCAGGGCAGCCTCGTCGGTCGAGAACAGGCGGGCGAGGTCGAAGATGATGACGAAGGCGCCACCGCGGCGGCTGATGCCACGGATGTAGTCGGACCGCCAGCGGACCCCCACCTCGGGCGGCGATTCGAACGCCTGCTCCTCCAGCGGCGTGACCTCGAACACCTTGTCCGCCACCAGACCCATCAGCCGGGTGCGGCCCGCCACGTCGACTTCCATCACGACGATGCGCGTATCCTCGGTCGGCGCCACGGCGGGAAGGCCGAGCTTGACGCGCAGGTCGATGACCACGACGCCCTGCCCGCGCACGTCGATCATCCCCATCATGAAGGGCGGCGCGTTGGGGATCCTGGATACAGGCCGCATGTCCAGGATTTCGCGGACGCCCTCGACCTCGGCGGCGAAGATTTCGCCGTCGATGCCCATGGTGACGTATTGGGTGGCGTCTTTGCTGAGGGCGGCTTGGGTCATCTCGACATCCCCGGAATGAAAAGCGGTCTGGGAGCATGCAGGAAGGATGCTGACGTCATCCGGCGCCCCCCTTCGCCGGCGGCGAAGGGGGGAACGGCCCTCAATACTCCTGGTATTCGGAATCGCGCGCGTCGGCGCCGTAGCCGGGTTCCAGGTTCAGGTGGACGCCCTTGCCGTTCGCCTTGCCGGAACGACCGGCCGGCTTCGGCTGCCCGGCCGGTGCCGGCTTGCGGCCGCCCGCCCTGCCGCCGCCCCCCTTGCCGGCCTTGATCGTGATCGGCTGGGCCGCCGGACGGGCGGGCGCCACGGGCTGCGCCGTGGCACGGACCGCGGCTTGGTTCTCGATGCGGAAGTAGGCGATGGTCGCCTGCAACTGCTCCGCCTGGGCGGCCAGCTCCTCCGACGTCGCGGACAGTTCCTCGGACGCGGTGGAGTTCTGCTGGGTCACCTGGTCGAGCTGCTGGATGGCTTGGTTGACCTGTTCGGCCCCGATGTCCTGCTCGCGGCAGGCCGCCGAAATCTCCTCGACCAGTTCCGCCGTCCGCTTGATGTCGGGGACCAGCTTGCCGAGCATCGCGCCGGCTTCCGCCGCGACCTTGACGGTTTCGGCTGACAGGCCGCTGATCTCGCCCGCCGCCGCCTGGCTGCGTTCGGCCAGCTTGCGCACCTCGGAGGCGACGACAGCGAAGCCCTTGCCGTGTTCGCCGGCGCGCGCCGCCTCGACCGCCGCGTTCAGCGCCAGCAGGTCGGTCTGGCGGGCGATCTCCTGCACGATGGTGATCTTCTCGGCAATCGTCTGCATGGCGCCGACGGCCTTGTTGACGGCCTCGCCGGAGGCTTGGGCGTCGCTGGCGGACTGCCGGGCGATGCGTTCGGTCTGGCCGGCGTTTTCGGCCGTCTGCTTGATGTTGGCGGCCATCTGCTCCATCGACGCCGAGGCCTCCTCGGCGGCCGAAGCCTGCTCGTTCGCCCCCTGCGAGAGCTGTTCGGTGGTGGCCGACAGCTCCTGGCTGCCCGCGGCGACGTTGTCGGCGGCGACCGCCGCGTCGCTCACCACCTGGCGCAGCTTCTCCAGCATCGTCTCCAGCGCGATGCCCAGCGTGTCCTTGTCCGACAGGCGCTTGGCCTCGACCGTCAGGTTGCCCTGGGCGATCTGGTCGGCGACGGCCGCGGTCGCGCGCAGGTTCGTGGTCATGGCGTTCAGCGAGTCGACCAGATCCTTGATCTCGTCGTTGGAGGAGACCTCGGCGGTCCTGGACAGATCGCCCAGCGCCACGGCGTTCGCCAGTTCGACCGACCTGGACAGGCCCCGGCTGATGGACAGCGCGATGTACAGCGCGGAGCCGACGGCGATCAGCAGCGAGACGAGCACGGCCCCGAACAGGGTGTTGCGGACGGTGGCGATGGCGTCGTCGGCCTCTTGCCGGCCCTCTTCCACCAACTGGCCCTGAAGAGCGTTGAATTCCTCGATGATCGTGTCGATTGCGGTCCGGAGCTGCCGGCCCTCCCCGTTGGCCAAGGCCAGCGCCTTGACGTCGGTGTTCTGCTGGGCAAGATCCATCACCCGCGCGAGGACGGCCTCGAACTTGTTCAGGCGGTCGTTGGCGAGGTCGAGGAGGCGGGCGTCCTCGCCGCCCACCGTCCGGCGAAGCTCATCGATGATCTTGCGTCCCGCGCCGCCTTCCTCGTAGACCTTCTTGATGAATTCCTTGCTTCTCGCGTCGTCGTCGGTCAGGAAGGCCTGCAGCATGTGGACCCGGCCTTTGTGGAAGTGGCCCACGGTCTCGCGGATGCGGTTGGCGATGTAAAGCGCCTCCGGTGTCGCGTCGACGGCGTCCGCGCGCGCCAGCAGCGGATCGAACGTCCCGATGATCGCGATCAGCAGGGGGTCCGCGTCCTTCGTGTTCATTTCGTTGGCCCGCGCGTTCGAGCGGACCTTCGCGAGGTCACGGACCTTGTTCTGCACCGCGTAGAACTCATCAAGGCGGGCCTGAAAGGCCGCAAGCATTTTCCTACCTTTTTCCAGAACGATCCGCGACGACAGATCATCCTTCACCTTGAGCAGAGCGTCACGCGCGACGTCTATTTCGGCCGCATAGCGCAGGGTGCCTTCCTCGGTCCCATCGGCCATCATGTTTTTTTCCAGCCGGATAATCTCCAGCATCGCCACTTGCAGTTCTTTCGCGAGCAGCGCCCGCTTCACCGGCCCACCAAGCACCGCTTCGAAGGAACTGTCGACGGTCGCAAGGCCGTTCACGGCTATTCCGGCGGCGGCCACCATCAGCACGATGACCACGCCGAACGCCGACGCCAACTTGAGTTTCACTGAAAACCGCATGACCGTCTCTCCGCTCCTTATGTTCTTGTGCGCTCTGGGATCGCCGCCTATGCCGTGCAGAAGATCCGCTCGATGTTCGGTATGATGATGAAGTCGTCGCCGCGCTTGCCGATTCCCCGGACGTACTCCGGCGGCCATGTCATGCCGATCGGGGGCGTATCCTCGATGGAAGCGCCGGCGATCTGCGTGACCTCGTAGACCTTGTCGGCCAGCAGGCCGACGATGGTCGGCTCGCCGTCGAGGTCGATCTCCACGACGATGATCCGGGTGTCGGCGGACGCCTCCGCGTGGGGCATGCCGAACCAGACCCGCAGGTCGGCCAGCGGCACCACCCGGCCGCGCACGTTGATCAGCCCGGGCACGAAGTCCCTGGCGCCCGGCACCAGGGTGACCGGCGTCACATCGAGGATTTCCCGCACGCTGTGGGCGCCGAGCGCGAACACTTCACCCTGGAGATCGAAGGTCAGCGCTTCGAACGATTGGTTGTCGTTGGCGACCGTCATGCGGCACTCCTGGGACTGCGTGCGGAAATCGATCGGGGAAAGCGCCGCTTCACGACGCCCTGCGGCCATGCTCGAGCACCTGCCCGGCTTCGATCAGATGCGGGATGTCGAGGATCAGGGCGACCGTGCCGTCGCCCAGGATGGTGGCGCCGGAAAAGCTCTCGACGTCGGCGTGCAGCTTCGACAACGACTTGATGACCGTCTGGTGATCGCCGATCACCTGGTCCACCACCAGCCCGACCCGCCGTTCTTCCGTCGAGACGACGACGACCTTCTGGTAGGGCGCCGCCGGTTGCCGCGACGCGAACACCTCGCGCAGCCGGATGAACGGCACCAGATCGCCGCGGATGCCGAGGAAGTTGCGGCCGGAATGGCGCAGGTCGCTCTCGGCCGACAGCTCCACGCACTCGTCCACCGCCGACAGCGGAATGACGTACCGCCCCTCGCCCACCCGCACCAGCAGCCCGTCGATGATCGCCAGCGTCAACGGCAGACGCAGCGTGATCGTCGTCCCCTCCCCTGGCTCGCTGGTGATGTCGATGGTGCCGCGCAGCGCCTCGATGGTCCGCTTCACGACGTCCATGCCGACGCCGCGCCCCGACAGGTTGGTGATCTCGGCCGCCGTCGAGAAACCGGGGTGGAAGATCAGGTGGATCAGCTCGTGGTCGGTCAGTTGCGTGGCTTCGGTGATGAGGCCCCGCTCCTCGGCCTTGGCGCGGATCCGTGCCCGGTCCAGGCCGCGTCCGTCGTCCCTGATGGTGATGAGCACCTGCGCCCCGGAATGTCCGGCCGACAGGTGGATGTGGCCGTCGGGGCTCTTGCCCGCGGCGACGCGGGCCTCCTCGCGCTCCAGCCCATGATCGAGGCTGTTGCGGATGATGTGGACGAGCGGATCGTTGAGGCGCTCGATGACGGTCTTGTCGAGTTCGGTTTCCTCGCCCGACATGGTGAGCCGGACCCCCTTGCCCAGGTCCTGCGACAGGTCGCGCACCAGCCGGCGGAAACGCCCGAACAGGCTGCCGATGGGCACCATGCGGATGCCCATCGTCGTGTCGCGCAAACCGTTGGACAGCCGTTCGATCTCCTCGGCGATGGCGCGGACGGACGGGTCGTTCCCGGCGTCGGCCAACTGCTTCAGGCGGGCCTGGGCGATGACCAGTTCGCCCACCTGATCCATCAGGCTGTCCAGCCGCTCCGCCGAAACGCGGATGGAATTCGCCGCGACGGCGCCCGCCGGCTCCGTGGTCGCGGCGGCCGGCGCGGCGGCTCCGGTGGCGGCTCCGGTGGCGGGTCCGGTGGCGGGTCCGGTGGAGGAGCGGGCGGGATCCGCGCCGGTCTGCTCCTCAATCCGCAGCTCCATGTCATCGATGACGAACATGAACACTTCCTGGATCGCGCTTTCCGGTTTGCCGGTCGTCAGCGTCACGTCCCAGGCCAGATAGCACCCCGTCGGATCCATCTCCGCCAGCGGCGGGATCCCGTCGGTGCGCACGGCCACGGAACAGGTGCCGAGCGCGCGGAGTTCGTCCAGCAGCAACAAGGGGTTGGTGCCCATGACCATGGCGTCGCGGGCAAGCCGGAACCGGATCCTCCACGTCGCCGGCCGGCCGCCGCCGGCATCGGCGGGCGCGCCGGCCACGGATGGAACGGCCCCGGACCGATCCTCCCCGACATGTTCGGCGACGGCGGCGAGCAGCGCGTCGGCCGCCCGGGGATCAACCTCGGACGGCCGTTCCATCATCGTGCGGATCAGGTCCTTGCTCGCCAGCGCCACGCCGATCAGCGCCGGCGTCAGCACGATCCTGCCGTTGCGCACCAGGTCGAAGGCGTTTTCGAGGTGGTGGGTGAAGGCCGCGACCGCGTCGAAGCCGAACATCGCCCCCGATCCCTTGATCGTGTGCAAGGCGCGAAAGACGGTGTCCACCAGATCGCGGTCGTGCGGCGCGCCTTCCAGGCGCAGCAGCGCGTCCTCGAGCTGCGTCAGCAGTTCGGCGGCCTCCTCGATGAAGATCTGGACGGGGTCGCCGGCGCTCACCCCAGCACCTTCCTGACCACGCCCAGAAGCTGGTCCTGCTGGAACGGCTTGACGATCCACGCGGTGGCGCCGGCAGCCTTGGCCTGCCCCTTCTTGTCGCTGTCCGACTCGGTGGTCAGGAAGATGATCGGCAGCCCCCTGCCCGACGGCAGCGCCCGCATCTCGCGGATCATCGAAATGCCGTCCATGTTGGGCATGTTCAGGTCCGTCAGAACCATGTCGATGCCGCCCTTCTGGAGCTTGGCCAGCCCCTCGCGGCCATCGGCCGCCTCGACCACCTGATAGCCGGCGCCCGTCAGCGTCATTTTGACAAGCTGACGAATGCTGGAGGAGTCGTCGACAGTGAGAATGGTCTTCGCCATGATTACGCGCCCTCTTTCATCCAAAACCGACGTTCACCGCATCCGCCGTCGTGCCCGGCCAGGAAGCCGCCGCGCCGCAACGCCTCCAGAAGGCTTCCGGAAGCCGGTGAGCGGAGCGCCAGGACCGCTCCCTTGGCTTCCGCTGCGGCGCGCGCCGCCACGACCAGTTGAACGAAGCTGAGATCGACGGCGTCCGCGTCATCGCAGTCGACGACGATCGTCCCGCCCTTGGCCATCGCCTCCACCAGTCGCCCGTGAACCGCCTCGGCGGTGGCGACGGTCAGGGAGCCTGCCAGTCTGATCTCTGTGCGGTGCTGTTCGGCCATTGCCGGATTTCCCAAGTCTGCCCGGCGCCGACCCTAAGGGGACAGCCGCCGCCGACGCTCCATCGCTGAGGTCGATGGAGGAGTCGCGGAAGACGGACGGTGATTAGCCGATGGTCTAATGGGAGCTGCCGGAGTCGCTCAGCCGCGAGCCTTCTCCAGGAACGTCGCGATCTCGCCGCTCAGCCGTCCGGCCTCGTCCATCAGGTCGGAGGCGGCGCCCAGCACCTGGGTGGATGCCACGCTGGTGCCGGCGACGGCGTTGACGATGCTCGAAGCCCCGCGGGAGCGGTCATCCGCGGACATGGCGGCGGCGATGGCCCGCGAACCGTCGTTCATCTCGGACACGGCGACGCGGATGCCACCGATGGCGGATTCGACCTCGACGACGACGCGTCTCATCGCGCCGATCTCGGCAGCGATGTCCCGGGTCGCGGTTTCGGTCTGCAGGGCAAGATCCTTGATCTCGGTGGCGACGACCGCGAAGCCCCGTCCCATCTCCTGGGCCTTGGCCGCCTCGATCGTCGCGTTGATGGCAAGCATCTCGGTTTTCCGGGAGATCTCGTTGATGATGTTGACCACATGCTCGACCGTGCGGGCGGTCGAGGTGAGGTTGCTCACGATGGCCTGCGTCCGATCGACCTCCGCCGACACCCGCTCGGCCAGCGTGGAGGAGCGCGTCGCCTGCCGGCTGATGTCGGACGTCAGGGACGACAGGTCCTGCGCCATCGCCGTCATCGCTTCGGCGGACGACCGCAGTTGCGTCGCGGCGGACGTGATGCCGTCAACGACCGAACCCACGTTCGTCTCGGCAAAACGGCTGAAATCGTCGACGTTGGCCGCCATCACCGAAGCGGCGCGGTTCATCGTCACGGCGGCGATGTTGAAGACGCCGGGCAGCCCCCGCGGCAGCACCTTGCGGAAGTATTTGCGCTGGCCGAGGTACTGGGCGCACCCCGCGGATTCGCGGATGAACGCGTCGGTCACATCCAGCATCGCATTGGTGCTGCGCTGCAGGTGACCGATCAGACCGCGTTCCGGGACGGCGAAGATCCGAACGTCGAGGTTGCCGGCCGCGGCGGCGGCGATGACGTCGGCCACCTCCCGCAGCAGCCCCAGGGAGCGCGCCAGAAACACGGCCGCCGTCACCAGGGGCACCAGGGCGACGATGCCGCCGACCGCCGCCCCGGCAAGCCCATAGCCGGCGACGGTCGCCGAAAGGACGGAATTCGCCTGCAGCAGCACGGCGCCGAAACCAGCCAGCGCTCCGGCCTTAAAGAGAGAAGACGAACTCGTCATAACCCATTCCCATATCGCGCAGCATTGCGGAGAGCTGGTTGCCGGCGTCGGCCAGCCCCTGGCGAGGATCGACCGCCCGGCGCTCGGTCGCCAGAAGACTTTTGTAGAGCGGGATGACAGCGGCTAACGCGGCGGCGTCCGGCTTGCGTCGGTTCGAGTGATAGCCGATGTGGGCTCCCGACCGGTCGAAGCTGGGCGTGACATGGGCCAACACCCAGTAATGATCGCCGTTCTTCGCAAGATTGACGATGTAGGCGAAGATTTCCTGCTTGTCCCGGATCGTGTCCCACAACATCCGGAATATGCAACGCGGCATTTCCGGATGGCGGATGAGGTTGTGCGGGGCGCCGAGGAGTTCGTCCGGCAAGAATCCGGACACGCGCAGGAAGGCTTCGTTCGCGTAGGTGATCCGCCCTCGCAGATCGGTCTTGCTGACGATAAGTTCCGTTTCATCGAAGGAGCGCTCCGTCCCGCTCGGAACGATGGGCTTGCTGGCTGTTTTCATCGCATGTTGCCATCTGTTGTGTACCCCTGGCGAACCGGGCCGGCCGGCAACGATCGTCACGCGGCCAGCCCGTTTCCAGGACCGCCCGCCCCGGAGGAGACGGCCCGCCCGATGGCCCCGAGCAACTCGTCGAGTTCGAAGGGCTTCCTCAGCATTTCATTGGCGCCGATTTTCCTGGACGTTGCGGCATTCAACTCTTCGGCGTATCCGGAACACAGCAGGCAGGGCAGGTCCGGACGGATCGCCCGCGCCTCCCTGATCAGGTCGGTGCCGCGCAGTCCCGGCATGATCTGGTCGGTGATGAGCAGATCCCAGGCGTCGGGCACCGCCCGCAACGCCTCCAGCGCGGCGGCGGGATCCGAGAATGTGTCCACCAGGTAGTCGAGCCGCGTCAGCGCTTCCGCCGTCGCATCGGCGAGGTCCACGTTGTCGTCCACCAGCATCACGCGGACCTCCGGCCGCGCGTCGAGCGGGACGAACAGGCTGGCCGGTTCGCAGGGCGACCGCCGGCAGGGCAGCAGAACCTCGAAGCGCGTTCCTTCACCCGGCCGGCTGCGCCCGACCAGCGCGCCCCCATGGGCGAGAACGATGCCGTGGACGACCGCCAGACCGAGCCCCGTGCCGCGGGAACGATCCTTGGTCGTGAAGAAGGGCGTAAACGCGGTTTCGAAGAGCTTGGCGTCCATGCCGACGCCGGTGTCGGCGACGTACAGAGAGACCGGCGGCAGCACCTTGGGAAGGCGCCCCGCCACCAGCCAGCACAGTCCGGAGGCATCCGTCCATACCTCGACGTCGCTGCCGTCGCCCCCCTCCTCGCGCTCGATCAGACGTTGCAGGACGGCGGCGTCGACCTCCGACTGGCGCGCTCCGATGAGGATCGTCCCGGGGCCGCCGTCCAGGGCGTCGCAGGCGTTGACGCACAGGTTCATCAATAGCCTGGTCAACTGAACGTGGTCGGCCTCGATCTCCAGGTCGCCCAGGGAGCAATCGGTTGCGAGCGTCACATGCGGCATGCCGCCGACGTCGCAGAGCTGGACCACCTCGGCGATCAAGGCGCCGACCGTGAAGCGGCTGGGCGTCAATTCCACCTGACGCGAGTAGTTCATGATCTGCTCGACGATGGCGCGCCCTTTGTTCCCGGCGGCGATGATCCGCGCGGCATGGCGATGAGCGCTGGAATCCGGCGCCGAGTCCTCCTGAATGAAGCGCGAATAGCCGAGAATGGCTCCCAGCAGATTGTTGAAATCGTGGGCGACGCCCCCCGCGAACTGGCCGAGTGCCTCGAAGCGGCGTCCCTGCCGCAGCCGGGCTTCCGCCCGCTGGCGGCGGCGCTCGCTTTCCTTGAGGTCCTGTTCCATCAGGGTTTCGGCGGTGACGTCGAAAATCTGGCCTTCGACGATCATCCGGTCGCCGATCCGCTCGCACACCCGCTCACGGGTCCGCACCCACCGGAAGCCGCCGTCCGGAAGCATCAGGCGGAAGGTTTCCTCGGCGGCGCCGTGCGCACGCAAGCGCGCCGTGAACTGCGGGTATATCAGATCGACGTCATCGGGATGAACAAGCCCCATCAATTCGTCTTCGTCACCGAAGTTCCCCGTCGAGTGCACGGAATTCCCAAACATCTCGAGGATCCGCTTCTTTCCGTTCGGCAGGTACTCCATCCGGAAGACAGAGCCGGGCAAATTGTTCAGCAATGTCTCCAACCGGCGGGTCATCCTTCGCAGCTCGTCGGCGTTGGCCTCAAGCTTCTGCTTGGCTTCCATCTCCTCGGTGATGTCGATGAGCAGCCCTTCCGCCGCGATCCAGTCGCCGCGCCGCTCCTGCACCCGTTCCCGAACCAGGACCCACCGGATGGAGCCGTCCGCGTGGAAGAACCGGAGCTGCAGTTCCGCGCTGTCGGCGCCCGCGCGAATGGCCGAAACATAGCCCTTGATCTTCTCGTGGTCGTCCGGATGCCAAACGTTCGCCAAACGCTCCTCATACGTCAGGGGCGCCACGTCGGTTCCGGTCAAGCTCCTGTAACCACCGCTGAAATAGACGATCGTGCTGTCGGCCGGCCCGTATTCCTTGCGGTAGGCCATCCCGGGGAGGTTGTCGAGAATCGCGCCGAGGCGTTGCGCGGTGGCGCGGAGATCTTCCGTCGTCCGCTCCAGCTTCAGCTTGGCTTCCATTTCCGCGGTGATGTCGAAGGACACCCCGTCGACGATCATCGCGTCGCCTTCCCAAGTCCGCACCCGCTCGCGCGCGTGCCTCCAGACCACCGTCCCGCCGTGCAGACGGCGGAACGTGTGTTCGCTGTATCCCGACCGCCGCAGTCGCTCCGGGACCTCTTCGAACAGCAATGCGCGGTCATCGGGGTGGAAGTGCGCGGGCATCTCCTCGGGCGACATGCCGACCAGTTGCGCGCCGACACCGCTTTCGTAGAGGAACTCCTTCTGCCCGCCTGGAGGGTAACGCACGCTGAAGCAGGTGCCGGGAATGTTGTCGATGAGGGTCGAAAGCCTCGCGGCGTTGGCGCGGAGTTCCGCTTCCACGGTTTTCAGTCGCGTGACGTCGCGGCCGATAGCGATGACGCTGACCACCGCGCCGTCCTTGTCCCGCTCCGGCACCAGCCGGATGTCGCTGATCATCGGACTGCCGTCCGCGATCACCCAGGTCAGCTCGAAGACGTCGTCCCGTCCGGTTGCCACGACGTTGCGGATCTTGGCCTCGAAGTCCTGGAACTGACCCGACAGGCCGGTCTGGCTGGGGGTCCTGCCGAGCAGCGCGTCTTTCGTATCGCCAAGGGCGACCGCCAGGGCGGGATTGACGTAGAGGCGGCGGCAGTCGGCGTCGTAGCGGGCGATGGTGTCCGGGGAAAGCTCGGCGAGCACGCGGAATTCCTCCTCACGGACGCGAAGGCACTCGCTCGCCTGCCGGCGCGCGCTGATGTCGGCGACCGAGATGATGGCACCCCCGGTGTCACGGCGCCGGATCCCGAGCGCCTGGATCCAGACCGGCCGCGGGTTCCCTCCGGCGGCGCGGCACTCCAGGTTGAGCGGCGCGCCTTCGGCGATCAGCCGGTCGACGGCCTCGGCCGTTGCCGCACGGTCCTCCGGATGAACGAGGTCCACCCATGCCCCGGCGCGGTGCTGCGGCTCCGCGCCTCCCATCAGGGTCAAGCCGAGGTCGTTGGCGAAAATGATGTTGCCGTCGCCGTCGCTTTCAAAGACGCCGACCGGCAGAGCCGCGAGCAGATCGCGATACCGGCTTTCGCTGCTCCTCAGGGCTTCCAGCGCCTCGCTCAGGGCGTCCTCGGCCTGCTTGCGCGCGGTGATGTCGCGGGATATGCCGACGGTGCCCGCATACGCGCCTGTCCCGTCGAAGAACGGCGCCTGGGTGGTCTCCATCCAGGCCCTGGCGCCGCCCGCGTCGGTGACCGGGTCGACCGTCACCATGGCCGCCATCCGCGCGCGCATCAACTCGTCGTTGCGCCGATGGTGCTCGACCATGTCGGGCGGAAAATACTCGGAGAGGGAGCGGCCGGCCATCGCCTCGGGATCGGTCTCGCCGCACAGGCGGGCGAAGGAGGCGTTCACCGCGAGGAAACGCCCCTCCGGATCCTTGACCCAGGCAAATTCCGGCAGATTGTTCAGGATGGCGGCGAAGCGCAGTTCCGTCGCACGCAGTTTCGCCGTCTTGACCGCCACCCGCCGCCGCAGGACGACGTTCCACGCGGCGATGGCGACGACCACCGCCAGGGTCACCGCCAGGGCGTAGCTCACGTCACGGAGTGGGTGCGCCTCCACATCCGACACGAGCGACGGCGCAAGGATCCCGAACAGCGAGGCCGACGTGTCGGACGCGAGCGCCGCGGGAGCGGCGGCGCCCAACGCCGCCAGAACCGGTGCCGCCCGGAGGAGGAACGTGCATGCTTTCCGAAAGATCATGTTTGCCCATCTGGCTGACGCGCTGGTCGGCCGACCATGCGTGGATCCAGAGGACTGTGATCAAAAGCGCCTTCGGGCGCACTCTAGCGTAAGTCTAATACAGAGCTGACCGTGGGCATCGTTGGTCTAATCGCGTCCCTTCCCCGCAACGTCGCCGGCGCCGCTCACCCTTCGGCGCCGGCCTTCGCGGGGGCGGTTACGCGCGCCAGGGTTCCCAGCAGTTCGTCGATATCGACCGGCTTGCGCAGCAGCGCGGCCACACCGGCCTCGCGCAGCTTGGCCTCGTCCAGGTTGTCCTGGGCATAGCCGGTGCAAAGGATGCACGGCAGATCGGGGCGCAGGATCTTGATTTCCCGGATGAGGTCGAGCCCCGTCATGCCGGGCATGGTCTGGTCGGTCACCACCGCGTCCCAGAATTCCATGTGCTCGCGCACCCCCGCGAGCGCTTCCAGCGGGTCGGAGCAGGGGGACACTTCGAAGCCCTTGCGTTCGAGGGCCGACAACATCATGCCGCCGAAGTCGGGATCGTCGTCGACAAGCAGCACCCGTCCGGGAGCGAGCTGCGGAACCGAAAGGACCGGCTCCGCTTGGTGTTGGACGGGTGAAGCTTCGTCGACGCATGGCAGGACCACCTCGAACGTGCTGCCGCAATCCGGACAGCTCTCGACCGCCAGCGCCCCGCCATGTGCAAGCACGATGCTGTGGACCAGCGCCAGCCCCAGCCCGGTGCCGTGCCCCTTGCCTTTCGTTGTGAAGAACGGGGCGAAGACCATTTCCAGCAGCTTGGCGTCCATGCCGCAGCCATTGTCCGAAACGACGAGCGAGACATGTGGCTGCGCCGGGTCGAAAACCCCCTGCACCGCATGGCTGATGCCATTCTCGTCGGCCCAGACGTGGAAAGGCGGGGAGCCGCCGGTCTCTCCCCGCCGATGCGGCAGGCGCAGGAGGACCGGGTCGTCGGCGCGTGTGGGGCGGACCTGAACGGTGACGGTCCCGATACCGCCGGCAAGCGCGTCGTGCGCATTGATGGCAAGATTCAGCAGCACCTGGGTCAGTTGATCGCGGTCGCCTTCGACCGCGTCGCCGGGGGCACAGGCGACCACCACCACCTGCGTCGTGGCGGGGATCGTGGCCTTGAGAAGGGCCTGGGCTTCGGCCAGCAGGTCGGCCACCGCGAAACGCTCCCGCTTCAGGTCTCCGCGGCGGGCGAACGACAGGATCTGCCCGATCAGGGCCTTGCCACGCCGGCCGGCCGACAGGATGTGCGCGGCGTGATTGCGGCTGGGGTCGTCCGGGGCCGCGTCCTCGATGATGAAGCGGGCGAAGCCGAGGATGGCGCCAAGCAGGTTGTTGAAATCGTGCGCGACGCTGCCCGCCAATTGGCCAAGCGCTTCCATCTTCTGCGCCTGGTGCAGGTGTCGCTCGACCTCCTGGCGCAGTTGCCGCTCGCGCATCGCCAGGAAGCCATAGGCGAGGTTGTTCGCCAGATCGCTGAACAGGCCGATCTCGTCCACGGAGAAAGCGTCGGGATCGCTCGCGTAGATGTTCAGGCAGCCGAACGGACCCGACGGGCCGACCAGGGGCAGCGACATGGTGGACCGGTAGCCCCTTTCCAGGGCGGCCCCCTGCCAGGGGCTCATCGCCACGTTGCTGGCGGTGTTGCAGTTGATCTGGGGCTTCCCGGTCCGGATGGCCAGTCCGGTCGGCCCCCTCCCCTCGGGAGTGTCGCCCCAGCTTATCCTGGCGAGGGACAGATAGCCGTCCTCGAGGCCGGCGTGGGCGACCGGGCGAATGGTCCTTGCGTCGTCGTTCTCGGCCAGCCCGACCCAGGCCATCCGGTAACCGCCGGTGGTCACGACCGCCTCGCAGGTCTGCCGCAGCAGTTCGGCCTCGTCCCTGGAATGCACCAGCGCCTGGTTGGCCGCGCCGAGCGTGCGCAGCGTGCGGTTCAGCCGTTCGAGCATCAGTTCGGTGTGCTTGCGCTCGGTGATGTCCACCGCCGTCATGGTGACGCCGGCGGCGGCACCCTCCGTATCACGCGACGGGGTCAACGAAACCAGGAGGTGGCGGCAGGCCCCGTCCGGCCGCCGGACGATCACCTCGCTGTCGCGAACGGAGCGGTTGCCGCGCAGGACCCGCGCGGCCGGACGCTCGTGGGCGGGGATCGGACGGCCGTCCGGGTGAACCATCCACTCCTCCGGCCACCATGGCACCTCGCCGGGGACCTGCGGGCGCCCGAGGATCACGGACAGCGCGTCGTTCACCAGGACGATGCGGCCCGCGGCGCTGATGGTCATGATGCCGACCGGCATGGCGTCGACGAGTTCCCGGTAACGGCGCTCGCTCGTCTCCAGCGCCTGTTTGGCGACCATCTCCTCGGTGATGTCGAGCACGATGCCTTCGATGATGATCTCGTCGGACCCGCGCTTCACCACCTTGCCGCGGCTCATGATCCAGTGAAGGGTGCCGCCGGGCGGGATGACGCGGTACTTCAATTCGAAGCTGTCGCGGTCCGCGATCTGCCGTGACAGGTCCATGCCGAGGCGGCCTGCGTCGTCCGTGACTGCGTAGGGCACGGCTTCGCCCGGCTCCATCCAGCGGCCCGGATCGGCCGAAAGGCCCAGAAGGTCGGGTCCCTTGCCGCCCGTGTAGGTCATCTGGCGCATTCCATCGCGCCGCACCCTCACCCGGTAGGTTCGGCCGGGAAGGTTGTCGATGAGGGCCTGAAGCCGCCGCTCGGTCCGTTTCAGCACCGTGACGTCGTGCCCGATCGCCAGAACGCCCTTGATCGCCCCTTCGGGATCGCGGTCGGGCACCAGGTGCACGGCGTGCGCGACGCGGGCGCCGTCGAAACTCCGGGTCCAACCGACCAGCACCTGCGTCGGCTCGCCGGTGTCCATCACGCCTTGCAGCGCCGCCCTGTACTCCTCGATGGGCGGCGTTACGTTGCGGATGGTCCACTGCACGTCCGGGGTGACGTTCACAGCCTGGTCATTGGGAATGCCGGTCGCCCGCTCATAGGCCGGGTTGACGTAGACGCGCCGGCATTCGCGGTCGTAACGCATGATCAGGTCGGGAGAGTTCTCCGCCAGGGTTCGGAACTCCAGCTCCCGGGCGCGCAGGGCGGTTTCGACTTCGGCTCGGTCGGTGATGTCGGAGAAGGTCGCCATCACCATGGCGGGGCGTCCGTCCTGGCTCTTGATGGAGTCCGAGTTGATGCGGATCCAGACCCGGCCGCGCTCAGGATGCGGGACCCCCAGCACGACGCCACGCCGAGCCTCGCCTGTCCGCATCGTGCTGACCAGGGGGCAATCCTCGTGGAGGAACAGGGAGCCGTCTTCGCGGACGTATTCCCCGTTCCACCCTTCCCGGGCGTGCCCGTCGAGATCCCGGCAGCCGCGCCCCAGAATGCTCTCGGCCGCCGGGTTGCAGAAGACGATGCGGCCGTCCATGTCTTCCACCACCACGCCTTCCGCCGTGGTCCGGAGCAGTGTCTCGAAGAACGCCGAGTTCTCCCGCAGCTTCGCTTCGCTCTCTTCCAGCGCCAGCCGCGTCTTCACCTCGCCGCTGATGTCGATGGACAGGCCTTCGGTAACGACCGTATCGCCGTCCCGCGCGACCACCCGTTCGCGCACCAGCAGCGTACGGACGTCCCCGTCGGGGGAGAGGATGCGGCAGGTGCGCTCGACATAGCCACACCGGTCGAACTCACGGCCGATGTCGTCGAATTCCCTCTGCCGGTCGTCCGGATGGACCTTGAGCTTGCAGTCCTCCAGGGGACCGGCGTTGATGTCCGCGGTGGCATGCCCCGACGCGGTCCCCGCGCCGTAGACCTGCATGCTCAGCCGCGGCCCGTGGATGGAATAGGTGGAGCGGTACACCGTCGCCTGCACGTTGGCGATCAGCGCCTCCAGGCGCGTGGCGGTTTCCCGCAGCGCCTCCTCCATCGCCCGCCGCTCGGTCACGTCGCGCGCGATGCCGACCGTGCCGACGATGCCACCGTCGACGGCGCGAAGCGGACCCTTGATGGTCTCGACCTGGAACGTCGTGCCATCCGCCCGGACGTGCGCCTCATCGGTACGCCGACGCGCGCCGGAACGCATCACCTCGAGATCGTCGTTCCAATAACCTTCCGCGATGTCGTACGGGCTGAAATCGAAGTCGGTCTTGCCGATCAGCTCGGCCGGATCCGCCAGGCCGAACGTCGCGGCCAGGGGGCGGTTGGCGGCGATGAAGCGCCCCTCCAGGTCCTTGACCCAGGCGAGGTCGGGGATGTTGTCGAGGATCGCGGCCATGCGGGCGTTGGCGGTGGACATCGCCGCCCCGTGCCGCTCCATCCTCTCCCTCAGGGTGTTGAACGCTTCCGCCACCTCGTCGATCTCGTCCGGGGTCTGCCGCCCGCGCCGAAGCCGGAACGACGGCGTCGAGCCGGGCGCAAAGCCGGCCATCGCGCCGGCGACGGCCAGCAGATGGCGGGTGACGTACCGGTGGATCACGAACAGGATGAACGTCGCGACCAGGAAGGTCTTGACCGCCTGCCCCGCCAGAAGGACCTGTGCGCGCCGGAACAGGTCGCCGTAGAGGTTGGCAAGGGTCGCCTCGACATGCAGGACGCCGATGGTCTGGACGCTTCCGGCGCAGTTGCACGAAATCGGAATGTCCAGCCTGGTGGACGGGCCGGCCACCGGCTGGCCCACCGCGACGGAGATCGGCGTGGGGTCTGCGGACCCGATCTCGCGGATTTCGACGAAGCTGATGTCCGGCAGATCGGCGATGCCCTCGAGCTGAAGCGCGATCAGCCGTTTGTCCAAATTCCACAGGCTCTCGCCCAGCGGGGCGGCATAGCTGAGTTCGACCTGCTTCAACCGGTCGCTGATCGCCGCGATGCCCAGCCGGTAATCCAGGTAGAGGTCGAATGCGGCTATGGCCAGCGTGATGAGCGAGCTGAACGCGAGGATGGTGAACAGGAGGCGGCGGCCGATCCGGCTTCTCCAGAACGCGGGGTGGTCGTTGGCCCGGCTCTCTCCCCCTTCCATCGCCATGTCTCTTCCGTGTAATCGTTAGCGGCCACCCAAGTCCAACCGTAGGACCCGGATTCAATGAAGGCAAGATTCGGACTTGTCACCACCGTCGCGTTCGCGCTGTGGAGCGCGTCCGCCCAGGGCGGCGACGCCGGCGAGGTGCGGATCGTCTTCTTCAATCCGGGCAAACATCAGGTCGACGCCGGATGGACACAGCAAACGCGGTTCATGCAGGCGGCAGCCGACCAGTTCGGCCTGCGGTTGGAAGTCTTCTACGCGGACCGGGACCGCATCAAGATGGTGGAACAGGCGAAGGCGGTCGCCGCCCGTCCCGTTCCGCCCGACTATGTCGTGCTGGTGAACGAGAAGCAGAAGGGCGCGGAGATGCTGGAACTGTTCCGCGGATCGAACGCCCGGCTGCTGCTGATCCACAACGACCTGACCGCGGAGCAGAGGCGGGTGGTCGGCGATGAGCGCGGGCGCCTGTCCAACTGGATCGGCACCCTCGTCAGCGAGGAACACGGCAGCGCCCGCGCCATGATGGCCGAACTCTACCGCCGGAGCGCGTCCGAGCCCCGCATTCTGGGCATCGGCGGCGATGAGGCGACGCCCGTGTCCAAGGTCCGCGAGGACGGCGTCCGTTCCTTCGTCGCCGAAGCCGGGTACGGCATGATCCTCCAGATCGTCCCCGGCAACTGGACCCGCGGCGATGCGAAGGCCAAGGCCCTGAGGCTGCTCGCCCGCTACCCCGACGCCACGGTGATCTGGGCCGCCAACGACACCATGGCCCTGGGCGCACACGACGCGGTCGTCGAGCTGAAGAAGCAGGGGACCGTCGTGGTCGGTGGCCTCGGCGCGTTCACGGGCGCACTGGACAGCGTTCGCGACGGCGGGATGACGGTCACGGTGGGTGGAGGCACCCTGGCCAGCGCCTGGGCCGTCGTCCTGATCCACGATTACCATCGAGGATACGACTTCGCGACGATCGGCGGGCCGCGGCTGAATCACGGCACCGTCGCCGTGGTGAACGATGCGCGATCCGCCACCCGGTTCCGGGAATTGGCCGACCACCCGTCCCGCGTCGACTTCCGCCGTTTCTCGCGCGCGGAAAATCCGGCGCTGAAAGGCTATGACTTCAGGTACGACGCGGTCGTCGGGGCGATGAAATAGCCGGCCCCGGGCGCTTGCACGGGCGAGGCGCGGCTTTCCGCCGCCGGTGCGGCCAGCCGGCTTCCGGGGCCGGCGTTCCGCATCAGCAGTTCCTCGAAGCCGCGCTCGGGCAGCGGTCGGCAGAGGAAGTACCCCTGGGCGAATTCGCATTGGTTTTCCTTGAGGAAGTCGAGGCTCCACTGGTCTTCGATGCCTTCCGCGATGGCTTGCAGCCCAAGACCGCGCGCCATCTGTATGATGGCGCGCACGATGGCCGCCGACCCCGCGTGGTTGGGCAGATCCTTGATGAACGATCGATCGATCTTCAGCTTGTGCACGGCGAAGCGCCGCAGATAGGAAAGACTTGAATAGCCGGTTCCAAAGTCGTCGATGGCGAATCTCACGCCGATCCGCTCCAGATGACGCACCGACTGCAGCACATCCTCGCGATCCTGCAGCATCATCGATTCCGTGATTTCCAGTTCAAGACGGGACGGATCCAGCCCTGTCTTTTTCAGGACATCGACGATGCTCGCTTCGATATTCCCTCGGTTGAATTGGAGCGCCGAGACGTTGACCGCGATGGTCGGCCGCAGGGCCGACGCCGTCTGCCACTCCGCCGCCTTTCGGCACGCTTCGTGCAAGATCCATTCGCCAAGCGGGATGATGAGGCCGCTCTGCTCGGCGATGGGAATGAACTCGTTCGGAGGAACCATGCCGCGTTCCGGGCATTGCCACCGGACCAGGGCTTCAGCGCCGACGACCTCGCCGCTCCGGATATCGTACTGGGGCTGGTAGTGAAGAACGAAATCGCCCTGGTCCAGGGCGCGGCGCAGCCCGTGAACGGTCCTCAGATGGCGGGCACCGTCGGCGTTCATCCGCTCGTTGAAGAACCGGTAGCTGTTCCCGCCGCCCTGCTTGGCGTGGAACAGCGCCATGTTCGCCTTGCGCACGAGGGTATCGAAATCGGCCCCGTCATCGGGACAGATGGCGATCCCCATCGAGGCTGAAACCACCAGTTCGGTTTCGCCGCACGGAAAGGGATCCGCCAGCGCACCCAGCAGTTTCGAGGCGACGCCGATGGCGGCGTCGCCATCCCGAAGCGTGTTCAGCAGGACCAGGAACTCGTCGCCGCTTTGACGGCTGACGGTATCGCTGTTTCTCAGCGCATTGGAAAGCCGCAGGGCGACCTTGCGGAGAAGGGCGTCGCCGGCTTGACATCCAAGGGAATCGTTCACCGGCTTGAAGCGGTCGAGGTCGGCCACGACCACCGCGACTTTCGTCCCGTCCCGTTTCGCCTGTGCGATCAGGAACTCCAGGCGATCGCGTGCCAACCGATGGTTGGGCAGTCCCGTCAGAGCATCCCTGTGCAGCAGAAAGTCCATGCGCGCCTCGGCGCTGGCGATCCTTTCGCGCAGGCGCAGGATCCACAGCAGGCCCACGATCAGGGCGCCCGCGACAGGAATCAGGAAGAAATGGTGCGGAACGTCCATGGCGTCTGGGTTCAGTCCGCCCGGCCGCCCGTCGGGCCGCCCATCGGATGGAGGCGCAGCCCCGTCCGGCGTTCGGCCTCGTCCACGGCGCAGACGATGTCATGCCAGTCCAGGCCCTGGTCCATAGCCTTGACAAGCAGGCGATCCAGCAGGCGCTGCGGGTGTGACGTCCCATCCAGGACCGCATCCAGCAGGGCGGAGATGCGGTGCGTCTTGCTCATTCTGCGTTCTCCCGGAACAGCCGGATGACGGGTCTGCCGCGCATCAGCATGCCCGGACGGCGGCCAAGCGCTCCCCCTCCATGCCGATGATCGTTGGCACGGCGACGGCTTCGTCAGTGCCCTGCTCATCGGCATCAGCACTCAGCCATAACGCGGCGGCGGCGACCGGAATGGCGTGTATCATGGTGGGCCATCGACTGCGTTGAATGTTGGATCGCATGTCGACAGATTGAGCCGAATACGCGGCAGATGCGCGCTGGCTGAGGTCTAAGCGGCGGCTGTCGGTCGACGCCCAGGTCGCTATACGTATGGATAATCGAACTATACGCTCGGAGAGGCACGCCGCGCTCATCGGCCTGCGGCATCGGCGCATACCCCTACCGGAGCGCCGATCGCGCCTCAATCATCGCAAGGGCGTTGTCGCCCTCGGCGCCTCATTCGCGGATGAGGCCTGATCGCACCGCCACGACCGCAGCGTGCGCGCGGTTCTTGACGCCCATCTTTCGAAAGATGCGTGTCAGGTAGAACTTGATGGTGACTTCCTGCAGATCGAAGGCCCGCGCTATTTCCTTGTTCGACGCGGCTGCCACGACCATCCGAAGCAGCGCGATTTCGCGCTCGCTGAAGGCGCCGGGTTCGAGCGAGCCGTTCGCCTCCACGGGAGGCGGGGGGGCCACGGGCGCCGGCGCCGTGGACGACAGCATGAATTCGGTCGGCACATAGGTTCCGCCGCTCGCGACCAGGGAAACGGCGGCGGAAAAGACAGGCCCCTCCAAAGTCTTCGGCAGAAATCCCTTGGCTCCCGCCTGGATGCAGGCGATCACGTCCCGTTCCAGCGCCACGCCGGACATCACCACCACCGGAGCGGCCCCTGCCGCCTCGACCACCTGCTTGACCGCCGACAGGCCATCGGTGCCCGGCATGGAGTAGTCCAGCATCACCAGATCGACCGCAGTGTTGGACAGAATATCAAGAACACCGTTCAGTGAAGTCGCCACAGAGATGTGGGATTTGCGAAAAATACGCGCTATCTGCTGCCTTACGGCATCAAGATACAACGGGTGATCGTCCGCGATGAGGATACGCACGGGCACCTCCCTCCTTTATGTCCTATATCGAGAGGCATACGCGAGTGGCGTGACCATTTCAACTCAGGTGAGTCACCAGCGCCCTGCCTTCGCTTCAAATTACATTCGACTCGATACTATTGTTGGTGCACACATTTTTGGCTGGTTGCCGTAGCCATGGCATGGCTGAACCGCGCCGGGTTTCCCGGAGGCCGATTGACCGGAGGCCGATTGAATTGAGTCACGCCGCCATGGCGACGGGAGCTATGCGGGAAATTGGGTGACGGCCTGGTCAGGCGGCGTCCTGTGATGCGGCGTCGGTGACTTCGACGCCATCGCGGAAGGTGACGCCGCGGATCACCTTGGGCAATAGATTTTCGCCGTTCAGCCGGCGCCAGGTCTTGGCGGCGGCGGTGATCAGCTTGAAGACCATCAGCTTGGCGGTGTCCCGCGACAGCGCCCCCTTGGTTCGCACCGTGCGGTGGCGGACGGTGGCGAACACGCTTTCAATGGGATTGGTGGTCCGCACGTGCTCCCAGTGCTCGGCGGGGAAATCGTAGAAGGCGAGCAGCGCGTCACGGTCCTTGGTCAGGCAGTCCACGGCCTTGCCGTACTTGGCCGCGTAC
>DASPIO010000356.1:0-11492 GCA_035629155.1 Azospirillum sp. | reverse complement strand
AGGGCTTGGCCGGCACCGTAACAGCCAACCAGCCGGCGGTCCTCGGGCGTCCACATCAGCGGCCTCCGGAAAGGGAACATGATCCCTGCCAACAGCCGCCGCCTCAGACCCTCACCACCGACTTTCGAAACGGGTTCTAAGAGACCAAGGGGCGGCTCACCCCAGCGCCTTCACCAGGCGCCCTTGCCCGTCAGCACCACCAGCAGGGTGCGGGCGAGGATGTGCAGGTCCAGCCACAGCGACCAGTTGCGCACGTAGTAAATGTCCATGCGCTGCTGGTCGGCCAAGTTGGCGGTGCTGCGGCCGGACACCTGCCATAAGCCGGTGATTCCCGGCCGGACGCGCCGCCGCATGCGGTCGGCCGCGGGTTCGAGCCGGGCCACGTGGTAGGACGGCAGCGGCCGCGGCCCGACCAGACTCATGTCGCCGCGCAGCACGTTCCAGAACTGCGGCAGTTCGTCGATGCTGAAGCGGCGCATGAAGTGCCCAAGGACGGGAATGATCCGCGGGTCGTTGCGGATCTTCATGGACTGGTTCCAGTCGGCACGCGCTTCCGCCGAACCGGCGATCACCGCGTTCAGCATCGCGTCGGCGCCCGGCACCATCGTGCGCAGCTTCCACACGCGGAAAGGCTGTCCGCCCCGGCCCAGCCGGACCTGCGAGTAGAAGACCGGCCCCGGAGCGATGGCCGTCATCAGCGCGGCGCACACGGCGATCACCGGGATCGACAGCAGCAGCGCCACGGCGCCGACCGTCAGGTCAAGCGCGCGCTTGACCATCTGGTTGGCGGGGATCAACAGGTTGCGCTGCGTCTCCAGGCCGAGATGGGTGCCAAGGTCGCGCACCGAGATCCAAAGGCTCTGCATTTCGTTCATGTCGGGAACGAGCACCACCCGCCGGTACGGCAGGTCGTCGGCGACGACGGAGGCACCGATGCCGCGATCGGGCAGCACCACGACGGCCAGCGCGACGTTGCGGACCGGCGGTTCCGCCGCCCCCGGTATGTCGCCCTCAGCCACCGGCACCCAGCCCAGTTCGCGGTGCCGCGTCAGGGCGGCCACCACGGCGCCGCGCCGTTCATCCGGCCCCAGGACGACCACCGCCTCGCCCCACCATCCCCGACGGATCAGGATGCGCCGCGCAACGGCGTCCCAGACGGGGGTGAAGGCCAGCGATAACGCGGCGGCGGCCAGCAGGATGCCGCGCGACCATTGGCCATCCTGCGCCAGCCGGTCGAACAGGATCATCGCGCCAAAGCACAAGGCGGTGACGGTGACCCGCTTGCGCAGCCGCTCCACGCTCGTCTGCCCGTAGCCGGGGTACAGCCCGGCCAAGGCATACGCCAGCGGCAGGAACAATGCCGCGACGGCGACGCCGATGAAGGTGCTCGGGTTGACGTCGATGGGCAGCCAGGGGTTGATCTGCATCCGCAGGAGGACGCCGAGAAGCACGGCCGCTTGCAGAACGGCGAGGTCGCCAATCGCCAGCGTCGCCGTGGCGATGCCGCGGCGCGGCGCCCGGAACATACCCACCGGCCGAACCGTGGTGCCGTGATCGTCCGGCGCTTCATCAACGGCGTCGCGGCGGATTTCGTCGATGGTCATGGCGGCGACCGATGGGCAGCCGTCATGACGCATCGCTCTCGGCCGTGCGCCACGACTGGGCGCAGCCGATGCCGAGCAGCAGCGCCAGCGTGACCGCGATGGCGGGCATCTGGACACTGAAATCGACGATGCCGTGCAGGCCGATCAGCGTCGCGCCGGACACCGCCGCCGCCGGGTAGATCTGGTCGCGCCGACGCCGCAGCAGCCCGCGCAGGCATACCAGAACCAGCGTGGCCAGGGACAGATACAACAGCGCCGCCGCCGGCAGCCCGAAGTCCATGGCCAGTTCCAGGTGCACGTTGTGGGCAAAGTCCCAGATCAGATCGGCGGCCAACGAAACGTCGCGATACATGCGGAACGCCGGCAGGAAGGCGCCGAACCCGTGGCCGCTCCACGGTGCGTCCTCAATGGCCTCGACGGTCAGGCGAAACAGGTCCGTGCGCACGTCGCTGTCGGTGTCGGCCAGCCGCTTGACCGTTCCCTCGCCGCTGATGCCCAGCACGGCGAGGCCGATGGCGCCCAGCACGACGCCCAGGATGATGGCGGTCCGCGGCCGGACGACTTGCCCCGCCGCCACGGCCACGAGCAATGCCAGCAGGCCGCCGCCGGTGCTGAGGAACGCGCCGCGCGAATGCGTCAGCAGCAGCGCCGATCCGATGATCACCGCACCGACCAGGAACGGCATGGCGCGCAGCATCACGAGTTCCGTCAGATCGTAGGCGCGCCGTGTCTCGCCGGGGCGCGGCGGTTTAAGGGCGTGCAGGAACAGCGCCAGGCAACACACGGCACCCAGGCCTGCGTAGGCGCCATAGGCGTTCCGGTTCACGAAGGTGGACGTCAGGTCGCCGATGTAGGCCCACTTCTCCAGCCAGAGGATGTGCTCCCATTCGGAGAAATGGACGACGAGCCCATAGGTGGCGTAGGCCACCCCGGCGACGGCGACGGCGACCAGCGCTTCCCGGGCGCGCGACCGCTCACGGCCGAGTTGCAGCGCCAACCAGAACACGCCGCCATAGGTCATCAACCGCATGAGGGCCGTGCGGGACATCTCCGGATCGACCGAGACGCCGCCGGCCACCGGCTGCCCGAGCGCCGAAGCCGCTTCGCTCCACAACGGGTGCCACACGACGCGCGGCATCGCGTCCAGGCTCTGCACGAAGGCCCAGACCATCACCAGCGCGAAGGGTATCACCGCCGCCCACAACCGGTCGGTGGGGACCGGCGCGCGGGCCTTGCCGGCCAGCACCGTCGCGCACCAGAGCAGCAGAAGCACACCCACCACGACCGCCAGCAGGCTCCAGGCCCACGGGCGATAGCTGCCGAGCGGCAGTGGTGCCAGGAGAACGACAGCGAGCACCAGACGAAAGACGGTCGTATTGCTCAAGGCGAACACCGCCCTCCCCCCGTCGGCACCGCTTCAGGTGCTGCTCCCAGGCTTGGTCTTGTTCTCGTTCCCCACCAACGCGGACTGCGTGTCGACGGTGTTGGGCGTCTGGGTCGGCGTCTGCGCTGGCGCCTGATTGTTCGCCAGGGGCTGTCCGGTATCGGGGTTTTGCCCCGACAGGATGATGTTGATGGACGTCGGGTTCGTCGGATTGGCCTGATTGAGCATCGGCGTCTGCGAGGCCTGCACGAGTTCGCTGCGCAGCGTGGCGGCGGCGGTCGGCACGGCGGAGGTGATGGCCTGGCTGGTGGCCGCCGCATAGGCGTTGGCCATCACGGTGATGGCCGAATTTGGCGCGGATTGGTAGACGGTCGGGTTGGAGGCCACCTGCACGCTGGTTGCGGCGATCGCCGCCACGGTCTGGGGCGCCACGCGCTGCGCTTCCGGCTGCACGATGATGCGCGCGGCGGTCGTCACCACCTGCATCGTCGCCTGCGGCGCGCCCTGCATCACCGGCGCGTCCTTGACCGACTGGACGGCCGCGGCGGCCACCTGGATGGCGGCGGCGGGTGCCACCGACAGGATCTTCTCGGCGGCACCGACGGCTTGGTTCGCCACGTTCGCCGTCAGCGTGGGGTTGCCGGTGGCGACGGCCACCTGGACGGCGGACGTCGCAAGCTGGGCGACAGCTTCCGGTGCCACGCGCTGGGCGGCCGGGTTGACGAAGATGCGGGCGGCGGTGGTCACCACCGATTCGGTCTGCTGCGGGGACGACTGCTGGACGGTGGTGTTCTTCACCGTTTCCACCGCCGCCGCCGCGACCTGCACCGCGCCCTGGGGGTTAGTGTTCAGCATCTGCTCCGCGGCCCGAACGACCTGGCCGGCCAGATTGGCGGCCTGCTGCGAGTTGCCGCCGCTGAGCGTGTTGATCGCCTGCTGCACCGCCTGCGGATTCCCAGTGAGCACCGCGGCCTGGAGCGCCGGCGGCAGCCTAGCCTGCCCCTGATTGCCCTGCCCCTGATTGCCCTGCCCCTGGTTGTTGCCGCGGTTCTGGGCCTGGCCCTGATTTGCCTGGGCGTAGGCGGCCGAGGTCAGCCCGACGCTGGCGGCCAGCACCGCCACGGTCAGTACGCCATGGAACCTGTTCATGCCACCCACTCCTTCAATGCCTGACAGCCGGAGAGCCACCGAATTGGCGACTCCATCGGAAGTGATACTATGGAACGCGCCGCCAGTTCCAGGGCTATGCAAACCCCGGTTGCCCGGCGGCCCTCATAATCGCCCGCAGGGACAGGCGCCGGCATCAGAACCGGCGCTGCAGCACCCTGACGATGTCGCCCGGCAGGATCGGCGTGCGCTCGACGGCCCGGTAATCCTTCTGATCGCCGTCGACCACACGGACCAGGACGACTTCGCCCTCGCGCGCCCTGTAGTCGTAGCCGCCCGCACGGGCCACGGCGCTCAGCACCGTCATGCCGCTGGTGTAGGGGAACTCGCCCGGGGCGCGCACCTCGCCCAGGACGTAGAACGGCCGGAAGGTCTGCACCTCGATGGCGGCCTTGGGATCCTGCAGGTAGGCGTCCTTCTTGAGCAGGTCCTCGATACGCTTCGCCAGGGTCTTGGCGGTGACCCCGCTGGCGGGCACGTTGCCGACGAGCGGCAGGGCGACGTTGCCGGCGGGATCCAGAGTGAAGTCGCCCGACAGGCTGCTTTCGCCGAAGACGGTCAACCGCACGCGGTTGCCAGGCTCGAGCAGATAACCGTCGGTCGGGCTGCTGATCTTCATCGGCGCGTCTTCGGTCGGGAAGCCCGGCGTGGACGAGCAGCCGGCGGCGAGAAAACCGGCGACGACTGCGCTAAGGACGAAGGCGCGGGCACCGCATCCGCGGGAGAGAGAAGACATTGACCATGAACTCCTGTTACCGTGCAGATGGACGTTGCTTTTCCCGCAACGATCAGCCTATCGCAAAAGTCAATTAAACGACATTTGCGGTCGCCTGCAACGGCGTACCGCCCTGGAGCCGAACAGTCGGGCGTGATGCGGTCCTTCTTGCGCAGCTTTTTTGGATCCCTGGGCGTTCACGCGCAGGGCGAGCGGGCCGGCGGACGTGAGCCGCCGTCGGCTCCTGACGGCGTGTGCCTTTATGCGATCGGCGACGTGCACGGCGAGCGGCGTTGCCTGGAACGGCTGCTCGCCGTCATCGCGCGGGACGCCGAGGAGCACCGGGTCGAGGATGGATTGCAGCCTCTTCTGGTGTTTCTGGGAGATTATGTTGACCGCGGCCCGGACAGCCGCGGCGTGCTCGACCTGTTGTGCGCCAGGGCTGCCGCATCCGCCGCCGGAACCGGCCCCGCATGCCGATTCCTTCTGGGCAACCACGAGGCGGCGATGCTGGACTTCTTGCGCAATCCAGCCGATGGCGCCGAATGGTTGAGCTATGGCGGGGCCGAGGCGCTGGCCAGCTACGGTGTGCGGGCGTCCGTCGGCATCGTGAGCGCAGCGCGTTGCCGCACTCTTCGCGATTCGCTTGAGGAACGGCTGCCGGAGGAGCATCGCGCCTTTCTCGAGTCGCTGGAGCCGATGGCTGTGCTCGGCGACTACGCGTTCGTGCACGCCGGCATCCGTCCTGGCGTGCCACTCGAGCGGCAGCGGTTGGAGGACCTTCTTTGGATCCGCGAGCCGTTCCTCTCGTCGCCCCGGCCGCATGGCAAGGTGGTGGTGCACGGCCACACCGTCACCGACGTGCCACAGATCCTGCCCAACCGGATCGGCCTGGACACCGGCGCCTACGCCACCGGCGTGCTGAGCGCGGTCGCACTGCATGGCACGCACCGGCGCATTCTCCAGTCACGAGCTTGAACGCGGCCGATCGCGTGTCGCTGTAACCGGAATGACGCGCTTGGCGCGAAATAACTGCGTGACCGACATCTTGTTTGTTTGCGCATCCGCGACCTCGGTGGTAGTACGGATGTACAGCCAACCAAGCCTTATGATTGATATGCTCGCCGTCCGACCGCTCCCCCTTGGCCAGTGCCTGAAACCTTCCCGCACAGCGCAGGCGCGCGGTCCGCGATCCGCCAGGGCGTTGACCGCGCTTGGCGTGTTCGCGACCCTGACCGCGGCTCAACTGGCTTTCGCCGACCCGGCGGCGGCCCAGGTGCGTGGCGCCACGCAACCGAAGGAGGATCCCCGGAGACACGGCTCCGGGGCCAAGATCACCACGGAGGTCGATGCGGAGGACAAGGCGAAGAACCGCGCCGACTCGGAACGCCTGCATGACAGCTACCAGCCGAAGGGCGTGGATTTCGGGCAGTTCCTGTTCCTGCCCAAAATCGAACTGGATGAGACCTACAACACTAACCTTTTCGCTACCCAGACAGACGAGCGCGGGGACTTCGTCACGACGATCCGCCCCGAGTTGAAGCTGCGCTCGCGCTTCAAGGAGCACGCACTCAACCTGTCGCTACTGGCCGAGCAGTACCTGCATCGCCGCTTCACGCGCGACAACCGGACGGACATGCAGCTCGACGTCGATGGCCGCTATGATTTCTCGAGCGACACGCAGGCCAACTATTTCGGTCAGCTCTTCTCCCGGCACGAGGACCGCGGCAGTCCCGACGACGTGCGGGGCCTGGAACCGACGCCGATTCGCGGTTTCGTCAACCGCGGCGGCTTCAAGCACCAGTTCGGCCGCTACACGGTGCTGAGTGAGATCGGCGTCGATCGCCGCGTCTTTGGCAACGTCAGCACCGCGGCCGGGACCACCATCCGCAACGGCGACCGTGATCGCTGGGAATTGCTGGCGCGCCTGCGTGGCAGCTACGAGATGTTTCCCGGCTATGCCGCCGTGGCCGAGGTCTCCGGGAACCGCCGCCGCTATGACGACGCGCTTGATCGGAGCGGCTTCGACCGCAACAGCTATGGCTACCGTGTCGAATCGGGTGTAGGCGTTGACCTGAGCCAGCTCGTCCGTGGCGATTTCCTTGTGGGCTACTTCGCGCAAAATTACCGGGACGCCCGATTCAAGGACCCACAGGGCCTGTCAGTGCGCGCCACCTTCAACTGGACGCCAACGACGCTGACAATCGTCGTTCCGTCGTTCGAGCGGTCGGTCAACGAGACGACCACGCAGAACGCTTCGGGCATGGTGCGCAATGCCTTCAGCCTGACCGTCCGGCACGAGCTCGAGCGCAACATCATCCTGACAGGTTACGGCAGCGTCGCCTACGACCAGATGTCGGGCGTGAAGAACCGGGATGCATGGACCTATGAGGGACGTGCGCGCGTGATCTACGCCTTCACGCCGGAGCTTTACACCGGCGCCGAGGTCGGTCATCGCAACAAGCGGTCGCAGGCCGAAACGGAAAGCTTCACCCAAACGACCTTCATGCTGAGGTTGGGCCTGCAGTACTGAACCGTTGCGTTCGACTCGACCTGACCGATGCGAGGAGGCCCACTCGGGGCCCATGACAGATCGCGACCTTCTCTCGTTGCCGCCTGCCCAGACCATGATTGATGTCCGCCAGAGCGTCCGATGGGCCTCGCGGCTGGTCTGGCGTGGCAAGTACCTCATCCTCGTCTGCGTGGCGCTGGTGCTGATTCCCGCCATCCTGGTGCTGAAGCAGACGACGCCTCGTTACACCGCCACGGCGCAGATCATGATCGAGGCGCCGGAAACCAACGACGTGCTGGCGGACCGTACGATGACGGTGGCGCGCCAGCGAGTGAGCGACGCGGTGGTGCAGACCGAGGCGGAACTCATCGCCTCGACCGTTCTTGCACGTCGGGTCGTCGCCAAGCTGCGGCTCGACGAGGACCCGGAGTTCAACGCCAGGCTGCGTGAACCGAGGCCCCTGGCCAACTTCCTGGCGGCGCTCAACCCGGTATCGTGGATTCCCGCGTCGTGGATAACGCGCGCCGAGGAGCCGCAGAAGCTGGGACCGACCGCCCGCGAGGACATCGAACGGGCGCGCATTGTGCGAGCCTTTTCCTCGCGTCTGACGGTGCGTCCGCAACGCCGGTCCTACATCATCACCGTGCAGTTCATCTCGGAGGACCGCGAGAAGGCAGCGCTCATCGCCAACACCGTAGCCGAGCTGTACGTCGTCGACCGGCTGGAGGCGAGCTTCGAGGAGGCGCGACGCGTCACCGGCTGGCTCGGCGAACGGCTCGAAACGCTGCGCCGCGATGTCGTCGCCGCCGAGAACGCGGTCGAGCAGTTCCGCTCCGAGCACGACCTTCGGCGCAAGAACGAACGTCAGGCCACCGTCAACGACCAACAACTCTCGGAACTCAATTCGCGCCTGGTGCTGGCGCGCGCCGATTTGGCGCAGAAGCAGGCGCGGCTGGATCAGGTGCGCGTGCTGGTCCGCACCCGCGGCAGCGTCGACACGTCGTCCGACGTGCTGCAGTCGCAACTCATCCAGCGCCTGCGCGAGCAGGAGGCGATCAAATCCCGCGAGATGTCGGAGGCGCTGAAGACGTATGGCGACCGCCATCCGCGCATGCTCGGCCTGCGCGCCGACCTCAACGACCTGCGCGGCAAGATCGCCGGCGAGATCGAGAAGGTCGCCGCCTCCATCGCCAACGACGTGGAGGTGGCCGCGGCGGGCGTCACCTCGCTGGAGCGGGAACTGGACGGCCTGCGCCGCCAGACCAACGTCGCCGGCGCGGCGGAAGTGCGCTTGCGCGAACTGGAACGTCTGGCGGAAGCCACCAAGAGCCTCTACGAAGCGTTCCTGACCCGCTTCAAGCGCGAGGCGGAGCAGGAGCGCATGCAGCGCGCCAACGCGCGCATCGTGTCGCCGGCCGACGTTCCGGTCGCGCCATCGTTCCCACCCACGCGCTCCGTTCTCGGGCTTTCGGTGCTGCTGTCGCTCCTGGGCGGTATCATGCTCGTCTTCATCATCGACCGCCTCGACAACGCCGTGCGGTCGGCGGACGACGCGGAGGAGCTGACCGGGCTGCCGACGCTCGCCATGATCCCGCTTCACCGGGGCAGCACCGACCGGCCGGTCGACGAGGTCCTGCAGCGCCCACGCTCGGCTCTGGCGGACGGCGTGCGCAGCCTGCGCACCGCGCTTCATCTCGGAGAAGGGGCCGAGGCGAGCCGCGTGGTCCTGGTCACCTCCTCGGTGCCCAAGGAAGGCAAGACCTTCGTCTCGCTGTGTCTGGCGCTGCTGTTCTCCAAGGTGGACGAGCGGGTGCTCCTCATCGACGGTGACGTCCACCGCCCGCGCCTGCATTCGGCGCTGGGCGTCGACGGCGAGCGCGGGCTGGCCCAGGTGCTGGCCGGCGAGGCCGCCTTCGAGGAGGTCGTCCAGCACGGCGTCGGCGGCAGCCTCGATTTCCTGCCGGCCGGCCGCTACGCCAATGTGGCCGAAATCATCCAGGGGGCGCAGGTCGAGGCGCTGGTCGGCGACCTGCTGAAGCGGTACACCCGCATCGTCATCGACTCGCCGCCGGTGCTGGCCGTGGCCGACTCCCGCATCCTCGCCCGGGTCGCCGACCGCGTCATCTATCTTGTGCGCTGGAATTCGACACCGCGCGACGCCGTGCGCAACGGCATGAAGCTGCTGCGAGCCGCCGGGGTGAACCCCTACGGAACCGTCCTGTCGCAGGTGAACCAGCGCAAGCACGCCCGTTACGGCTATGGCGATTACGGACAGTATTATGGCCGATACCGCGACTACTACGGCGAGTGAGACGCGGACACCCCGCCCCTCCCACCCGGTTTCCTCCCACAGGGGTGCCGCGGTGACGGCGGGCGTGGTGGGGTGTCTGCTCCTGGCGCTCGGGCTGCCGCGTCTGTTCACCGGGATGGCGACGCTCGACGCCCGCGCCGTGCTGTGGGACGTCTACTCTGGCACCGACGTGCAGCCCCAGGCGCTCACCACCGCCGCGGCGGATCTTGCGGCGGCGTACCGCTGGGTACGGGACGGAGAACTGGAAGGAGACCGGGGCCTGCTGCTCCTGCGCGCGGCCGATGCGGCGGCGGGCGCCGAGCGGCAGGATCTCCTCGCCGCGGCCACGGAGGCGACGGTCTCGTCGCTCGCCATCGCGCCCGGCCAGCCCGGCGTCTGGCTTCGCCTCGCCTATCTGCGCAGTTGGGAGGGTGACGTGAAAGCCGCGGTGGCCGCCCTGCGCATGTCGATGCTGTCCGGCTCCTTCATTCCGGCGCTCATGGCGTCGCGCATGGAACTGGCATTGCGGCTGCAGCCGGCCATGAACCGGGAAGAGGTCGAACTGCTGGAACGGCAGATCCGCCTGATGTGGGTTGCCGACCCGGATTTCGTCGGCCGACTCGGTGCCCGACCGGAGGCGGGCCCGCTCGTGCGCAATGCGTTGGCGGGCCTGACGGAGGACGAAACGGCCCAATTCCTTCGACGGCACGGCGGCCGGCGGTAGATCACCGTCGGCAGCGAAGGGATGGACGCGTCACGCGCTGGTCAGGTTATGCGGCGTCGACGTCCGTGCGGGAATTGATGCGGGCGTTCAGAAGTCCTTGGTAGAGTTCCATGCGCCGAGCGAAGGCCGGTGCGGTGGAAAAGCGCGTTTCAAACGTGCGGCGCGCGGCAGCTCCCATCCGGTGCAGCATGTCCGGCTGCGCCATCATCGCGGTCGCCTTCGCGCGCCAGTCGGCAACGTCGCCGGGACGGGCAAAGCGTCCGGAAACGCCGTCCTCCAGCATGTGCATGACCGAGCCGCCGGAGGATGCCAGAACCGGAAGCCCATGGGCCATGGCCTCCGCCACCACCAGCCCGAAGCTCTCGTACCAGAGCGACGGGAACATGAGAACGGCGGCACGCGTCATGGCCGCCGACACGCCCGATGCCGACAGCCCGCCGTGGAAGCGCACATGCGCCGGAGCCTGCCGCGCCAAACGTTCGGACAGTGGTCCTTCGCCGACGACGTCGAGGGGCATGTCGACGCCACGCCAAGCCTCGATCAGGGTTTCGATGCCCTTTTCCGGGCTCAGCCGACCGACGAAGAGCGCCCCCCTGCGGTCGGACGCGGATGCGGCTGGCGGTCCCGGATCGCGGACCGCGGGCGGGCAGACGGCGACGCGATCGGGCGGAAGCCCGCCTTCTATGAACAGGTCCCGTGAGTGGGGATTGAGGGCGAGAAGCAGATCGACCTTGTTTCTCCAGGTGCCCAGGGCCTTGTGAATGCCGACGATTGCCGCGACGGCGGCGCTCGCCTTGCGATCCCCGCGATAGCAGGCGTGGGCGACGGCTGGCCACTTTACCAAACGGGTCAGGCACTCCTGGCACGGCGTCCCCTGTTTCAGCAAAAATCCGTTTGCGCACAGAAGTCGGAAATTATGAAGCGTTTGGATAACCGGCAGGCCATGCGCCCGGATGGCGTCGTAGACGGCCGGGGACAGGAGGGGAAAGGTGTTGTGGACGTGCACGATGTCGGGCCGGTGCGCGGCGATGGCGCGGGACACCAGGTCATAGCCTTCGCGCGACCAGATGGAGCGCAAGGCCAAGCCCAGCGTGCC
>DASPIO010000355.1:0-7555 GCA_035629155.1 Azospirillum sp. | reverse complement strand
ACCGTCAGCACGATCTTCCCCGTCACCGCGCGGTCGCGCAGCGCGGTCAGCGCCTCGGCCGCCTTGTCCAGCGGCAGGACGCGGTCGATGCGCGGGTGCAGGCGGCCGGCGGCGTGCCAGGCGAACAGCTCCTCGAAGTTCTGGTGCTCGGCCTCCGGCTCGTTCTTGCGGAAGGCACCCCAGTAAACGCCCACCACCTCGCTGCCCTTCAGCAGCATCAGGTTGGCCGGCGCCTGCGGAATGCGGCCGCTGGCGAAGCCGACCACCAGCAAACGCCCGTTCCACGCCATCAGGCGCAGCGCCTGGTCGAACAGGTCGCCACCGACCGGGTCGTACACCACGTCGACGCCGCGCCCGCCGGTCAACTCCTTGACCCGGTCCTTCAGCGATTCGCGGCTGTAGTCGATCACCTCCTCCGCTCCGGCGGCGCGGGCAGCGTCGAGCTTCGCCTCGCTGCTGGCGGCGGCGATGACGCGGGCACCCATCCGTCGGCCGATCTCGACGGCGGTCAGGCCGACGCCGCCGCCGGCGCCCAGCACCAGCAGCGTCTCCCCCGCCTTCAGCCGGCCGCGCTGCTTCAGCGCGTGCATGGAGGTGCCGTAGGTCATGGCGAAGCCGGCCGCCGTGGGGAAGTCCATGGTGTCCGGCACCGGCCTGGCACGGTCGGCCTCCACCACCACCTGTTCGGCGAAGCCGCCCCAGCCGGTCAGCGCCATCACGCGGTCGCCGGCCTTGAAGCCCGTCACGCCGTCGCCCACCGCGTCGATCACGCCGGCCACCTCGGCGCCGGGCGCGAACGGCGGTTCGGGGCGGAGCTGGTACTTGCCCTCGATGATCAGCGTGTCGGGGAAGTTGACGCCGGCCGCGTGGACGCGGATGCGCACCATGCCGGGGCCGCAGCCGGGAACCGGCACGTCTTCGACCGACAGCGTCTCGGGCGGGCCGAACGCCTTGCACAGAACGGCTTTCATGCTTGTCGCCTCTCCCTGGTGTTCGGTGTCTTGCGGGTCATACGGTGGCCACCGGGGTGACCGGCGACCCGAAAGAGCCGGGCAGGCGCAGCGGCGGCGCGGTCAGCAGGAACCGGCTGCGCGCGTGGCGCTTCAGCCAGCCGTTCAGCACGCTCAGGTGCCACAGCTCGCCCAGGTGGATGCCCAGGCGGAACAGGCAGGCCTGGTGCAGCGGCAGCGCCTCGTGCGGGCCGTTGTGCCGGCAGGGGTTGGGGTAGGCTTCCACCGCGTAGTTGTCGGCGATCAGCGCGGCGACGCCACTCTCCTCCACCCAGGCGATCAGCCGCTCGTCCCGGCCGTCCAGCACGGCGCAGCGGTGGTGCAGCGCCTCCGCGTCGGGCTGCCCGCCCATGTCCAGAATCATGCGGGCGAAGCCGGTATGCAGGCACAGCAGGTCGCCGGGCTCCACCGTGACGCCGTCGGCGTCCATCACGCGCATCAGGTCGTCGTAGCCGACCAGCGTGCGCGCGTCGCCGAAGGCGCCGTGCAGGTCCACCATGACGCCGCGGCCCTGCACGCCGGTGGCCGCCATGTTCTCGATGCCCAGCGCCTTGGCGGCCGGGCCGCCCGGCTGCTCGGCGCCCAGGATGTCGATGCCCGCGCGGTAGCCGTTGTAGTAGACGATTTCCGCCGTGCCGTCGCCGTCGGCGTCGAAGCGGCGGCCGATGTGCGACAGCGCATCCCACTGCGTGGAGTACTGCAGGTAGAGCACCACGTGGTCGTCGCACACGGAGTCGACGAAGTCCGGGTTCACGCCGCTCAACTCGAAATTCACGCAGTGCTTGCCGGGGCTGCGCTCCTCCGCGTGGCGGCGCGGCGGATGGCGGTGCGGGTGCAGCGCGTTCCCGCCCGGCATGTCCAGCGGCAGGCTGAGGCAGAAGACTTCGCCCGTGCGCACTTCCGCCATGGCCTTCAGGCGGCGTTCCGGGGTGATCAGGTTCAGCCGGCCGACCTGATCGTCCGGGCCGAAGTCGCCCCAGTTGGAGCCGGGCGGGCGATGCTTCCATCGCTCGGTCATGGTGTCCCTCCCTCTCGTGTCGGGCCTCTTCGCGGGCCGCGTTCCGGCTGGTGTCCCGGCTGCCGGCGGCGCGCGAGATTCCGTTTGAAATGTCTTTTCTCACGGATTAAGGTGCGCGTCAACAAATCGGAATTAAGTTCCGCAGTACGAAATTAAAGGGCGGGTTCGGGTGGTCGACGACAACGTGAAGGTCCCGCGGCCGATCTGTTCAAGGCGGTTCCGGAACTGACGGAAGCGCTTCAAAGGCGTCCGCCGCACCGGCGTCCCCCGCTTGGGTGCGGAGCCTGGGGTCGGGTGTTTCGGCACCCGGCCCGCTTTTTCCATTCGAGACGGAGGTTTCCCATGAGCCCGCAGCGCGAAAGCCTGGAATTCGACGTGGTGATCGTCGGCGCCGGCCCGTCGGGCCTGAGCGCGGCGATCCGCCTGCGCCAGCTCTCTGCCGCCGTAGGGCAGGAGTTGTCCGTCTGCGTCGTCGACAAGGGGGCCGAGGTCGGCGCCCACATCCTCTCCGGCGCGGTGTTCGAGCCGCGCGCGCTCGATGAGCTGATCCCCGACTGGCGCGACAAGGGCGCGCCGCTGGACACCCCGGCGAAGGAAGACCGCTTCCTCTACCTGACCGGCAGCCGCTCGCTGCGCCTGCCGACGCCGCCGCAGATGCACAACGACGGCAACTACATCATCTCGCTGGGCGCCGTGTGCCGCTGGCTGGGCGAACAGGCGGCCGAGTTGGGTGTGGAGGTCTTCCCGGGCTTCGCCGTGGCCGAGGTGCTGTACGGCGAGGACGGTGCGGTGAAGGGCGTCGCCACCGGCGACATGGGCATCGGCAAGGATGGCCAACCCACGCACAACCACACGCCGGGCGTCGAACTGCTGGCCCGCCAGACCATCTTCGCCGAGGGTTGCCGCGGCTCCCTCACCCGCACGCTGTTCGACCGCTTCGATCTGCGCAAGGGTGTCGAACCGCAGACCTACGGCATCGGCATCAAGGAGCTGTGGGAGATCGACCCCGCCAAGTCGCAGCCGGGGCTGATCGTCCACACGGTCGGCTGGCCGCTCGACCATGCCACCTACGGCGGCTCCTTCCTCTACCACCTGTCGGGCAATCTGGTGTCGGTCGGCTTCGTGGTGGGCCTCGACTACGCCAACCCGCACCTCAGCCCGTTCGAGGAGTTCCAGCGCTACAAGACACACCCGGCCATCCGCGCGCATCTGGAGGGCGGGCGGCGCGTCTCCTACGGCGCCCGCGCCATTTCCGAGGGCGGATTCCAGTCGATCCCGAAGCTGACCTTCCCCGGCGGCCTGCTGGTGGGCGACGCCGCCGGCTTCCTCAACGCGCCGAAGATCAAGGGCAGCCACACTGCCATGAAGTCCGGCATGGTCGCCGCCGAGGCGGTGTTCGAACACCTGACCGGCGGCGCCAATGCCGCCGAGGTGACGGCGTACCCGGAAAAGCTCAAGCAGTCCTGGCTGTGGGACGAGTTGTACACGGCGCGCAACATCCGTCCGGGCTTCCGCTGGGGCCTGCTGCCGGGCATCGCGCACGCCGCGCTCGACACGTACGTCTTCCGTGGTCGTGCCCCCTGGACGCTGGGCCACCACGAGGACCACGCCTCCCTGAAGCCGGCCGACGCCGCGCCGCCGATCGCCTACCCCAAGCCGGACGGCGTGCTGACCTTCGACCGGCTGTCCTCGGTCTACCTGTCGAACACCAACCACGAGGAAGACCAGCCCGCCCACCTGCGCCTGAAGGACGCCGGCGTGCCGCTCCGCGTGAACCTGGCGCGCTACGCCGCGCCTGAGACGCGCTACTGCCCGGCCGGCGTCTACGAGATCGTGCAGGACGGCGCCGAACCCCGTTTGCAGATCAACGCGCAGAACTGCGTGCACTGCAAGACCTGCGACATCAAGGACCCCACCCAGAACATCGTGTGGAGCGTGCCCGAAGGCGGGGGTGGACCGAACTATCCGGGCATGTAAGGCTTGGTGCGGAACCGAACGACGGGGGAGGGTAAGGGTGACGATTCAGACCATGCGCAGCTTCAAGGTCACCGCCTTCGGCCAACCGCTGGAGGAGGTGGTGGCACCGCTGCCGGAACCGAAGGGGGCGGAGGTGCTGGTGCGGGTGTCCGCCTGCGGCGTCTGCCACAGCGACCTGCACCTGTGGGACGGTCACTTCGACCTGGGCGGCGGCCAGAAGATGGACCTGTCCAAGGGGCTGGCCCTGCCGCGCACCCTGGGGCACGAGATTGTCGGCACGGTGGTCGCCGTCGGCCCCGAAGCGACGGAGGCCAGGGTGGGCGACCGCCGCGTGGTCTACCCCTGGATCGGCTGCGGCGCGTGCGCGCTGTGCGCCGCCGGCAACGAGCAGCTGTGCAGCCGCCCGCGCGGCCTGGGCACCAGCCTGGACGGCGGCTTCGCCGACCACGTCCTGGTCCCGCACGAACGCTACCTGATCGACTTCGACGGGCTGCGGGAGGAACTGGCCTGCACCTACGCCTGCTCCGGCCTCACCGCCTACAGCGCGGTGAAGAAGGCCGGCGCGGTCACGGAGCGCTCCCCGCTGCTGATCATCGGCGCCGGTGGCGTCGGGCTGGCGGCGGTGCGGCTCGCCCACGCGCTGACCGGCGCGGCCCCCATCGTCGCCGAGATCGACCGCGGCAAGTGGGACGCCGCCCGTGCCGCCGGTGCGGGGGAGGTGATGGATCCTTCCGACCCGGACGCGCGCAAGGCGCTGCTGAAGGCGACCGGCGGCGTGGCCGCGGCCATCGACTTCGTCGGCGCCCCGGCGTCGTTCGAATTCGGGCTGGCGGCGTTGCGCAAGGGCGGCACGCTGATCGTGGTGGGCCTGTTCGGCGGGGCGACGACGCTCTCGCTGCCGCTGCTGCCGCTGCGTGCCGTCGGCATCGTCGGCTCCTACGTCGGCACGCTGGCCGAGATGCGCGAACTCGTCGATCTGGCCAAGGCCGGACAGGTCCAGGAGATCCCCGTGCAGACCCGCAGCCTGGACGGCGTGCAGCAGGCGCTCGACGACCTGAAAGGCGGGCGCGTGGTGGGGCGCGCCGTGATCAAGCCATAAAGGGGGAGGCGTCTCCAGTTCCATTGTGCAGAACGATATTCTGCGTGATTGACGCCGCCCGTGGTGCCGCGCATCATCACCATCCGTGGACAAAACAATTGCCGGAACCGGCAAGAGAACCTCGGAGGGGAGGACGATGAGCACGACCAGAAGCAAGGCAATCCATGCGGTTGCAGGAGTCGCCGCCCTGCTCGCGCTGGCGGGCGGGACGGCGCGGGCGCAGGTTTCGGACGACGTCGTCCGCTTCGGCCTGCTGCTCGACATGAGCGGGCCCTACTCGGACATCACCGGGCAGGGCACCGTCACGGCGGCCCGCATGGCGGTCGAGGATTTCGGCGGCAAGGTGCTCGGCAAGCCGATCGAGGTGCTGTCGGCCGACCACCAGAACAAGGCCGACATCGCCGCCGTCACCGCGCGCGAGTGGTTCGACGTGCAGAAGGCGGACGCCATCCTGGACGTCGCCGCCTCCGCCACCGCGCTGGCGGCGGTGGAGGTCGCCAGGAACAAGAACAAGATCGTCATGCTCAGCGGCCCCGGCGCGGTGCGTCTGACCAACGAGGCGTGCACGCCGATCTCCGTCCACTACGCTTACGACACCTTCGCGCTGGCGCACAGCACCGGCCAGGCCATCGTGAAGGAGGGCGGCGAAAGCTGGTTCTTCCTCACCGCCGACTACGCCTTCGGCTACGACCTGGAGCGCGACGCGTCCGAGGTGGTCAAGGCCAGCGGCGGCAAGGTGATCGGTGGGGTACGCGCCCCGCTGAACACCGCCGACTTCTCCTCCTTCCTTTTGCAGGCGCAGGGATCGAAGGCGAAGATCATCGGCTTGGCCAACGCCGGCACCGACATGATCAACTCCGTCAAGCAGGCAGCGGAGTTCGGGCTGACCCAAGGTGGGCAGAAGCTGGCCGGCCTGCTGGTCTACATCAACGACGTGCACAGCCTGGGCCTGCAGGCCACGCAGGGCATGCTGCTGACCTCCGGCTTCTACTGGAACCTGAACGAGGAGACGCGGGCATGGTCGCGCCGCTTCTTCGAGCGGGCGGGCAAGATGCCGAACATGTCGCAGGCCGGCGTCTATTCCTCGGTCATGCACTATCTGAAGGCCGTGCAGGCCGCCGGCACCGACGCGACCGACGCGGTGATGAAGCGCATGCGTGAGACGCCGGTGAACGACGTCTTCGCCCGCAACGGCAGGATTCGCGAGGACGGCCGCATGGTGCACGACATGTACCTGTTCGAGGTGAAGAAGCCGTCCGAATCGAAGGAGCCGTGGGATTACTACAAGCTCGTCCGCACGATCCCCGGCGACGAGGCGTTCCAGCCGCTGTCGGCCTCGCGTTGCCCCTTGGTGAAGAAGTAGCTCGGGAAAACCCCTCTTCCGCTGCGGGGGAGGGGCCTGGAGAGAGGGGGGAGGTGCGGCGCGATCGGGCGTGCTTGTTACCCCCGGCGCACGCCCGGCCGCCCGTCCCCCTCTCCCCGTTCGCCAGCGTTTTGCCCCCGCCCCGGAGGGAACTCCGCCGCTTCGGCTTGTGATGCCGCGCCGCGTGGGCGCGCAGCGACGAAATCATCGGCGGGCGCTGCCGCTTCGGTCCTCTCCCGCTTGATTCCTGCTTTCTGCCGTTACAGGCAGTCGGGTGGCGTGGCGAACCACGTGTCGTCGAGGGCGGCGCGGCGGTCGAACTGCGGGCCGCTCCTCCGCCGTCTCCATCCCTGTCCGTTCTTTGAGGATTCCTTCGGGGGTGCCGGGATGCGCTCCGGTGATCCGTTGGCCAAGCGGACGAACGGCGGCGTATCGGAATGAAATTCTGCAATCGGACGAAGGTCTTGGCGCTCGGCGGGACGGGTTGCTGCGGCGCACCCAGGTGGGTGTGCGCCGCACGCTCCAGGAACAGGAAACGGCTCGAAATCGTTCTGCCGCGTGGAATTGGATTTTGCTGCGTTGACGCACTGCTTGGCAAGCGGCATGATCTTTCGTATATGCCGGTGTACTACCGAAGGGGTAAGCGCTTCATGGTCGCCTATCAGCTGTATGACCTTCACCATTCCATGCTGCGGCCGTTCGGCTGGATGGCGGAGCTGACCCGACGCACGTTGCACCATCCGTACCTGCCCGGCACCCAGGCGCCGGCCGCCCGCCTCGCACTCGCGGGGGCGGCGCTGGTGGAGCGGGCGACGCGCCGCTTCGGCAAACCGGATTTCGGCCTGCACGAGACGACCGTGAACGGCGAGACGGTGAGCGTCAGCGAACGCGTCGTCCTGCACAAGCCGTTCTGCAACCTGCTGCATTTCCACAAGGGCACCGACGTGGCCCAGCCGCGCGTGCTGATCGTGGCGCCGATGTCCGGCCACCACGCCACGCTGCTGCGCGGCACGGTGGAGGCGATGCTGCACGACCACGACGTGTACATCACCGACTGGATCGACGCGCGGCTGGTGCCGATGATGGCC
>DASPIO010000354.1:0-27141 GCA_035629155.1 Azospirillum sp. | reverse complement strand
GCGGCCGGTGAAGTTCTTCTTGGTCGGGTCCTCGACCTCCATGCGCAGGCGCTCGTCGGGATAGAGCGGCGTCAGGTTGTCGAAGTTGATGCGGTGGCGCACCTTCTCCGGCGCGTCGAAGTTGATGGTGTTGACCTTGAGCAGCGCGAAGTACCGCTCACCGTCCTTGGGCGAGCGGATCTGCCCCTCCACCGTGTCGCCGGTGCGCAGGCCGAAGCGGCGCACCTGGCTGGGGCTGACGTAGATGTCGTCGGGGCCGGGCAGGTAGTTGGCCTCCGGCGAGCGCAGGAAGCCGAAACCATCCTGCAGCACCTCCAGCACGCCGTCGCCGTAGATCGGAACGTCGTTTTCCGCCAACTGCTTGAGGATGGCGAACATCATGTCCTGCTTGCGCAGGGTGGAGGCGTTCTCGATCTGCAGCTCTTCCGCGAACGCGAGGAGCTCGGCAGGGCTCTTGCACTTCAACTCTTGGAGATTCATCGGTGGCCTGCGGGCATTGGGATCGGCTTGAGGGGTCGATTGGGAGTTGGTTGGAGCCCCGAGCCGACGGCGCGAGCCACGGGCGGGGATCGATCGGCGATGACGGTCGGCGGAGGCCGCTGGTCGCCATGCCCGGCATGAAGGCGGGGGCCGGGACATCGGATATGAAGATGGGTCCCGCGGAGCCAACGGCCCCGTGGTAAGACATGGGTATCGGATCGGACCCTGCAAGTCAAATGAAAGTGCCGGTGCCGGGATTCGGGATGCGACTCACTTTGTCGCAGGTGGTGGTGCGGGCGGGTTATCATGAACACGTGTGAGTCTCCCTCTCCGTAGCGATGCGGCCCCGCCATGCATGCGATCACCCCAAAGCCCGTCTCCTCCCCTCGGGACGGCCACCCTGCCCCGGCCGAGACACCCTGGCACGCACACAGCCCGGCCGAGACGACGACGGTGCTGGGCAGCCCCGACACCGGCCTCTCGGCCGCCGAGGTGGAGGAGCGCCGCCGCCGCTTCGGCCCCAACCGCCTGACACCGCCCAAGCGCCGGCCACCGCTGATGCGCCTGTTGGCGCAGTTCAACGACGTGCTGATCCACGTGCTGCTGGCGGCCGGGGTGCTGACGCTGCTGCTGGGCCACTGGACGGATTCGGCGGTGATCGCCGGCGTGGTGGTGATCAACGCCCTGATCGGCTTCATCCAGGAGGGCAAGGCCGAGCAGGCGCTGGAGTCCATCCGCAGCATGCTGGCCCCGCAGGCGACCGTGCTGCGCGAGGGGCGCCACGCCACCATCCCGGCGGAGGAGCTGGTGCCCGGCGACCGCGTGGCGCTGGCGTCCGGCGACCGGGTGCCGGCCGACCTGCGGCTCGTCCACGCCAAGGGCCTGCGCATCCAGGAGGCGGCGCTGACCGGCGAATCGGTGCCGGTCGGCAAGGACACCCCGCCGGTTCCGGCCGAGGCCGGGCTGGCCGACCGCACCTCCATGGCCTATTCCGGCACCATGGTGGCGCAGGGCCAGGGGCACGGCATCGTGGTCGCCACCGGTGACGCCACGGAGATCGGCCGCATCGGCGCGCTGCTGGCGGCGGTGGAGACGCTGACCACGCCGCTGCTGCGCCAGATGGCCGCGTTCGGCAAGGTGCTCAGCGTCTCCATCGTGGCGCTGGCGCTGGCCACCTTCGCCTACGGCACGCTGGTGATGGGAGAGCCGTGGCCGGACATGGTGCTGGCCGCCGTCGGCCTCGCCGTCGCCGCCATTCCGGAAGGGCTGCCGGCGGTGATGACCATCACGCTGGCCATCGGCGTCACCCGCATGGCGCGGCGCAACGCCATCATCCGCCGCCTGCCGGCGGTGGAGACGCTGGGCTCCGTCGGCGTCGTCTGCTCCGACAAGACCGGCACGCTCACCCGCAACGAGCTGACCGTGCAGACCGTGGTCACCGCCGACGCCACCTACGCCGTCACCGGCATCGGCTACGCGCCCGACGGCGGGTTCGAGCGCGCGGGCCAGACGGTGGATCCAGACGGGGACGCGGTCCTGCTCGACCTCGCGCGGGTCTGCCTGCTGTGTAACGACGGCGACCTGCACCGCGACGCGGCCGGCAACTGGCTGGTCACGGGCGACCCGACCGACGGCGCGCTGCTGACGCTGGCCATGAAGGCCCGGCTGGACCTCGCCGTCGAGCGGCAGCGGCTGCCGCGGCGCGACGTCATCCCCTTCGAATCCGAGCACCAGATGATGGCGGCGCTGAACCGCCGTCCGGACGGCGGCGGCCTCATCGTCGTCAAGGGCGCGCCGGAGCGCATCCTGGCGCGCTGCGCCGACGTGCTGACCGCCGCCGGCCCGGCGCCGGTGGACGCGGCGGCGTGGCACGCGCGCGTCGAGGACCTCGCGGCCGACGGACAGCGTGTGCTCGCCATCGCCATGCGGCCCCTGGGCGAGGACGGGCCCGCCGACCTGACCATGGACGACGTCCAGGGCCTGACGCTGCTGGGCCTGTGCGGCCTGATCGACCCCCCGCGCGAGGAGGCCATCGCCGCCGTGCAGGCCTGCCGGGCGGCCGGCATCGCCGTGAAGATGATCACCGGCGATCACGCCGTCACCGCGCGCGCCATCGGCCGCCGCTTCGGCCTGGGCGACCGGGCGGTGACCGGCGCCGACCTCGACCGGCTGGACGACGACGCCCTGGTGAGGACGGCGCAGGAGGCCGACGTCTTCGCCCGCACCACGCCGGAGCACAAGCTGCGCCTCGTCCAGGCGCTGCAGGCGGTGGGGCGCACCGTCGCCATGACCGGCGACGGCGTCAACGACGCCCCGGCGCTGAAGCGCGCCGACGTCGGCGTCGCCATGGGCCGCATGGGAACGGAAGCCGCGCGCGAGGCGGCCGACATGGTGCTGGCCGACGACAACTTCGCCTCCATCGCCCACGCGGTCGAGGAAGGGCGGACCGTCTACGACAATTTGCGCAAGACCATCCTGTTCATGCTGCCGACGAACGGCGCGCAGGCGCTGGTCATCATGTTCGCCGTCATGCTGGGCCTGCAGTTGCCGATCACGCCGGTGCAGATCCTGTGGGTCAACATGGTCACCGCCGTGACGCTGGGCCTGGCGCTCGCCTTCGAGCCGCCGGAGCCGAACGTCATGCGCCGCCCGCCGCGTGATCCGGACGAAGCGATCCTGCCCTGGTACCTGGTGATGCGCATAGGCGTGGTGATGGCGCTGCTGGTGACGGCCAGCTTCGCCTTCTTCTTCCGCCATCTGGCCGCCAACGGCGACCTGGCCGAGGCGCGCACCATCGCGGTCAACGCGCTGGTGGTCGGCGAGATCTTCTACCTGCTGAACGCGCGCGGCGTGCTGACATCGGTGCTGAGCCTGCGCGGGGTCTTCGGCAGCCGGCCGGTGTGGATTTCGATCGGCTGCATGATCGTGCTGCAGGTGGGCTTCACCTACCTGCCGCCGATGCAGACGCTGTTCGGCACGGTCGGCATCGCCGCCGCCGACTGGGCGATGATGGCCGGCGCCGGCGCGCTGATCTTCCTGCTGATCGAGGGGGAGAAGGCCGTGGCGCGGCGGTGGGTGCGTAGAACGTAGGAACGTTGGGTTTTCGGCTCTGCCTCAACCCAACCTACGGTGCCGTCGTAGGTTGGGTTGAGCGAAGCGAAAACCCAACGTCAGGCGGTCAGAACGGCTTGACGATTACGAAGATCACGATGCCGATCATCAGCAGGGTCGGCACCTCGTTCCAGATTCGGAAGAAGCGCTGCGGGTGGGTGTTGCGGTCCTCCGCGAACGCCCGGCGCCAGCGCGCCATCAGCATGTGCGAGACGGTCAGGACCACCACGAACAACAGCTTGGCGTGCAGCCAGCCCTGCTGGAACCACTCCGGGATCAGGATCAGCATCCAGATGCCGAAGACCCAGGAGGCGATCATCGCCGGGTTCATGATGGCGCGCATCAGCCGGCGCTCCATCACCTTGAAGGTCTCCGACGCTTCCGAACCGGGCGCCGCCGCCGTGTGGTAAACGAACAGCCGCGGCAGGTAGAGCAGCCCCGCCATCCAGGCGATGATGCTGATGACATGCAGCGCCTTGACCCATTCGTAGGCCATGGGGTCCCCTTCTCCGCTGTGTTGAGTCGCCGTGGCCTATGTAGCGCGCTGCGGGCAGCCGGAAAAGCCCGACAGGCACAGCCGGCCGCCGCTCTGCGAACACATGAAGCGGTCGCACGCCGCCGCCTGCCGCACCAGCCGCGCCAGCCCGTCGATGAAGGCCGGCGTGGTGCCGACGGTCGGCACGCGGGCGAAGAACGGCACCCCCGCCTCGTGCGCCAGATGGCGGTACTCGACCTCGATCTCGACCAGCGTCTCGGAATGCTCGGACACGAAGGCCAGCGGCACGACGACGACCGGCACCTTGTCCTGCCCGGCGCGGCGGATCTCCGCGTCGGTGGACGGGCCGATCCATTCCAGCGGGCCGACGCGGCTCTGGTAGCAGCTCACCCAGTCCAGGTCCTCGATGCCCAGCGCCGCGACGATCGCCTCGGCCGTGCGCTCGCACTGCCACTGGTAGGGATCACCCTTCTCGACGACCTTCTTCGGCAGCCCGTGCGCCGAGAACAGCACGCGCGGCCGGCCGTGCGTCGCGGCTTCGTCGTAGCGGGGCCGGATCAGCTCCGCGCTCGCCGTGGCGAAGCCGGGCTCGGTCGGGTAGCAGCAGACGACGCGCGCGGGCGCCGCCAGGCCGACGGCGGCGGCCGCCTCGTTCCACACCCGCAGGCTGGACGCCGTGGTGGTGGTCGACCACTGCGGATAGAGCGGCAGCAGCACGATCCGGTCGGGGTCGAAGGCCTTCACCGCCCGGGCCGCCGCGTCGCTCATCGGGTGCCAGTAGCGCATGGCGACGAAGGCGCGCACCTCGCCCAGTTCACCGCCGTTCAAGGCGCCTTCCAGGGCGCGGGCCTGCGCCTCGGTGTTCTCCAGGAGCGGCGACTTGCCGCCGAGTTCGGCGTAGATCGCGCGGGCCGGTCTCTCGCGCCGGCGGGAGATGAACTGCGCCAGCAGGTAGCGGATCGGGGTCGGCGCGCCGATGATCGACGGGTCGTTGAACAGATTGAACAGGAAGGGACGGACGGCGTCCGGGCTGTCGGGCCCGCCGAGGTTGAAGAGAACGACGGCGGTGCGGGTCGGAGAGGGCGTGGTGGACATGGTCCGGTAAACTGGAGCGTTGTAGCCGTTCGTCCAGGGCGCATCCACGACGTTGGGTTTTCGCATGCGCTCAACCCAACCTACGACGGAACGGTAGGTTGGGTTGAGGTGAAGCCGAAAACCCAACGTCGGCGTACGCGGCGCGCTATTTCACGTCGGGCCAGGACTTCAGCAGCTTGGCCAGTTCGGCGACGTGCTCGGGCGGCGTCGACTGAATGACCCCGTGGCCCAGGTTGAAGATGAACGGGCGGCCCGAGAAGGCCTCCAGGATGTCGATCGTCGCGGTGCGCAGCGCCTCGCCGCCCACCGCCAGCAGGATCGGGTCGAGGTTGCCCTGCACCGGCAGGCGCGGCTGGAGCGTGCGCGCGGCCCACACCGGCGGCACCGTCGTGTCCAGTCCGACGGCGTCGACGCCGGAATCGGCCACGTAGTCCTCGTACAGCAGGCCGGCGGCGCGCGGGAAGCCGATGACCGGCACGTCGGGATGCCGGGCCTTGACCAGCGCCACGATGCGGCGCGTCGGCTCGATCACCCAGCGGCGGAAGGCGGCGGCCGGCAGCACGCCCGCCCAACTGTCGAAAAGCTGCACCACCTCGGCGCCCGCGTCGATCTGCGTGCACAGGTAGTCGGCCGTCACCTCGACCAGCAGGTCGATGAGCTGGCCGAAGCCGGCCGGATCGCGGTAGGCGAAGCCCTTGACCGCGGCGTATTCCTTGCTGCCGCTGCCTTCCACCATGTAGCAGGCGATGGTCCACGGAGCACCCGCGAAGCCGATCAGCGTCACCTCCGGCGGCAGGGCGCCGCGCAGGCGCCGCACCGTCTCGTACACCGGCTCCAGGTGCGCGTGGAAGTTGGCGGTGGACAGGCGGTTCAGGTCGGCCGGGCTGCGCACGGGGTCGAGCTTCGGCCCCTCGCCTTCCAGGAAGGCCAGCGGCTGGCCCAGCGCGTGCGGCACCACGAGGATGTCGGAGAACAGGATCGCCGCGTCCATGCCGTAGCGGCGGATCGGCTGCAGCGTCACCTCGACCGCGAAGTCCGGGTTGTAGCAGAGGTCGAGGAAGCTGCCGGCCTTGGCGCGCAGCTCCCGGTATTCGGGCAGGTAGCGGCCGGCCTGGCGCATCAGCCAGAACGGGGGCTGGGTGCAGACCTCGCCCTTCAGGGCGGCGAGAAGCGGCTTACGAACGTCCGTCACCGGCGGCAATCCCTTGGAAGCGTCGAGCGTGCCCGTTCTATCGCACCATTCACCGCGCACGGCGAGAAAAAGAGTCGTTCCATCCCCGCTTTGCACAGGCCGGCACGGTGTGGACGCTCCAGGCGACGCAGGGCCCTTCCCCCTACCTTTCTAAGATTTAGGATTTTTAGGAGGGAGTGATAGTGGTGCTGTGGATAACGGGAATTCCCGATGACCCCGGATTCATCCACAGCCCCGCCGGGCTCCGGATACGACGTGCCACCGGTGTGGATGGAATCCGGGACTATCGGGGACAATGGCGGAAATGCTAAAATCGGGACGCTTGGGAGTTTTCCGTGAGTCATGGGGATAACCTGCAGGGCGGCTGATTCGTCCCCACCTTCCGGTGCGGACGGCCGACTCTTCCCCCATGGTGGCGGCGACGGGGGCAAAGAGTCCGGTCACCGGGGGCAACTTCCGGCCACCAAGGTTATCCACAGGCTATCGGCCGATTCCTCCACAGGATGTTGGGGACAATGAAAGAGTTCCACCTACATCTGGTCTCCGACGCGACGGGCGAGACCATCAACAGCGTGGCGCGGGCCTGCGTGATCCAGTTCGACCAGGTGCGCCCGATCGAGCACTTCTGGAACCTCGTGCGCACGGACCGCCAGCTCGACCTGGTGCTGGAGGCGATCCGCGAGCACCCCGGCCTCGTCATGTTCACGCTGGTGGACGAGGGGCTGCGTCGCCGCCTGCAGGATTTCTGCCGCGAGGTGCAGGTGCCCTGCATTCCCGTGCTGGACCCGCTGATCAACGCGCTGGCCGCCTACCTCGGCCTCGAGTCGCAGCGCCAGCCCGGCCGCCAGCACGCGCTGGATGCCGAGTATTTCGGGCGCATGGACGCCATGGAGTTCGCCCTGTCGCACGACGACGGTCAGTCCTCCTGGGACCTGCACGAGGCCGACGTGCTGCTGATGGGCGTGTCGCGCACGTCCAAGACGCCGACCTGCATCTATCTGGCGAACCGCGGCATCAAGGCGGCGAACATCCCGATCGTGCCCGGCTGCCCCCTGCCGCCGGAGCTGGAAAAGATCCGCCGTCCGCTGATCGTCGGCCTGACCAAGGACCCCGACCGGCTGATCCAGATCCGCCGCAACCGCCTGAAGCTGCTGAACCAGAACGAAAGCTCCACCTATGTCGACCCCGAGGAGGTGCGGCGCGAGGTGGCGGAGGCGCGGCGCATGTTCAGCCGGCACGGCTGGCCGGTCATCGACGTTACCCGCCGCTCGATCGAGGAAACGGCGGCGGAGATCATGATGCTGCTCGCCCGCCGGCAGACGGGGGGCCAGAGCGGCGGAGAGGGGTCGTGACCGGCGCGCCGCGGCTGATCCTCGCTTCGGGCTCCAAGGCCCGTGCGGCCATGCTGGACGGGGCCGGCGTCGCCGTGGCGTGTGACCCCGCCGACGTGGACGAGGGGGCGCTGAAGGCCGCCGGCCGGGCGCGGGGTGCCACCGTCGCGGCGACCGCCGAGGCGCTGGCCGAGGCCAAGGCACGGCGCGTGGCGCAGCGGCATCCCGGCGCCTTCGTGCTGGGCGCGGACCAGATGCTGGCGTGCGAGGGTGACTGGTTCGACAAGCCGGCGGATCGCGACAGGGCCCGCGCCCAGCTCCTCCGCCTGCGCGGGCGGACGCACCGGCTGGTCAGCGCCGCGGTGATCGTGCGCGGGGCGGAGCGGCTGTGGCACCACACCGACACGGCGGATCTCACCATGCGGCCGTTCAGCGACGCGTTCCTGGAGTGGTACCTGGATGCCTGCGGCGAGGCGGTGCTGCACTCCGTGGGCGCCTACCACCTGGAGGGGCTGGGGGCGCAACTGTTCGACCGGGTGGACGGCGACTTCTTCACCATCCTCGGGCTGCCGCTGCTGCCGGTGCTCGGGTTCCTGCGCGACCATGGGGTTCTGACGGAATGATCATCAGCGGCAAGGCCAAGGTGGCCGGCGTCATGGGCTGGCCGGTCGGGCATTCGCGCTCGCCCCGGCTGCACGGCTTCTGGCTGGAGCGTTACGGCGTCGACGGGGCCTATGTGCCGCTGTCCGTCCCGCCCGAGCGCGCGGCGGAGGCGATCCGCGCCCTGCCCGCGCTGGGTCTGCGCGGCTGCAACGTCACCGTGCCGCACAAGGAGGTCGCGGCGGCGACCGTCGACCATCTGGACGAGTCGGCGCGCCGCGTGGGGGCGGTGAACACCATCGTCGTGCGCGAGGACGGCTCGCTGGAGGGGCGCAACACCGATGGCTTCGGCTTCGTCGAGAACCTGCGCGCGGGCGCGCCCGGCTGGCGGGCCGGCGCCGGACCGGCCGTGGTGGTGGGTGCCGGCGGCGCGGCGCGGGGCGTGATCGCCGCGCTGCTCGACGCCGGCGCGCCGGAGGTCTGGCTGGTGAACCGCACGCGCGAGCGCGCCGACGCGCTGGCCGCCGACCTCGCCGCGGCGCTGGGGCCGAAAACCCGTGTGTTCGATTGGGTTTCACGTGAAACGATTTTGGCGGAGGCGGCGCTGCTGGTGAACACCACCACGCAGGGCATGGCCGGCCAGCCGCCGCTCGACCTCGACCTCAAGCACCTGCCCGCCTCGGCCGTGGTGACGGACATCGTCTACACGCCGCTGGTGACGCCGCTGCTGGCCGCCGCCGCCGAACGCGGCAACCGCACGGTGGACGGCATCGGCATGCTGCTGCATCAGGCGCGCCCCGGATTCGCCGCGTGGTTCGGTGTCGAGCCGGAGGTGACGGACGAGCTGAAGGCCTTCGTCCTGGGGAGCTGACCTATGGTGATCCTCGGACTCACCGGCTCCATCGGCATGGGCAAGAGCACGGCGGCGCGCATGCTGAAGCGCATGGGCGTGCCGGTCTGCGATTCCGACGCGCTGGTGCACCGGCTCTACGGCCATGGGGGCACGGCAGTGCCGGCGATCGACGCGGCGTTCCCCGGCGTGGTCAAGGACGGGATGGTGGACCGCGCCGCACTGGGTGCGGCGGTCTTCGGCAACCCCCCTGCCCTGAAGCGGCTGGAGGCCATCCTGCACCCGAAGGTGCGCGAGGCGCAGGAGGCCTTCATCCGGCAGGCGGCGCTGCGCCGCGTGCGGGTCGTGTGCCTGGACATCCCGTTGCTGTTCGAGACCGGCGGCGAGCGGCGCGTCGACCGCACCATCGTCGTCTCCGCCCCCTTCCTCGTCCAGAAAGCGCGCGTGCTGGCGCGGCCGGGCATGACGCCGGAGAAGTTCGCGGGTATCCTCGCCCGCCAGATGCCCGACGCGGAGAAGCGGCGGCGCGCCGATTTCGTGATCAACACCGGGGACGGCCGCCTAAGCACGCGAAGGGCTCTGAAGGAAATAATTGCGAAAGCGGAACGTCTGCGCGGCCGGCACTGGCCGCCGCGCGGCTATCAACCCAGACGGTAAGCAGGGACAGCGGCGCATGCGTGAGATCGTCCTCGACACGGAAACCACCGGCTTCAAGCCCGAGGAGGGACACCGGCTGGTCGAGATCGGTTGCGTGGAGGTGATCAATCACGTGCCCACCGGCCAGCGCTACCACGTCTACATCAACCCGCAGCGCCCGGTGCCGCCCGACGCCATCGCGGTGCACGGCCTGACCGACGAGTTCCTGGCCGACAAGCCGGTGTTCACCGACATCGTCGCCGACTTCGTGGCCTTCATCGGCGACGCCCCGCTGGTCATCCACAACGCCGCCTTCGACATGGCCTTCCTGAACTGGGAGCTGTGGCAGGCCGGCTACGAGCGCATGCCGATGGACCGCGCGATCGACACGCTGGCCATGGCGCGCCAGCGCTTCCCCGGCGCCCCGGCCACCCTGGACGCGCTCTGCAAGCGTTTTGGCGTCGACAACTCCGGCCGCACGCTGCACGGCGCCTTGCTCGACGCCCAGCTTCTGGCCGAGGTATACCTGGAACTGCGCGGCGGCCGGCAGGCCGGCCTGGCGCTGGCGGCCAAGGGGGCGGTCAAGGGCACGGCGGACGCCGTCCGCATCGAGCGTCCCTTCCGCCCCGCCCGCCCCCACGCCGCCAGCGAGGCGGAGCTGGCTGCCCACGCCGAGATGGTCGGCAAGATCAAGAACGCGCTGTGGGTGCAGGAGTAGGCGGCACCCGGAGGACGTTGGGCTAAGCCGCAGGCGCAGCCCAACGTCATCACCTTACGGGATCAGCACCGTCGACCCGGTGGTCTGCCGCGACTCGAGCGCCCGGTGCGCCTCGGCCGCGTCGCGCAGCGGATAGGTCTGCCGCACCTCGATCTTCACCGCGCCGCTGTGCACCACCTCGAACAGGTCGGCGGCGCTGGCCATCAGGTCCTCGCGCTTGGCGACGTAGGTGAACAGCGTCGGCCGCGTGACGTAGAGCGAGCCCTTGGCCGCCAGCGTCTGCAGCTCGAACGGCGGCACGGCGCCCGACGCCGCGCCGAACAGCACCATCAACCCGCGCGGCCGCAGGCAGTCGAGGCTGGCGTTGAAGGTCGTCTTGCCGACACCGTCGTAGACGACGGGCACGCCCTCCCCGTCCGTGATGCGTTTCACCGCTTCGACGAAGTTGTCGCGCGTGTAGACGATGGGATGGTCGCAGCCGTGCGCGCGGGCGATCTCCGCCTTCTCGTCGCTGCCGACGGTGCCGATGACCGTGGCGCCCAGGTGCTTGGCCCACTGGCAGAGGATCAGGCCGACCGCGCCCGCCGCCGCCTGCACCAGGATCGTGTCGCCGGGCTGCACGCGGTAGGTGGTGCGCAGCAGGTACTGCGCCGTCATGCCCTGCAGCATCATGCCGGCGGCTTGGCGGTCGTCGATCCAGCTCGGCAGCGGCACCAGCCGGTCGGCGGCGATCAGCCGCTGTTCGCAATAGGCGCCGACGCCCGGCGCGTAGGCCACGCGGTCGCCGGCCTTCAGGTCGGTGACGCCCGACCCCACCGCCGCCACCACGCCGGCGCCGGCAGCGCCGATGCAGGCCGGCAGCGGCAGCTTGTAGGCGCCGGTGCGGTGATACGTGTCGATGTAGTTGAGGCCGATCGCCGTGTGGCGTAGGCGGACCTCGCCGGGGCCGGGTTCGCCGACCTCGATCTCGTCCCAGCGCATCATTTCGGGCCCGCCGGGTTCGTGGATGCGGATCGCGTGCACCTTGACCATGTGGGATGCTCCCTACCCTGTTGTTCTGCGTTGGCGTGAGTGTAGCGTGAACGTGGCCGTTCAGGGAGCTGGTACTGTAACGGTGGCGCGCTCGTGCGCGAGCAGCCAGCTCTTGGTCTCCAGCCCGCCGAGTCCGGAATAGCCGCCCGGCTTGCCTTGCCCGCCGACGACGCGATGGCAGGGAATGATGATGGGCAGCGGGTTGCGCCCGCACGCACCCCCCACCGCCCGCGCCGCGGTGCCCAGCCGGTGCGCCAGGTCGCCGTAGGTCGCGGTGCGGGCGTAGGCGATCTCGCCCATGGCGGCCCACACGCGCTGCTGGAAGGGGCTGCCGACCGGCCGCAGTGGGAGGTTGAACGTGGTGCGCCGCCCGGCGAAATAGTCGGCAAGCTGGCGCGCGGCCTCGCACAGCACGTCGTCCGGATCGTCCGGCGGGCCGGCGGCCCAGTCGAGGCTGGTCAGGGCGCCCCCGGCGCTGCGCAGCAGAAGCGGGCCGAGCGGGCTGTCGATGGTGAGAAGCCCCATGCGGTCACCGTCGCGAGAGGGTGTCGGCCAGGGCTGCGGCGTCGGTCACCGGCGCCGAGCAGGCCATGCCCGAGCATACGTAGGCCGTCGGCTTCCCGTCCAGCATGCCTTTGCCCTGCGCCGGATGGCTGGCCGGCAGCGCGGCACCCGGCGGCACGCTCGCCAGGATGCGGTTCGGCAGCGAGCGGTCGAGCACCGTGCGGCGCAGCGCCCGCGTGGCGTCCGCGTCCGGGTCGCCGACGATCACCACCTGCGTCGCGGCGTTGAGGAACTCGACCGCGTTGAGGAAGGTCGGCAGCGGGAAGAAGTTGCGCTCCAGCTCCCCCGCGAAGGCGGTCACCAGCGCGTCGGCGCGGATGCGGTGGGTGTCGTTGCCGGTGAGCAGCCAGAGCCGCGCGTGCACGCCGACCATGGTGCCGTTGCCGGACGGTGTCGCGGCGTCGTGCGCGCCCTTGGTGCGGACGATCAGGTTGCCGGCGTCGTCGGCGGTGAGGAAGTAGCCGCCGCGCTCCGTGTCCCAATAGTGCCGGTCGAGCACCGCGGCCAGCGCCTCCGCCTCCGCGATCATCGCCGGGTTGCCGGTTGCCTCGTACAGCGCCAGCGCCGCGCGCGCCATGTTGGCGTAATCGTCGAGCGTCGCCGCATGCTTGCGCTGGCCGGCGCGCCAGGAGTGGAAGAGGCGGCCGTCCACGGTCATGCGGGTGCGCACGAAGGTGAAGGCGCGCCGCGCCGCCTCGATCCAGGTGGGTTCGTCGAAGGCCATGCCGGCGTTGGCCAGCGCCGTGACCATCAGGCCGTTCCAGTCGGCCAGCACCTTGTCGTCCCACCCCGGCCGGACGCGGTCGGCGCGCGCGTCGAACAGCACGCCCCGCAGGTTCGCCAACGTGGTTTCCGTCGCGTCGTCGGCGAGCGGAAGGTGGTTCAGGCGGTTGAGGATGGAGTGGCCCTCGAAGTTGCCCGCGCCGGTGACGTCGTACCAGCGCCTGAACAGCGCCGCGTCGGCGCCCAGCAGCCGGTCGACCTCCGCCGCGCTCCAGACGTAGAACTTGCCCTCCTCCCCTTCACTGTCGGCGTCGAGCGTGCTGGCGAAACCGCCCCCCTCGGCGACCATCTCGCGCAGCACCCAGGCGACCGTCTCGCGCACCCGCGCCTCGAACAGCGGTTCACGCGTCTCCTGCCAGACCAGGGTGAGCAGGTCGAGGAGCTGGGCGTTGTCGTAGAGCATCTTCTCGAAGTGCGGAACCAGCCACGCCTCGTCCACCGAATAGCGGGCGAAGCCGCCGCCCAGATGGTCGTAGATCCCGCCCTGGCACATGTGCGTCAGCGTCGTGACGACGGCTTGGCGGCAGGCGCCATTCCCCGTGCGCAGCGCCGCCCGCCACAGCAGCTCGAACAGCGGGACCTGCGGGAACTTCGGGGCGTGGCCGATCCCGCCGTGCACCGTGTCCACCTCGCGCAGCAGCCGCTCGGCCACGTGGTTGATGACGTGGGGATCGACGCCCTCCCCCGCGCGGTTGTCCGCCAGCGTGGACAGCGCGTCCTTCAGCGCGGTGACGTTGCGGCCGATCTTCTCCGGCTCCCGCCGGTAGGTCTCGGCGACGCCGCGCAGCACCTCGCCGAAGCCCGGACGGCCGTAGCGCGGGGCCGGCGGGAAGTAGGTGCCACCCCAGAACGGCTCCCCGTCGGGCGTCAGGAACATGGTGAGCGGCCAGCCGCCGTGCTGGCCCAGCAGGGCGAGCGCGCTCTGGTAGATGTGGTCGACGTCCGGGCGTTCCTCCCGGTCGACCTTGACGTTGACGAACAGCGCGTTCATCAGCGCGGCGATCTCCGGGTTCTCGAAGCTCTCGTGCGCCATGACGTGGCACCAGTGGCAGGCGGCGTAGCCCACGGACAGCAGGATCGGCTTGCCTTCCGTCCGGGCCCGGGCGAAGGCCGCGTCCCCCCAGGGCATCCAGTGGACGGGGTTGTCCTTGTGCTGGAGAAGGTACGGGCTGGTTTCCTGGCCGAGCAGGTTCACGGTCATGATGGCGGCTTCCCCCGGGGAGCGTTCGTGGTGCGCATTAAGGATGGGGCGGACCGGTCGTTGCGCCAGTTCCGCCTATCTGTATAGTGAACCGTGACCCGACGAAGGGGACCCCCCTATGAAGATCACCATCGACGTCGACTGCACGCCCGAGGAGGCGCGCACCTTCCTCGGCCTGCCGGATGTGAAGCCGATGCAGGAAGCCATGATGAAGGAGGTGCAGAACCGGATGACGGCCAGCCTGCACGCCATGGATCCCGAAACGATGCTGAAGACGTGGCTGCCGGCGGGCATCCAGGGCTTCGAGCAGCTGCAGAAGATGTTCTGGACCCAGATGGCCTCGGCCATGGGCAACCCGAAGGACGGAAAGAAGTGAGCGACCTGAAGCCCTATTTCGAAGCGCATGTGTTCTGCTGCACCAACCGCCGCCCGGACGGGCACAAGCGCGGCAGTTGCGCGGCGCGTGGGTCGGAAAAGCTGCGCGACTACATGAAGGCGCGTTCCAAGGAACTGGGCCTGGAGCCGCGGATCCGCATCAACGCCGCCGGCTGCCTCGATCGCTGCGAGCTGGGCCCGACCCTGGTCATCTACCCGGAAGGCGTCTGGTACACCTACCACTCGCCGGCCGACGTGGATGAGATCCTGCAGACGCACGTCGTCGAGGGCCGCCGCGTCGACCGCCTGATGCTGACCCCGGAACAGCGCGCGCTGCGGCCCGACCAGCAGGGCTGAGCAAGCTGAAACACCCCATGATCGCGACGATCTTTGCCCTTGCCACCGCCCCCGGCCGCGCCGGTGTGGCGGTGGTTCGCGTTTCGGGTCCCGCCGCCGGAACCGCTCTGGGCGCGCTTTCCAGGCACCCGGTGCCGGCACCGCGCGTCGCCACCCTGACCACGTTGCGGGACCCCGGCACCGGCGAGACCCTCGACGACGCCCTGGCGCTGTGGTTCCCCGGCCCGCGGAGCTTCACCGGCGAGGACGTGGTCGAGTTGCACCTGCATGGCGGGCGCGCCGTGGTGGCCGGCGTGGTGGAGGCCCTGGCCGCCCTGCCCGGCCTGCGGGTCGCCGAACCGGGCGAGTTCACCCGCCGGGCCTTCGAGAACGGCAAACTGGATCTGACGGCGGCCGAGGGGCTTGCCGACCTCGTGGACGCGGAGACCTCGGCACAACGGCGGCAGGCGTTGCGGCAGATGGAGGGGGCGCTCGGCCGCGTCTACGAATCCTGGCGCCTGCGGCTGACCCGCGCGTTGGCGCACGTCGAGGCGGACATCGACTTTCCCGAGGAGGACCTGCCCGGCGGCGTTGCCGATGCCGTGCGGCCGGAACTGGAAGCGCTGATCGGAGAGGTCGACGCGCACCTCGCGGACGGGCACCGGGGCGAGCGGCTGCGCGAGGGGCTGCACATCGCCATCGTCGGCGCGCCGAACGCGGGCAAGTCGAGCCTGCTGAATGCCTTGGCGCGGCGCGAGGCGGCCATCGTGTCGGCCCGCGCGGGCACGACGCGGGACGTGATCGAGGTGCACCTCGACCTTGGCGGGTTCCCGGTGGTGCTGGCCGACACGGCGGGGCTGCGCGAGGCGGCCGGCGACGACATCGAGGAGGAAGGCATCCGCCGCGCGCGCGACCGCGCCGCATCGGCCGACCTGAAGATCGCGGTGTTCGACGCGACCGCCCTGCCCTCCCTCGACGCGGCGACTCTGGCGCTCGTCGATGCGGGAACGGTGGTCGTCGTGAACAAGACCGATCTTGTGGCAAGCGCCGACGCCGTCGTCGCGGGCCAGGAGGCCGTGGGCGTGTCGGCCCGGACCGGAGCGGGGCTGCGGGACCTGGAGGCTCGGCTCGCCGCGCTGGCGGGCGAGCGCCTGGCGGGAACGGGCGCGCCCGCCCTGACGCGCGCCCGGCATCGGGCGGCGTTGGAGGAGTGCCGCGACGCGCTGGGCCGCGCGCTGGGCGCGCCCTTGCCGGAGTTGGCGGCGGAGGACGTGCGGCTGGCGAGCCGGGCGCTGGGCCGCATCACCGGGCGGGTGGACGTGGAGGACGTGCTCGACGTGATCTTCCGGGATTTCTGCATCGGGAAGTGATGTTTCACGTGAAACACGGCTGACGGGGGGTCCCCGTGCCCCCTTGGCGCGCACAGCGATTTCTCCTATGTTCGCGCCCATGCGGAAATTCGACGTCATTGTTGTCGGCGGCGGCCATGCGGGCTGCGAAGCGGCTGCCGCGGCGGCGCGCATGGGCGCGCGTACCCTCCTTCTCACGCACAAGGTCGAAACGATCGGTGAGATGTCCTGCAACCCCGCCATCGGCGGGCTGGCCAAGGGGCATCTCGTTCGGGAGATCGATGCGCTGGACGGGCTCATGGCACGGGTCATTGACCGGGCCGGCATCCAGTTTCGGATCCTGAACCGTTCGAAGGGTCCGGCCGTTCGTGGTCCGCGCGCCCAGGCCGATCGCCGGCTGTACCGCGGCGCCATGCAGGCGGCGCTGGCGGAGCAGGCAAGTTTGTGGATCGAGGCGGGCGGCGCCGAGGACCTGATCGTGGACGGCGGTCGTATCGCCGGCGTGGTCACGGGCGCTGGCGAGACCATCGCCGCGGGCGCGGTTGTTCTGACCACCGGCACCTTCCTGCGCGGCCTGATCCACATGGGCGAGGAGACCACGCCGGCCGGCCGCGTCGGCGAGGCGCCGTCGCTGGGGCTGTCCGAGGCGCTGGCGCGATTCGGCTTCCCGCTCGGCCGCCTCAAGACGGGCACGCCGCCGCGCCTCGACGGGCGTACCATCGATTGGGACGCGTTGGAGAAGCAGCCCGGCGATACGCCGCCCCCACCCTTCTCCTACCTGACCGAGCGGATCGACACGCCGCAGGTGGACTGCGCGATCACCTGGACGACGCCGGAGGCGCACGCGCTGATCCGCGCCAACCTGCATCGGGCGCCCATGTACTCCGGCCAGATCCAGAGCACCGGGCCGCGCTATTGCCCGTCGATCGAGGATAAGGTCGTCCGCTTCGCCGACAAGGAACGGCACCAGATTTTCCTGGAGCCGGAGGGGCTGGACGACGACACGGTCTATCCGAACGGCATCTCGACCTCCCTCCCCCGCGACGTGCAGCTCGGCATCCTGAAGAGCATGCCGGGCCTGGAGCGCACGGTGATGGTCCGCCCCGGCTACGCCATCGAATACGACTTCGTCGATCCGCGGGAGCTGAAGCCGACGTTGGAGACGAAGCGCGTGGACGGCCTGTTCTTCGCGGGCCAGATCAACGGCACAACGGGCTACGAGGAAGCGGCGGCACAGGGGCTGATGGCCGGGATCAACGCCGCCCTGCTCACGGGCGGCGCCGCGGAGGGGTTCGTGCTTGATCGGGCCGACGCCTACATCGGCGTGTTGATCGACGACCTGATCACGCGCGGCACCAACGAGCCCTACCGCATGTTCACCTCGCGCGCCGAGTACCGGTTGCTGCTGCGTGCCGACAACGCGGACCAGCGGTTGACGCCGAAGGGTCTGTCCGTCGGCTGCGTCGGATCGGGGCGGGCCGACGCGTTCGGGCGCAAGGCGTTGGCGCTCGACACCGCGCGCGCCCTGGTGCGCTCCTTGGAGGCGACACCGGCCGAGCTGCAGCGCCTGGGCATCGCCGTGAACCAGGATGGCGTGCGCCGGTCCGCCGCTGACCTGCTGCGTTACCCGGACGTTGACCTCGGGGTGTTGAAGCGCGTTTGGCCGGCGTTGGAGGCGGTGGCCGACGACATCGGCGAGCAGCTTGAGATCGACGGCAAGTATGCGGGCTATCTGGACCGGCAGGAGGCGGACATTCGCGCCTTCCGCAAGGACGAGCAGCTTGCCCTGCCCGACGATCTCGATGTCGACGCGATCGGCAGCCTCTCGACGGAAATCCGGCAGAAGCTGCGGCAGGCGCGGCCGGCGACGCTCGGCGCAGCGGCCCGCATCCCCGGCGTCACGCCGGCCGCGTTGGTGGCGCTGCTGCGCCACGTGAAGCGGCGCGACGCGAAGGTGGCGTGATGGCGCGGACCGACGCGGCGGCGTTCCAGCGCGCCACCGGTGTTTCACGTGAAACACTGGAGCGCCTCATGGCCTACGAGGCCGTCCTGCGCAAATGGCAGAAGAGCATCAATCTCGTGGGCCCCAAGACGCTGGACGACGTGTGGGGCCGTCACTTCCTCGATTCGGCGCAGCTCCGCCCCTTGCTCCCGGAGGGGGCCCGAGTCGTGGTCGACCTGGGAAGCGGCGCCGGCTTACCCGGTCTGGTGCTGGCGATCCTCGGCGTCCCGGAGATGCACCTGATCGAGAGCGACGCCCGGAAGGCAGCCTTCCTGCGCGAAGCGGCGCGGGCGACGGACGCGTCCGTCACCGTGCACAACAAGCGGATCGAGGCGGTTGACCCCTTCCCGGCCGACGCCGTGACCGCGCGCGCCCTGGCGCCGGTGGCGGACCTGCTGACCTGGGCGCATCCGTTTCTCGGCCCCGACGGAACGGCGGTGTTTCTCAAGGGCCAAAATGTGGAGGACGAGTTGACCGCTACCACCAAATATTGGAAGATGCGGGTCGAACGCTTCGACAGCCTCACGGATTCGACCGGCACCATCCTGCGCCTGAGTGGTATCGCCCGTGTCTGACCCCGCGAGATTCTCCCCGTCACGCTCCCCGTCGTCACGCTTCAAGGCTCAACGAGAGGCCGCCATGACCCCAGTCCGCGTGATCGCCATCGCCAACCAGAAGGGAGGCGTCGGCAAGACCACGACCGCCATCAATCTGGCCACCGCCCTCGCCTCCGTCGGCAAGCGCGTCCTGGTGGTCGATCTCGATCCGCAGGGCAACGCCTCCACCGGCCTTGGCATCCCGCGGGCCAAGCGCGGCGTCGGCAGCTACGACGTGCTGTTCGACGGCATGCCGCTGGAGAAAGCGGCGGTGCCGTCGAACGTGCCGAACCTGTCGATCGTCACCTCGTCGGTCGAGCTGTCCGGCGCCGAGATCGAGCTGGTCAACGCCGAGCAGCGCGAGTTCCGCCTGCGCGAGGCGGTCGCCAAGAGCGCCCTTGAATACGATTACGTGCTGATCGACTGCCCGCCGGCGCTCGGCCTGCTGACGCTGAATGCGCTGGTCGCGGCGAACGCGGTCATGGTGCCGCTGCAGTGCGAGTTCTACGCGCTGGAGGGTCTGAGCCATCTGGTGCGCACGATCGAGCGCGTGAAGCGGACCTTCAACCCCAACCTGGACATCCACGGCGTCGTGCTGACCATGTTCGACAAGCGCAACAACCTCTCCGACATGGTCGCGGCCGACGTCCGCGGCTTCTTCGGTGAAAAGGTCTACGACACGGTGATCCCGCGCAACGTTAAGGTCTCCGAGGCGCCGTCGCACGGCAAGCCGGTGCTCATCTATGACATGCGCTGCCCGGGCGCGCAGGCGTACATCAACCTGGCCGGCGAAGTGCTGCGCCGTGAGAAGAGGCTGGCGGCGTGAGCGACGAGGCCAAACGTTCGGATTCGGGCCGTCGCGCCAGCCTTGGCCGCGGGCTTTCGGCGCTGTTCGGCGAAGAGACCGAGGACTACTCCGCCCTCGACAAGGTGCGGCAGTCCAAGACCGTGCCGATCGAGTACCTGCAGCCCGGCCGCTACCAGCCGCGCCGCCAGTTCGACAACGAGGCGCTGAAGGGCCTCGTCGAGTCGATCCGCGAGAAGGGCATCCTCCAGCCGCTGCTGGTCCGCCGGGTGTCCGGCGGTGCGTCGAACCAGTTCGAGATCATCGCCGGCGAACGGCGCTGGCGCGCGGCGCAGCTCGGCGGCCTGCCGGAAGTGCCGGTCGTCATCCGCGAGCTCACCGACGCCGAAGCGCTCGAAATCGCGCTGGTCGAGAACATCCAGCGCGAGGACCTGACGCCGCTCGAAGAGGCCGATGGCTACAAGCGCCTGATGGAGGAGTTCGAGCACACGCAGGAGGATCTGGCGCGCGTGGTCGGCAAGAGCCGCAGCCACGTCGCCAACATGATGCGCCTGCTGGGCCTGCCCGACGACGTCAAGCGCATGGTCGAGAAGGGCGAGCTGAGCGCCGGCCACGCCCGCGCCCTGCTCTCCGTCGAGGATCCGGTGAACGTCGCCCGCGAGGTGCTCAAGCGCGGCCTCAACGTGCGCCAGACCGAGGATCTCGTGCGCGGCGGCGAGGCGGTGAAGCCGAAGGGTGCGAAGCGCGGCGACGGTGCCGGCAAGGACGCCGACCTCCTGAACCTGGAGGCGGAGATCTCGGCCTCCATCGGCCTGAAGGTGTCGATCAACCCGCAGGGGCAGGCCGGCTCGGTGGTCATCCAGTACCAGACGCTCGACCAGCTCGACGACGTGCTGCGCCGCCTGGGCGGCGAGCGCTGAACGCCGGGAGAGGCGGCATGACGGATGCGGCGGTGCACGCCGGGCAGGCGGCCTACAAGGACTGGGTCCTGCGTTGGGTCTATGATTTCTGGGTGCTGGGGGTTTCCAACCACTGGATCTGGAAGTGTCCGACGGCGCGCCTGCGGGCGCAGTACGACGCCAACCTGTCGGCCAATCACCTGGATGTGGGTGTCGGCACCGGCTATTACCTCGGTCGCTGCCGCTTCCCCTCCCCCGCGCCGCGGCTGGCGTTGATGGACCTCAACCCCAACAGCCTGAAGCACGCGGGCGCCGGCGCCGCGCGCCACGCTCCGGAGCTGCTGCGGCGCAACGTCCTGGCGCCCATCGCCTACGACGGGCGCGGATTCGATTCGGTCGGCCTGATGTACCTGCTGCATTGCCTGCCCGGCCGGATGGCGGAGAAGGCCGTGGCGTTCGACCACCTGCGGCCGCTGATGAACCCTGGCGCGGTGGTGTTCGGCGCGACGCTGGTGCAGGGCGACGCCCCGCGCAGCCGCGCGGCGCAACGGTTGATGGACGTCTACAACGCCAAGGGCGTCTTCTCGAACCGGGACGACACCGTCGCGGGCCTGCGGGCCGAACTGGCCAAGCGCTTTGCCCGGCCGGAAGTGGAACTGGTCGGCTGCGCCGCTGTGTTCCGGGCGGTTGCCGCGTAGTCACGGCGTGACGCGCACGCCGGTGGTGTGCACGTAAAACGTTCCGACGTTCGTTTCCACCTCCATCTGCACCGGCACCGCCCTGCCCTGCGGCCCGACGCGCGCGAACCAGACCTTGGCCGTACGGTCGACGCCGTTGACGAAGAATCGCTCCGGATTGTGGTCATTCTGGAATCCGGCGACGGGGCGCAGTGTGACCAGGCAGACGTCGGCGGGACCGGCCGCCGTGCGTCGGCTGGACGGCTCCAGGATCTCGCGGCCGAGTGGCGTCATCAACAGGTCGTAGCGGCGGCGTCCGTCGTACACGGGGTAGCGGCCGGTGCAGGCCGCCCGGCTTCCGGCGGCGGCGATCACGGCGGCGCCGACGCTCAGCGGGTCGGCGGTGCCGCGCTTGGCCTCCTCGGGCACGAGGGTGGCGTCGTGGGGATCGCGCGGTGGTTCGGTGCGCACGGCGGGAACGGCGCCGGCGTAGTCCATCCGCATCACGTCGTGCTTGCGGCGCAGCCGCCGCTCACTCTTGAAGCGGGCCGGCTTGACGGACGGGTTGCCGAGCGTGCCCGCGGCCTCCGCCTCGTACCGGAAGCTGGTGAAGAGCGTGATCCAGGAGGCCCAGCCGGCGTCCAGGCGGATCTGGTAGGGGCCGCTGGTCGTGCCGTCGGCGTTCAGGCGCAGCGTTCCCTCGGCGATGCGCAGGCCGCCGCCATAGGCGGTGAAGTCCAGCTCCAGCGTCGCCGCCGGTGCCGGGGCGGCGGCGACGAGTGCGGCGAAGGCGGCGGCGTGAAGGACGGCGGAGCGCATTCCGGTGCACGGCAATGGAGACGGGCACAGGGAAGATTGCGCGGACGCAGGGCGCGTCCAGGCACCCCACCCTTAAGCGTCCCACCCTTAAGCGTTACTGCCCTGCCCTACCGGCGGGCCAGCGAGGCGACCTGGAACAGGACGCGGGCGCAGATTGTCTGGTCGGGCATGTTGGTGCGCTTGCACTCGGCCTCGGCCTCGGTCAGCCGGTCGAGCGCCTGGCGGACGAGGTTCGGCGTCCACCGGCGGGCCTGCCCGGTGAAGCGCGCCTTCATCTTGTAGAAGACCGGTGGGCGCAGCGATTCGACGGCGGCTTCCGGTGACTTGCCGGCGGCGACCTGCGCGCCCACGAGGTGCAGGCGCTGGAAATGGCGCTGTGCGCTGCGCAGGATCGGGACCGGCACCATGCCCTCGGCGAACAGGCGGGCCAGCGCGCGGTCGAGGCCCGCGAAATCGCCGTCGGCGGCGGCCCACACGGGCTGGTCCATCTCCAGGGTCGCGCTGTCGCCGATGCAGGCCTGCACGTGCTCCAGCGTCACGCGCTTCTCGGTGCCCATGTAGAGCGCCAGCTTCTCGACCTCGCCGCGCGCCACCAGACGGTCGCCGACGAGGTTGGCGGCCAGGAAGCCGATGGCGTCGGGGTCGGCCTGCAGCCCGTGCGCCTGAAGCAGGTCGGCGACGACGCGGCCGAGCGACCCCTCTTCCTCCACATAGCAGGGAATGGCCGCACCGCCGTCGGCCCCTTCGAACAGCAGGCGCAGCTTGGACCGGGCGCTCAAGTCGCCCGACTCGGCGACGATCAGCGTGTCGCCGGGCGGCGGGTTGGCGAAGAAGCTGGCGAAGGCGGCGGTGGTGGCGTCCTCGGCGTCGCGCACACGCACGAGGCGCCGGCCGCCGGTGAGCGCCATGGCTGCGGCTTCGTCGGCCAGACGCGCCGGATCGTCGGCCAGGGCCTTGCCGTAGAACTCGGCGACTCGGAACGGATCGGCGAGGTCGGGCACCACCTGCCGGCCGAGGGCAGCGGCGCGGTCGCGCACGAGGCCGGCGTCGGGACCATAGAGCAGCACGGCGCGCACCTTCGGATCGGGGTTCCGAAGGAACGCGTCGATGGCCTTGCCCTGGAGCTTCACGGGCCTGCGGTCGCCTCAGCTGCCGCGGGCGAAGTACATCGCCACACGGTTGGTGATCTCGTTGGACACCTGGATGAGGCCGCGCTCGTAGGCGTTGTCCACGGTCTGCAGAGCGCCGTAGTGCTCCTCCAGCACGTTGTAGGCGATCAGCGCGCGGCTGCTGGCCTGGAAGACCACCTTGCCGGTGCTGGTGTCGACGAGCCGGTAGGGCACGTTGAGGACGAGCTGCGCGCGCTCCGCCGAGGCGTCCTTGCGCAGCGCCAGCTTCTGCTCGAACGCGGTGATGGAGGCTTCCAGCCGGTGCGTGGTGCTGGCCGGGCGCTGGTCCGGGTAGAAGCGGTCGATCAGCAGGTTGCGGAGCTGCTGGCCATGCCGGTCGGGCATGTTGGCGATGCCGACCTGCGCCAGCTTGTCGGCGGCGTCAGCCCCGGCCGAACGGTCGCCGTACAGCGGCTGGAAGCCGCAGCCGGGCAGGAAGGCCAGCAGGGCGACGGCCCCGGCCGCGGTGAGCACGCTGCGTCTAGACCACGACATTGATCACCCGGTTCGGTACGACGATGACCTTGCGCGCCGGCTTGCCTTCCATCGCGCGGGCGACGTTCGGATCGGCCAGTGCCGTGGCTTGCGCGACGTCGTTCGCGCAATCGCGCGGCAGGGCGATCTCGGCGCGCCGCTTGCCGTTCACCTGCACGGCGACCGTGATGGTGTCATCGGTGGCGAGCGCGGCGTCGGCCTCCGGCCAGGGCTGGTCGGCCAGAAGCGTGGTGTGGCCGAGCTGCGTCCAAAGCTCCTCGGCCAGATGCGGCATCATCGGGCCGATCATGCGCACCAGCGCCTCGAAACCTTCCCGCAGCACCCAGGCCTCGCCCGGCCCTTTGCCGTCCAGCTCGCCCAGCGCGTTGGACAGCTCACGCACGCGGGCGACGGCCTTGTTGAAGCGGAACTTCTCCAGGTCGTCGCTGACGCCGGAGATCGCCTTGTGGATCAGGCGGCGGGCCGCCTGGGCGGTGTCGCCGAGATCCGCCGGGAGCGGCGTGCCGGCGGCCGGGAGATCCACCGGCGGTTCGGTGATCATGCGCCAGAGGCGGCTGATGTAGCGCCAAGCGCCGTCGATGCCGGCCTCGGTCCACTCCAGGTCGCGCTCCGGCGGGCTGTCGGACAGCATGAAGAGGCGGGCGGCGTCGGCGCCGTAGGAGTCGATGATGTTCGCCGGATCGACGACGTTCTTCTTCGACTTCGACATCTTCTCGACGCGGCCGACGGTGACCGGCGCGCCGTTGTCGGCGCGGACCATCTCACCCCGGTCGTTCTTCACGATGTCGGCCGGCGACAGCCAGCCGCCGGTGCCGGCGTCCTTGTACGTCTCGTGGTTCACCATGCCCTGGGTGAACAGGCCGGCGAACGGCTCCGTGATGTCCCAGTAGCCGCAATGGCGCAGCGCCCGCGTCCAGAAGCGCGAATAGAGCAGGTGCAGGACCGCGTGCTCGATGCCGCCGATGTACTGGTCGACGGGCATCCAGTAGTCCACCGCCTCGCGCGTGAAGCCGGCCTTCTCCTCGTGGGGCGAGCAGTAGCGGGCCGGATACCACGACGACTCGATGAAGGTGTCGAAGGTGTCGGTCTCGCGCACCGCCGGCTTGCCGCAGGACGGACACGTGGTGTGCTTCCACGTCGGGTGGTGCGAGAGCGGGTTGCCGGGCTTGTCGAAGGTGACGTCTTCCGGCAGCACGACGGGGAGCTGGTCCTCCGGCACCGGCACGACGCCGCACGACTCGCAGTGGATCATCGGGATCGGGCAGCCCCAGTAGCGCTGGCGCGACACGCCCCAGTCGCGCAGGCGGTACTGGGTGGTGCGCTCGCCCTGCCCCGCCGCCTCCAGGCGCTTGCCGGCCTCCTCCTTCGCGGTCTCCACGTCGAGGCCGTCGAGGAAGGCGGAATTGCGCAGCACGCCGGGGCCGGTGTAGGCCTCGTCGCCGATGGTGAAGGTGGCCGGGTCGGCATCCTCCGGGATGACCACGGGGGTGACGGCCAAGCCGTACTTGCGGGCGAAGTCGAGGTCACGCTGGTCGTGCGCGGGACAACCGAAAATAGCGCCCGTGCCGTATTCCATCAGCACGAAGTTCGCCACGCAGACCGGCAGTTCCCAGCTCGGGTCGAACGGGTGGACGACCTTGAGGCCGGTGTCGAAGCCGCGCTTCTCGGCGGTCTCGATCGCCTCCTCGCTGGTGCCCAGGCGGTTGCACTCGGCGATGAACGCGGCCAGTTCGGGGTTGCCCTGCGCCAGCTCGGCCGCCAGCGGGTGGTTCGGCGAGATGGCCGCGAAAGAGGCGCCGAACAGCGTGTCGGGCCGCGTGGTGAAGACCTCCAGCCGCTCCGATCGCCCTTTGATTTCAAAGCGGAAGCGCACGCCGGTGGACTTGCCGATCCAGTTCTCCTGCATCAGCCGCACGCGCTCGGGCCAGCGGTCCAGCTCCTCGATGCCCTTCAGCAGGTCGTCGGCGAAATGGGTGATCTTGAGGAACCACTGCGACAGCTTGCGCTTTTCCACCAGCGCGCCGGTGCGCCAGCCGCGGCCGTCGATCACCTGCTCGTTGGCCAGAACGGTGTTGTCGACGGGATCCCAGTTGACCCACGACTCCTTCCGGTAGGCAAGGCCGGCCTTGTAGAAGTCGAGGAACATCTTCTGCTCGTGGCGGTAGTACTCCACGTCGCAGGTGGCGATCTCGCGGTCCCAGTCGACCGACAGGCCCATGGACTTGAGCTGGGCGCGCATGGCGGCGATGTTCTCGCGCGTCCACTTGGCCGGGTGCACGCCCTTCTCCAGGGCGGCGTTCTCGGCGGGCAGGCCGAAGGCGTCCCAGCCCATCGGGTGCAGGACGTTGAAGCCCTTGCTCCGCTTGTAGCGCGCGATGACGTCGCCGATGGTGTAGTTGCGGACGTGGCCCATGTGGATGCGCCCCGACGGGTACGGGAACATCTCCAGCACGTAGTACTTGGGCCGCGCGGCGTCCTCGCGGGCCGCGAAGCAGGCCCGCTGCTCCCACACCGCCTGCCACTTCGCTTCGGTTTCCTTGACGTTGTAGCGCGACATGGCGGTTGACTTGTTCCGTTCCTGCAAATCCGAAAATCCAACGGGGGCGGCCGTCGCCGGGACGCCGCCCCACCCTTCCTTCCGTGCCGTTACTGCGCGGCGCCCTGGGCGATGCGGAGCTGGCGCGCGCGGGTGAGGATCGAGTCCTCCAGCGTCGACGAGGTGCCGGGATCGACCGGCGCGTCGCGCCAGTCGGCGCCGGCGCGCTGCTGGCGGAACACCGAGGCGCGGACGCCGTCGGCGCGAAGCTGGCGGTCGAGGATGTAGAGGTTGACCTTGACGCGCTCGTTCGGCGTCTCGGGCGGCGTGTACCAGTCGGTGAGGATGACGCCGCCGAACGGGTCAGCCGAGGCGATCGGCATGAAGGACAGCGTGTCGAGCGACGCGCGCCACAGGAAGCCGTTGACACCCAGCCCGGTGCCGTCCTGCTCGCCCTTCTTCTTGTTGCCGCCGAAGAGGCTCAGGCCCCCGTCGCCGCCGAGGACGCTGCCGAACTTGTAGGACTCGCGCTTGAGCTGCTCGCTGTGGGTTTCGGTCTGGCCGCCCCAACTCGAACATCCGCCCACGGCGAGCGACGCGAGGATCACGGGGGCGAAGAAGGCGGTGCGAAAGCGGCGCATGGTCTGAAACACATCTCAGGACAGTGGGATGCCGCAGGCGGGCTCGCGCGCGGATGCCGCAGAAAAGACCATAAAACCATCGGATCACGCAACAGCGGATGCGCGTCGGCGCGGCGTGGAAAGACCCGCTTGGGCCTCCTCCGCGGTGTGGTCCGTTAGACACACTGTTCCATGAAAGCTGCAATTTTGAACTTTACGGCTTGCTGGCGTCCGCTGAGGTGCGTAGGACAGTCACAGCCTGGAAGTTGACCCGGCTATACAATTTGCTGCCAGGATGGAGGCAACATCATGAATCGGTATCTGCTGGCGGGCTGCGCCGCCGTTGCTCTCGCGATGGGAAGCGGCGCGGCCAA
>DASPIO010000353.1:0-3887 GCA_035629155.1 Azospirillum sp. | reverse complement strand
GCGGCCGATCGGGCCGGTAGGGATGTCGGGACACTCGCGCTTAGGAGATGCAGCGATGAACGTGTGGACCTTTACGGGGCGGCTCGGTGCGGACGCGGAACTGCGCACGACCCAGAGCGGAGAGAAGGTGCTGGGCTTCCGTGTCGCCAACGACGTGGGCTTTGGCGAGCGCAAGACGACCCAGTGGGTGGATTGCTCGATCTGGGGGCGTCGCGCCGAATCGCTGGCGCCGCACCTGACCAAGGGCAAGGGCGTGGTCGTCTCCGGCGAGGTGACGTTGCGCGAGTATGAGAAGCGTGACGGCACGCGCGGAGCGCAGATGTCCGTGCGCGTGGCCGAGATCGACTTCATGGGCGGCGGCCGTGAAGGCGGCGAAGGTGGCGGCTACGGCGGCGGTTACGAGTCGGGCGGCGGTGGCGGCGGTGGCAGCTACGGTGGTGGCGGTCGCGGTGGCTACGGCGGCGGCCAGGGCGGTGGTCAGGGTGGCGGCGGCGGACGTGCGCCGCAGCCGCAACACAACGATCTGGACGACGAGATCCCGTTCTGACCAACGGCGCGGGGCCCAGAGGTCTCTGCCGACAGGCCCCACCGGGTCATCCCTGGTGGGGTTCCTTTTCCACCTACCGCATGTTGCTATCGGGTCTGGCGGCGCGTAGGCGCTCCAGCGCGCATTCGACCGTCTGTAGGCGTACCGCCTCGCGGTCGCCGGGAAAGGTATATTCCTTGTGCTTGGCCGGGCCGCGGCGCACCGCCGTGGCGATGTAAACGCGTCCCACCGGCTTGGCTTCGCTGCCGCCGTCCGGGCCGGCGACGCCGGTCACCGCCACCGTCACGTCCGCCTTGGAATGGGCGAGTGCCCCGACCGCCATGGCCACCGCCACCTCTGAGCTGACGGCGCCGTGCGCGAGGATCAGGCTGGGCGGCACGCCCAGCATCTCCGATTTGGCGACGTTGGAATAGGTGACGAAGCCGCGCTCAACCACGCGGGAGGAGCCCGGAATGTCGGTCAACGCGCCGGCGATCAGGCCGCCGGTGCACGACTCGGCCGTGGCGACCGTGTAGCCGGCCGTTCCGTATTCGGCCAGCAGCTTGGCCGCAAGTTCGCGAATATGCTGGGGAAACATGGTGCCTCCACCGTTTCGTGCCAGTTTACCCCGGCAGGCGGACGGTCGCCACCGCCTGGGCGGCAATGCCCTCCTGGCGGCCGGTGAAGCCCAGCCTCTCGGTGGTCGTCGCCTTGACGCTGACGCGGTCGGCGTCGATGCCCAGAAGCTCGGTCAGCCGGGCCACCATGGCGGCGCGGTGCGGGCCGACCTTCGGCCGCTCGCAGATGACGGTGACGTCGACGTGCGCGATCATGCCGCGGCGCGCGTGCACCAGTTCCACCGCGTGGCGGAGGAAACGGGCGCTGTCGGCGCCTTTCCATTGCGCATCGGAGGGCGGAAAGTGGCTGCCGATGTCGCCGGCGCCCAGCGCGCCCAGCAACGCGTCGGTCAGCGCGTGCAGAGCCACATCGGCGTCGGAGTGGCCCTCCAGCTTGCGGTCGTGCGGCACCGGCACGCCGCACAGGATCACGTGGTCGCCGTTGGCGAAGCGGTGCACGTCGAAACCGGAGCCCGTGCGCACGTCCGGCAGCGCGGCCAGGACCAGCCGACCGGCGCGCGCGAGGTCGTCGGGGGTCGTCACCTTGAAGTTCTCCTCCTTGCCTGGAACCAGGGCGACGGCCAGCCCGGCCCGTTCGGCGACCGCGGCGTCGTCGGTAAGGTCGAGGCCGCCCGCGGCGCGGTGCGCCGCCAGGATGTCGGCGAAGCGGAAGCCCTGCGGCGTCTGCGCGCGCCACAGCCCGGCGCGGTCCACCGTGCCGGCGCTGAGGCCGTTGGCGCCGCGCTTCAGCGTGTCGGTCACCGGCACGGCGGTGATCGCGCCGGGCACTGCTTCCAGCGCCGCGATCACGGCGGAAATCGTGTCGGGATCGATCAGCGGGCGCGCGGCGTCGTGGATCAGCACGAGATCGGGAGCATCATCGGAGGCGGCGGCCAGCGCCTCCAGCCCGTTGCGCACGGACTCCTGGCGGGTGGCGCCGCCGCTCACCGGCTCCGCCAAGCCAAGGCCGGCAACGGCGTCGTCGTAAAGCTCGCGGTGGGCGGGGTTGATCACGACGCGCACCGCCGTCACCTGGGGATGGCGCAGAAACGCCTCCGCCGTGTGGCGCAGAACGGGGCGACCGGCGAGCTTGTGGTACTGCTTGGGACGTTCGGCGCCGAAGCGCTGGCCGCTGCCGGCCGCGACGATCAACGCGATGCAGGAAGGCATGGGAGATGGGTCCGGGTGAAATGCAGACTTGACGGCGACGCGGCGGAGCCTAGCCTGTCCCCGGTAATCCGCCAAGATGACTCAAGCCGGGACATAGGTGCGGACGGAGGCGCATGTCGCAGAATCTGCTCTTCAGCCTGACGGCGCTGCTGGCCCTGGTGCCGGCCGCCCTGTTTCCCTATGGGGCGCTCGCCGGCATCGGCGGGGGAGGGCGCTCGGCCACCTATTGGGGGGCCCTGGCGTTGGCTTTCCTCGGCCCATCCCTGTGGGCGGCGGCGCAGGTGGGGGCGGCGTGGCACACGGGGCTGTCGACCGCGCTGTGGGTCACCATCGCCACGGTGATGGCGCTGTTCCTGGGACTGGCCGCGCTGACGCGCTCGGCCTGGCGGCTCAGCCCGCTGCTGCTGCCTTATCTGTTGGCCGTCGGTGTGGTTGCCGCGGCGACCCAGGGCATGCGCGAGCCGCTGCTGCGCGGCACCGCGCCGGAACTGTGGATCCTGCTGCACATCGCCGTGTCGGTGGTGACCTACGCGTTGCTGACGCTGGCGGCCGTCGCCTCACTCGCCGCGTTCCTGCAGGAGCGGGCGCTGAAGGCCAAGCGGCCGAACGCTCTCACCCGCCTGCTGCCGCCCATGGCCGAGAGCGAGCGGCTGCAGGTGCGGCTGCTGGCCGCGTCGGAGGTGGTCCTGGGCCTCGGCCTCCTCACCGGCATGGCGGTCCTGCATTACGAGAAGGGCGTGCCGTTCCACCTGGACCACAAGGCCCTGTTCTCGATTGCCACTTTTGTGGTCATCGGCGGCCTGTTATTTGTGCACGCAAGGACCGGCGTGCGCGGGCGCACGGCGGCGCGTCTGGTGCTGATCGCCTATCTCTTGCTCACGCTTGCCTATCCAGGCGTCAAATTCGTGATGAACGTCCTTCTCGCCTAGCCGGCAAGGCGTCGGAATCTCCTATACCCATTGGCCATGCTCGGCCTTGCGCCGCGGCGGATCCGCGTGTTAACCTGCTCAAAATCACAGCAAATTGCTGATCTGCCCAGCGATCGGGCATTTTTCTCGGCCCCAGACACCGCCATCCAAGACACGGCAAAGCTGATGAGCATCCAGATCGGTCCCATCACCCTGTCGGATCCGGTGATCCTCGCCCCCATGTCGGGCGTCACCGACCTGCCATTCCGCCGTCTGGTCAAGCGCACCGGATGCGGCTTGGTCGTGTCCGAGATGATTGCCAGCCAGGCGATGATCCGCGAGAACCGCCAGACCCTGCGCATGGCCGAGACCGTGCCGGAGGAGTCGCCGATGGCCGTGCAACTCGCCGGCTGCGAGCCCCAGGTCATGGCGGAGGCGGCGAAGCTGAACGAGGACCGCGGGGCGGCCATCGTCGACATCAACTTCGGCTGCCCGGTGAAGAAGGTGGTGAACGGCTACGCCGGGTCCGCGCTGATGCGCGACGAGGCGCTGGCCGGCCGCATCCTGGAGGCCACCGTCAAGGCGGTGAAGATCCCGGTGACGCTGAAGATGCGCATGGGCTGGGACCACAACAGCCTGAACGCGCCGCGCCTCGCCCGCATCGCC
>DASPIO010000352.1:0-6048 GCA_035629155.1 Azospirillum sp. | reverse complement strand
GAGGTCGCGGATGGCGCGCTTGATGAGGTTCGCCTCTTCATAGATGAGGCAGGGGGCGGACGACTTCAGCGTCTGCTCCCGGATGTCGTCCCACAGGCGCAGCAGGTATTCGAGGTCGCGCTTGATCTCCTGCTTCGAGCGTTCGAGGCCCGCGGTGCGCAGGATGACCGCCATGCCGTCCGGAATGTCCAGTTCCGACAGGATTTCCTTCAGGCGCTTGCGGTCGGCCGGATTGGTGATCTTGCGGCTGATGCCGCCGCCACGCCCGGTGTTGGGCATCAGCACGCAGTAGCGGCCGGGCAGCGACAGATAGGTGGTCAGCGCCGCACCCTTGTTGCCGCGCTCCTCCTTGGTGACCTGAACCAGCATGATCTGCCGGCGCTTGATCACCTCCTGGATCTTGTAGGAGCGCAGCGGCCGGGTGCGCCGGCGGTGCACCTCCTCGACGTCGTCGCCGCCGATGACGTCGACGTTCTCCGCCTCCGCCGCCGGCTGGGCCTCGGCGTTGTGCTCTTCGTGGGCGCGGGACACGGTGGTCTCGCCGCCTTCGTCGGCGACGGCGGGGTCTTCGGGCTGGCCCGCCTCGGCCACGGCCACGTCGCCCGCCTGGTAGGGGTCCGGCCCGGCGCCCTGCTCGGCGTACGCCTCGACAGCGGTCTCGGTGGCGGTTTCGGTGTATCCGCCGTCGCCGGCGACGTATTCGGTGCGGCCGGCGTCCTCATCGGCGCCAGCGTTGCCGTTGTCGTCGCCGTTGTCGTCGCCGTTCTCGTCATCGGATTCGATGGGGGAGGGCATCGGCGAGATGCGCTCGGAGAACTCCTCCGGCTGGATCTCCTCGGCGAACGACCGCCGGCTGCCGCGCTGCTCGGCGCGTTCGGCGCGGGCCTCGGCCTCTTCCTCCTGCCGGCGCTCCTCGGCGATCAGCGCCTCGCGGTCGGCGACCGGGATCCGGTAGTAGTCGGGATGGACTTCCGAGAAGGCCAGGAAGCCGTGCCGGTTGCCGCCGTACTCGACGAAGGCCGCCTGCAGGGACGGCTCGACGCGCGTCACCTTGGCCAGATAGATGTTGCCTTTGAGCTGCTTGCGCGAGGCGATCTCGAAGTCGAGCTCCTCGAGCCTGTTTCCACTGACCACGGCGACCCGTGTCTCTTCCGGGTGCGTGGCGTCCACCAGCATACGCTTCATTCAAGATCCCCATGACGCCGCCCGGACGCCCGCGCGACCAAACGGACGCAGGGGCAACGTCATCGTTTTGGCGAAGCGTGCGGAGCCTGCCCGGGGGGTCGTCGAACGGCGCTTTCCAGAGCTGCCAGGACGATCCGAGCCGCGGCATCCGGGCTCCGGCCTTGCGGCCGAAACCAGCTTCGAGGTTTCATCCTCAGTCACCGGCACATCCAAGAGCGCCACCACACGGAACGCGACCGAAAAGGCAAGCCGGTCGGACCCATTCCGCGGGCGACGCCGCCGCCCCCTGACGGAGGCTTGCGGATCGCGGTATGTCGCAGGGCTACCATAGACAAGCGCGATTGCTTGCACAACGGGTGAATTCGGCCGATCCCCGGTTTGACGCGCCGCGGCGGCCGCCGGGCGGCGTGCCACGCTGATGCGCGCGGGCCACAGGTGCCGCCATATGAGTCGCCGTCTCACCGTCCGCGTTGAACGCGTTGATTCGTCTAAGCTATAGGTAGACCGTCGGTCCTTGTCGTCCGTTCTGGTGGTTGGTATGCCCCGATTTCTCGCGCTGGTGGTCGCCTTGGCGGTCCTGCTCGGGGCCGCATGGAGTGCGAGCGCCCCGTCGCCGGCCCGCGCCGCCGCGCCGCAGAGCCAGACCACAGCGGCGCTTCCCCTGCCGCTGTCGCCGTCGGCCGGGCGGCCGGCGGTGATCGACGCGCGTCTGGGGGTCCACCCGGACAAGACCCGATTCGTTCTGGAGGTGAGCGAGGCCGTCGCCTTCCGCGTCACCGCGGAGGCCGATCCCTACCGCGTCAGCGTCGACCTGCCGGACCTCGCCTGGTCCGGCGCCGGCGCCGCGGTGGCGGGCCGCGGGCTGGTGCAGCGCTACCGCTACGAGCCGGCGGCTGGCGGGGGGCGACTCGTCCTCGACACCAGCGGCCCGGTGCGCGTGCGCGAAGCCTTCATGATCCCGCCGCGCGAGGGGCACCGTCCGCGCCTCGTCATCGACCTGGAAGGCGTCAGCCGGGCGGAGTTCGACCGGGGCCGCCGCGCCGTGGAGGGTGGGGGGGAGCCCAAGGTCCTCGCCGCCGCCGTACCGCCTCCGTCCCCGCCGCCGCCTCCCGCCGCGCAGCCGGCGCGCGCCGTCGTCGTTCCCGTGCCGCCGCCCCCGCCGCAGGCCCGCCCGGCGCCGGCGCGGGAGAAGCCGATGGTCGTCATCGACCCCGGCCACGGCGGCGAGGACCCCGGCGCCATTGGCGTGAGCGGGGGCTATGAAAAGGAGATCACGCTGGCGGTGGCGCGCGAGCTGCGCCAGCAGCTCGAGGCGACCGGGCGCTACCGTGTGCGCCTGACGCGCGACAAGGACGTGTTCATCCGCCTGCGCGAACGCGTCGCCATCGCCCGCGAGGCCGACGCCGACCTGTTCATTTCGCTGCACGCCGACAGCATCGGCACCGGCAGCGTGCGCGGCCTGTCGATCTACACCCTGTCCGACAAGGCGTCCGACCGCGAGGCGGAAATGCTGGCCGCCAAGGAAAACCGCGCCGACGCCATCGCCGGGCTCGACCTTTCAGCCGAGAACGACCTGGTGGCCAGCATCCTCATCGACCTGGCGCAGCGCGACACCATGAACCATTCCAAGCGCTTCGCCAGCGTGGCGCTGGAGCATGTCGGGCGCGAGATCACGCTGCTGCCCAGCAAGCCGCACCGGCAGGCCGGCTTTGCCGTGCTGACCGCGCCGGACGTTCCCTCGGTGCTGGTCGAAATGGGTTACCTGTCGAGCCCGCAGGACGCCAGCCTGCTGAACAGCCAGCAGCACCGCGAGCGGCTGGCCCGCTCGATGACCCGCGGCATCGACACCTACTTCAAGTGGCTGGGCGGCCGGCGGCCGTGACCGGGGCCGGTTGACCGGCGGTGTGCGGTGGCCGCCCGTCGACGCTTGATGCGCCACGCTCATAGCACCTACCACCTTCTTGCCGGCGCCTTGTGGGTGTCACATTTTCCTGCCAATCCAACGTTGGAGTCGGCGCGACCCGCCCGCCGGGTGTAGGATGCGCCGCAGCAACCTGTGGGCCGTTCTGCCGCGGGGCGCGTTGCGCCGTAAGGGCACGGGCGCCCTGAATTCGGCCCGGAACGGGCATTGAACTGGGATTGGCGATGCGGTTCCTCCTGACGGTACTGATGGGTTTGGTCATGCTGGGGCTGGCGGGGGCCGGCGGTCTGGTCTACGTGGTGGACCACTATGACCGCGACCTGCCGGACTACAAGAAGCTCGCCGACTACCAGCCGCCGGTGACGACGCGCGTCTACGCCGGCGACGGGCGCCTGCTCGCCGAGTTCGCTTCGGAAAAGCGCGTGTTCGTGCCGATCGACTCGATCCCCAGGCGGGTGAGCAGCGCCTTCCTCTCGGCCGAGGACAAGAGCTTCTACGAGCATAAGGGCATCGACCCGCTGGGCATCCTGCGCGCCGTCCTGACCAACGTGGAGAACTTCGGCTCCGACCGCCGGCCGGTGGGCGCCTCCACGGTGACGCAGCAGGTCGCCAAGAACATGCTGCTGACCAACGAGGTGTCGTTCGCCCGCAAGATCAAGGAGGCCATCCTGGCGATCCGCATCGAGCGGACGTTGAGCAAGGACCGCATCCTCGAGCTGTACCTGAACGAAATCTTCCTGGGCTTCCGCTCCTATGGCGTGGCCGCCGCGGCGCTCAACTACTTCAACAAGGGGCTGGACGAGCTGACCATCGGCGAGGCCGCCTACCTCGCGGCGCTGCCCAAGGCGCCCAACAACTACCACCCCGAGCGCCAGCGCGAGGCGGCGCTGGCCCGGCGCAACTGGGTGATCGGCCGCATGGTCGAGGACGGCCACATCACGCCGGAGGAGGGCCGCGCCGCCCAGGCCGAGCCGCTGGTCGTGCGCAAGCGCGACGAGACGGAAGCCGTCACCGCCGAGTACTTCGCCGAGGAGATTCGCCGCGAGTTGGTCAAGCTGTACGGCGAACAGGCGCTGTACGAGGGCGGCCTGTCGGTGCGCGCCTCCATGGACCCGACTTTGCAGACGGTCGCCACCCGCGCGTTGCGAAGCGGCCTCATCCAGTACGACCGCCGGCACGGCTACCGCGGGCCGGTCGGGCGGATGGACAACTTCGACAACTGGGCGAAGAAGCTGGCCGCCACGCCCCCGCCCCCGGGCAGCGAGGGCTGGCGCACCGCCGTCGTGCTGAAGGACGACGAGCCGGCGGGCCTCGACATCGGCTTGCCCGACGGCTCGCGCGGGCGCATCCCGCTGGCCGAGCTGAAGTGGGCGCGTTCGGTGAAGGACGACCGCCTCGGCCCCGAGATCCGCAAGCCGTCGGATGTCGCCAAGCTGGGCGACATCCTGCTGGTGGAGCCTGTGGCGAAGGACGACAAGGGCAAGGACCTGCCGCCCGGCACCTTCGGCCTGCGGCAGATCCCGGCGGTGCAGGGCGGCCTCGTGGCGCTCGACCCGCACACCGGGCGTGTGCTGGCCATGGTCGGCGGCTTTTCGCCGCACATGAGCGTGTTCAACCGGGCCACCCAGGCGCAGCGCCAGCCCGGCTCCTCGTTCAAGCCGTTCGTCTACCTGACCGCGCTCGACAACGGCTTCACCCCGGCCTCGCTGGTGATGGACGCGCCGTTCGAGTACGACCCCGGCGGCGGCCAGCCGATCTGGCGGCCGGAGAACTACAGCCACGAGTTCTACGGCCCCACGCCGCTGCGCGCGGGCATCGAGAAGTCGCGCAACGTCATGACCGTGCGCCTCGCCCAGTACGTCGGCATGGACAAGGTGAAGGCGACGGCCGAGCGCTTCGGCATCGTGGACACCCTGCAGCCCTACCTGCCGATGTCGCTGGGCGCGGGCGAGACGACGGTGCTGCGCCTGACCACCGCTTACGCCATGCTCGCCAACGGCGGCAAGCGCATCAAGCCGACCTTCCTCGACCGCGTGCAGGACCGCACCGGCAGGACCATCTTCCGCCACGACAACCGCCCCTGCGACACCTGCGGCAGCGTGGCGTGGTCCGGCGACCTGCCGGCGCCCCGGGTGCCGGACACCCGCGAGCGCGTCAACGACCCGCGCACCGTCTACCAGATGGTGTCCATGCTGGAAGGTGTGGTGCAGCGCGGTACGGCGACCCGGCTGCTGTCGCTGGGCAAGCCGCTGGCCGGCAAGACGGGCACCACGAACGACGCCAACGACGCGTGGTTCGTCGGCTTCTCGCCGGACCTCGTGGTCGGCACCTACATCGGCTTCGACCAGCCGCGCTCGCTGGGCGCCAAGGAGACCGGCGGCTCGGCCGCGGTGCCCATCTTCAAGGACGTCATGGAGGCGGCGCTGAAGGACAAGCCGGCCACGCCGTTCCGCGTCCCGCCGGGTCTGCGCCTTGTCCGCGTCAACCCGGAAACCGGGCAACTGGCCCAGCCTGGGGAGCGCAAGGTGATCTGGGAGGCCTTCCTGCCCGGCACCGAGCCCAACCCCGACATGCCGGCCCCGGTGCTCGATGGCTCCGGCCAGCACGGCGGCGGCGGCGCCTGGACGGGGACGGTGCCCGGATCGGAGTACGGCACCGCCGCACCCGGTTTCGGAACGCCCGGCTTCGGCGCGGTTCCGGCCGGCGGCGGCGGCCCGGCGGCGGCACCGCCGTCGGCGGCGACACTGGGCACGGGCGGGCTGTACTGACGCCTTGCCCGACGGGGTGTGGCGAAAAGGGGATGCAAATCCGGGGGCGAGGCGCTACATAACCCGGTCCGAACATGGTCCAACCCCAGGCTGACGAGGAGGTACCGCGATGCGGGCCGAGATCGAGGCGGCCGCCAGCGAGATCAGGGAATCGCTGGCGCTGCTGAGGAGGCA